>JANYII010000258.1 GCA_025358705.1 Betaproteobacteria bacterium | reverse complement strand
CAAGCCGCTTCGCATCATCGTGCCGTTCCCGGCGGGCGGCACCACCGACATAGCCGCGCGCATCGTCGCGCAGCGCATGCAGGAATCCATGGGCCAGCCAGTACTGGTGGAGAACCGCGGCGGCGCCGGCGGCACCATCGGTGCCGACGCGGTGGCCAAGTCCGCGCCCGACGGCTACACGCTGCTGATGCACAACATCACGTTTCCGCTCGCCTCGACCTCGCTCGCACTGGCCGGACGGCTGCCGTACAACCTCGATACCGACTTCGCCGGCGTCTCGATCGTGGTGAATGTCCCGCTGGTGCTGACGGCGCATCCTTCCGTGCCAGTCAAGGACCTGAAGGAACTCGGCGCGCTTCTGAAAGGCGATCCGAGCCTCAAGTACACCTACGGCTCCACCGGTCCCGGCTCGTTCATGAACGTGATCGGCGAGGCATTCAAGAAGGAGGCCGGCGTCGACATGACGCACATTCCGTTCAAGGGCGCCGCGCCGCTGAAGCAGGAATTGCTCGCGGGCAGGCTGAACATCGGCGGCGACCAGCTCTCGTCGTCGCTTGCCGAAATCAAGTCAGGCAAGCTGAAGGCGCTGGCGACGCACGGCGCGAAGCGCATTGCCGAACTGCCCGAGGTGCCGACGGTGCGGGAGCTTGGCTACCCTGCGCTCGAACTCGAAGGCTGGAACGGCCTCTTCGTCGCCGCCAAGACGCCGAAGGAAATCATTGACCGCCTTCACAAGGAAGCCGTGGCCGCCGCGAAGCATCCCGATACCGTGAAGCGCTTTACTGACCTCGCCGCTGAGGCCGTGGGTTCGTCGCCCGCGGAGCAGGACGCGATCGTGAAGCGCCAGGCGGCCCAGTTCCGCCCGATCATCCAAACGATCAAGCTTGAATGAAAAATTCCCGCCGCACATTCCTGCACTTGGGCATGGGCGCCCTGGCGCTAGCGGGTCTCGGGGCAGCCCGCGCCCAGCAGGGCCTGCCTACCGGCACCGTTCGCATCCTGGTAGGGTTTCCGCCGGGCGGCGGCTCCGACATCATGGCCCGCTATGTCGCCGACAAATTGCGCGAGCGCACCGGCGCCAATGTCATCGTCGAGAACCGGCCGGGGGCGAGCGGCGCGATCGCAATCGATGCGCTCAGGAAAGCGCAGGCCGATGGCACAGTGCTGATGTACGGCACCAGCGCGACCACGGTGGCGCTGACGGTCACGCGCAAGTCGCCGGGTTTCGATCTTGAAAAGGACCTCACCCCGATCGCCTTGACCGGGGCGACCGCCACCGCATTTGTCGTGTCGTCGACGATCGGCGTGCGAACCCTGGGCGAGTATGTGGCCTGGCTCAAGAAGAATCCGGGCAAAGAAACCTTCGGTACGACCGCGCCCGGCAGCAACACTCATTTCTTCGGTGTGCTGCTTGGGCAGGCGATCGGTATCCCGCTCGAAGCGGCGGCCTACAAGGGAGCCGCGCCTTTGCTGGCCGATCTGTATGGCGGCCATGTCGCGGCCGGCTGCGGCGGCGTCACCGATTTCCTGACGCACCATCAGACTGACAAGGTTCGTATCGTCGCGGTCAGTTCGCCCAAGCGGCTGCCGTTCGCGCCGGATCTGCCCATCGTCAGCGAACTCGGTTATCCGAGCCTGAATTACGAAGGTTTCTACGGCTTTTACGGGCCGCCGAAGATGAATCCGGCAATCATCGATGCGTGGAACCGCGAACTGAGCGCCGCGACCGAGTCGTCCGATCTGCGTGCCAGGCTCCTCAATACCGGTCTCGATGTGCAGACCGCCACCCCCACCGAATTTGCCGGCCGCCAGGCCAGGCTCGTGGTGTCCTTTACCGAGATGATGCGCAAAGCCGGCTATTCGCCGGAATAAGCCTGCGACGGGATAGCAGTCGTCAGAGCTTAGTCGCCGAGCGCGACAGCAGTTTCCATTCGCTGCCCTGCTTCTGCCAGTTCATCAGGATGGCGAGATTCTGCGGCGTCTTCTTGCCGTCGGTGAATTCCTGCTCGCCGACAAAGTTGAAGCGGACGATCGCAGCCGAGCCGATGACTTTGACCGTCGGATTCCTGTACTCCAGCGAAGTCCACTTGTAGTTCGCATTGGTGATGCCCGAGAGGAGCTTCGCCTTGTCGTCAACCGCTCCACTTGAATGGCTGTAGCTGAGATCTTCGGCCAGGAGTGGCGCGATCGCGGGGGCCTTGCCGGCGGCTTGCGCCACACGGAAGGTCTCGACGTTTGTCAGGACTGCATCTTCATCCGCGCCGGCAAAGGCCGGGACCACGCCCAGCAGTCCAACGGCAAGGGCCAGCAGCATCAGGGTGCCACGTTTGATATTCATTGTTTCCTCCATGTTTCGTGGTTGAGTTCAGGAATCTTCGGGTTTCTTGCGATAGACAACAAGGACTTTGCCGATGTGCTGCACCGGCTGCGCTGCCAGCCGGGCACAGATTTCCATGTACGCGGCCTCGCGCTCATGGCGTTCCATGCCGCCGGCCCGGACCTTGATCAGTTCGTGCGCTTCCAGTGCGCGGCCGATCTCGGCGATGACCGCCTCGGTCAGGCCTTTGCTGCCCAGGTGAATGATGGGGTTCAGCGCGTGCGCGCGCGCTTTGAGCTTCTTGCGCTCGATGGGAGACAATTCGTCCATGGCGGCACTTTAAATGGCGCGGACCAAGTCGAGCAACCAATGGTTGCAGCGGCACGTGAAGGATCAGTTCGTGCGCAAGGCGCGTGCGGAGGGCTACCGCTCGCGCGCGGCGTACAAACTCATCGAAATCAACACCCGCGAGCGTTTCGTCGTCCCCGGAGCCAGGGTAGTGGACCTCGGCGCGGCGCCCGGAGGCTGGGCGCAGGTGGCCGCCCAAAGGGTTGCGCCAGGCGGCAAGGTGATCGCGGTTGATCTGCTCGATATCGCCCCCATCTCCAATGTGACGGTCCTGCGCGGGGATTGCCGGGAGCCGGGAATCCAGGCGCAGCTGGTAGAGGCATTGGGAGGGCACAAGGCTGACGTGGTCTTGTCGGACTTGTCTCCCAACATCTCCGGCATCGCGTCCGCGGACCAGGCGCGGGCCGCGGAACTGGTGCAGATGGCGATGGAATTCTGCCGGGAACGGTTGCAGCGGGAGGGTGTTTTCCTTGTGAAAGTGTTTCAGGGCGGGGAATTCGCCGGACTGCTCAAGGAGCTGAAGGGTATGTTCAGGGAGGTCCGCACGGTGAAGCCCGCCGCGTCGCGTGAAGAATCACGCGAAACGTACCTGCTCGGGCGCGGTCTGAAGGGAATACAATAGCCGTCCAATGAAGGAGCAAGTCCTTGAATAACATGCTCAAGAACCTGGTCATCTGGCTCGTCATCGGGCTGGTGCTGATGACTGTGTTCAACCAGTTCAACACCCGTCAGGCCGCGCGCTCGCCGATGGAGTATTCCCAATTCCTCGACGAAGTGAAAGCCGGGCGCATCGCCAAGGTGACGATCGAAGGCCGCCAGCTCAAGGCCACCACCACCGAAGGCAAGAGCGTGGTCAGTTATTCACCGGGCGACATCTGGCTGGTGTCCGACCTGCTCAAGTACGGCGTCAAGGTCGAGGCCAAGCCGGAAGAAGAACCGTCGCTGCTCGTGAACATCTTCGTGTCGTGGTTTCCGATGCTTCTCCTGATCGGCGTTTGGATCTTCTTCATGCGCCAGATGCAGGGCGGCGGGCGCGGCGGCGCGTTCAGCTTCGGCAAGTCGCGCGCGCGCATGCTGGATGAATCCACCAACACGGTGACCTTCGCCGACGTCGCGGGCTGCGAAGAGGCGAAAGAGGAAGTCGCGGAACTCGTCGACTTCCTGCGCGATCCTTCCAAGTTCCAAAAGCTCGGCGGCCGCATCCCGCGCGGCGTGCTGATGGTCGGCAACCCGGGCACAGGCAAGACGCTGCTCGCGCGCGCCATCGCGGGCGAGGCGAAGGTGCCGTTCTTCTCGATTTCGGGCTCGGACTTCGTCGAGATGTTCGTCGGCGTGGGCGCGGCCCGCGTGCGCGACATGTTCGAGCAGGCGAAGAAGCATGCGCCCTGCATCGTGTTCATCGATGAAATCGACGCGGTCGGCCGCCAGCGCGGCGCCGGCCTCGGCGGTGGCAACGACGAGCGCGAGCAGACGCTGAACCAGTTGCTGGTGGAAATGGACGGCTTCGAAGGCGCCATGGGCGTGATCGTGATCGCCGCCACCAACCGTCCCGACGTGCTCGACCCGGCGCTGATGCGTCCGGGCCGCTTCGACCGCCAGGTGGTGGTGCCGCTGCCCGACATCCGCGGCCGCGAGCAGATCCTCGTGGTGCACATGCGCAAGGTGCCGCTCGCGCCGGACGTCAAGCCCGACATCATCGCGCGCGGCACGCCGGGTTTTTCCGGCGCGGACCTCGCCAACCTCGTCAACGAGGCGGCGCTCTTCGCCGCGCGCAAGAGCAAGCGCCTGGTGGACATGGAGGATTTCGAGAAGGCGAAGGACAAGGTCATCATGGGCGCCGAGCGGCGCTCGATGGTGATGCCGGAGGAAGAGCGCCGGAACACCGCCTACCACGAGTCGGGCCACGCGCTGGTGGCGACGCTGCTGCCCAAGACCGATCCGGTGCACAAGGTGACGATCATCCCGCGCGGCCGCGCGCTGGGCGTCACCATGCAGCTGCCTTCCGAGGATCGCTATAGCCAGGACCGCGAGCGGCTCCTGAACACGATCGCTGTGCTGTTCGGCGGCCGCATCGCCGAGGAAATCTTCATGCACCAGATGACCACCGGCGCCTCGAACGACTTCGAGCGCGCGACTGAGATCGCGCGCCGAATGGTGACGCAATGGGGCATGTCGGACGCGCTCGGGCCGATGGTCTACGGCGAGAACGAGGGCGAGGTGTTCCTCGGCCGCTCCATCACCACGCACAAGAACGTGTCCGAGACCACCCTGCAGAAGGTGGACGCCGAAATCCGGCGCATCGTCGACGAGCAGTACAAGGTCGCACGCAAGCTGATCGAGGACAACCGCGACAAGATCGAGGCGATGGCCAAGGGCCTGCTCGAGTACGAGACGCTGGATTCCGACCAGCTCGCCGACATCATGGCCGGCAAGCCGCCGCGGCCGCCCAAGATTCCGTCGCCGAGCGTGCCCCCGAGCGCTCCGACTGACGGCGCGCAGGGTGCCGCCGCGCCTGCGGCAAGCGCCTGAGATCGGACGCCTGACCGGCGTCCTGCGCTGCGGCGGGTTCCTCCTGCCGCTGGATCGTCCGCTGCTGATGGGCGTGGTGAACATCACGCCCGATTCCTTTTCCGATGGCGGGCAGTTCCTGGATGCCCAGGCTGCGATCGCGCACGGGCGCAAGTTGATCGAGGAAGGTGCCGACATCCTGGACATCGGGGGTGAGTCCTCACGGCCCGGTGCCCAGGCCGTTGCGGAACGCGAGGAGCTTGAAAGGGTCCTCCCCGTCCTGAAGGCGTTGAAAGACGTTCCCGTGTCGGTGGATACGCGAAGGCCGTCGGTGATGAGGGCCGTGCTGGCAGAGGGCGCGTCGATGATTAACGACATCGAGGCGCTGGAAGCGCCAGGGGCGCTGGACGCGGTCGCCGACACAGATTGCGCGGTGTGCCTGATGCACAAGAAGGGCGATCCGGCGTCGATGCAGAAGGATCCGCGCTACACGGACGTGGTGGGAGAAGTGAAGAAGTACCTGGCCACCCGCATTGCCGCCTGCGAAATCGCAGGCATCGAGCGAGACCGCATCACCATCGACCCCGGTTTCGGCTTCGGCAAGACCGTGGCGCACAACCTGGGGCTCCTGAAGCGGCTGCCGGAGCTGGCGGAACTCGGCGTTCCCGTGCTCGCCGGCTGGTCGCGTAAATCGTCGCTTGGCGCGATCACCGGCCGGCCGGTCGGCGAGCGGCTGGCGGCCAGCGTGGCGGCCGCTTTGCTCGCGGTCCAGCATGGAGCGACAATACTGCGCGTGCATGACGTCAGGGAAACGCGCGACGCGCTGGCGGTGATGCAGGCCCTGGAGAAGGCATGAGCAGAAAGTATTTCGGCACGGATGGGGTGCGGGGAGCCGTCGGGCAGGATCCGATGACGCCGGACTTCGTCCTGCGCCTCGGTTACGCGGCAGGCTGCGTGATGGTCGCGCGGCGCGCAGGCCGGCGCGCAGACCTGCGGGCTGACCGGCGCGCCGAGCGCCCCTCGGTGCTGATCGGAAAGGACACGCGCATTTCCGGCTACATGGTGGAAGCGGCGCTCGAGGCGGGCTTTTCCGCCGCCGGCGTGGACGTGCTGCTGTGCGGCCCTCTGCCGACGCCCGGCGTCGCCTACCTTACGCGCGCGCTGCGGCTGTCGGCGGGCGTGGTGATCAGTGCTTCGCACAACCTCTACGCCGACAACGGCATCAAGTTCTTCTCGCGCGACGGATTCAAGCAGCCGGACGCGGTGGAGGCCGAGATCGAGCGCATGCTCGAGCAACCGATCGGCTGCAACGAATCGGCGCACCTCGGTCGCGCGCACCGCATCGACGACGCGCAGGGGCGCTACATCGAATTCTGCAAATCGACGTTTCCCAACGAGCTCGACCTGAAGGACATGAACATCGTGGTGGATTGCGCCCACGGCGCCGCCTACGAGGTCGCGCCCAAGGTGTTCCACGAGCTGGGCGCGACCGTGAGCGCGATCGGCGTCTCGCCTGACGGCTTCAACATCAACGACGGATTCGGCGCCACGGCGACGGACAACCTGGTGGCGGAAGTCAAGCGCAGGAAGGCCGATCTCGGCATCGCGGTGGATGGCGATGCGGATCGCCTGGTGATGGCGGACGCAGCCGGCAGGATCTACGACGGCGACCAGTTGCTGTACGCGATCGTCAAGCACCGCGCGGCGAAGGAGAAGATCGCCGGCGTGGCCGGCACGCTGATGACCAATCTCGCCTTCGAGCAGGCGTTGGCCGCGATGAAGGTGCCGTTTGCCCGTGCGCGCGTCGGCGACCGCTACGTGATCGAGTTGATGAGAGAGAAGAACTGGCTGCTGGGCGGCGAGAACTCCGGCCACATCATCTGCCTGGACAAGCACACCACCGGCGACGGCATCATCTCGGCGCTGCAGGTGCTCACCGCCGTGCGCGAATCCGGCAAGACGCTGGCCGAGCTCACCGCCGACCTCGCCCTGTACCCGCAGGTGTTGCTGAACGTGAAAGTGCCGAAAGGCTTCGATTGGAAAAAGCACCAGGCCATCGCCGACGCGCAGTCACGTGCTGAACGCACCCTGAACGGGCGCGGGCGCGTGCTTTTGCGGCCTTCCGGCACCGAACAGGTGCTGCGCGTCATGGTCGAGGGCGAGCCGCGCGAAGCCATTGAGTCGGCCGCGAAATCCATCGCCGCGAGCGTTCGCAAGGCGGCGCAGGTTTAGCTCGGCAACTATTCGTTCGCATCCATGAAATCCCAGGACAGAGCGCTCGCGCTCTACCGCACGATGGCGCGCATTCGCGCGTTCGAGAACGCGGCCGAAGAGGCGTCCAGGGGCGGCGTGTCGGCCTTCGGCGCGGCGCTCAGCAACGATGTCCGCGTGCGCGGGCCGCTGCACCTGTCCACCGGGCAGGAGGCGGTGCCGGCCGGCGTCTGCATCAACCTCGCGAACGAAGACCTGATCACGTCGACGCACCGTGGGCACGGCCATACGCTCGCCAAGGGTGCATCGATGGAGAAGATGATGTGCGAGCTCTTCGGCCGCGCCACCGGCTTCAACGGCGGCAAGGGCGGCTCGATGCACATCGCGGATTTCTCGGTCGGCATGCTGGGCGCCAACGGCGTGGTCGCGGCGGGCATTCCGATCGCGGTCGGCGCGGCGCATGCGCTGAAGGTACAGGCGAAGAAGAGCATCGTGGCCTGCTTCTTCGGCGACGGTGCGATCAATCGCGGCCCGTTCCTCGAGGGCCTGAACTGGGCGAAGGTGCACGAACTGCCGGTACTGTTCGTCTGCGAGGACAACCGCTGGTCGGCGACGACCTCCACCGAAGCGATGACCGCGGGCGCCGGTCCGCTGGCGCGCGCGAAGGCGATTGGCATAGCCGGTGCCGAAGTCGACGGCAATGATGTTTTGGCAGTTGATCTTGCCGCTTCAAAGTTAATAAACGAAATTCGCAAAGGGAAGGGCCCCAAATTTCTCCACGCGATCACCTATCGCTTCAAGGGCCATGTGTCGGTCGACCCGGCGACCTACCGGGATGGCGAGGAAGTGGCCCGGGCGCTCGCGAACGATCCGATCAAGGTTTTTGTCCGGAATTGTGGTTTGAAAAAAGAAGAACTGGAAAAAATCCAGAAGCAGACCCATGAAGAGGTAGCAAACGCCCTCCGGGTTGCTGCTGCCGCTCCATGGCCGGACAAGGGCGGCGCATATACCGATATCCAGGACGCAGGGAGCGGCCAATGGACGTAGGGAAATCCAGGCTGAGCTACGGAGGCGCCGCTTGCCTCGCGCTGGATCGCGCCATGGCGGCGGACGCGCGCGTGGTGGCGCTGGGCGAGGACGTCGGCCGCGGCGGCATCTTCGGCCAGTACCGCGGCTTGCAGCAGAAATTCGGCGGCGCGCGCGTGATCGATACGCCGATCTCGGAGTCCACCATCATGGGCGCGGCGGTCGGCATGGCGCTCACCGGGCTGAAACCGGTGGTGGAGATGCGCGTGGTGGACTTCGCGCTCTGCGCCATGGACGAGATCGTCAACCAGGCGGCCAAGGCGCGCTACATGTTCGGCGGCCAGGGGCGGGTGCCGCTTGTCGCGCGGCTGCCGATCGGCATCTGGACCGGCTCGGCGGCACAGCATTCGCAAAGCCTGGAGGCATGGTTCGCGCATGTCCCGGGGCTGGTGGTGGTGACGCCGGGAACGCCGCAGGACAACCATTCGTTGCTTGCGGCGGCGATCGACTCCGGCGATCCCGTGATCTACATGGAGCACAAGGAACTCTGGAGTCTGGAAGGGGAAGTTGTCCCGGGTGAAAAAATTTCCCTTGGAAAAGCAAAAATACTTCAGGCCGGCAGCGATGTGACCCTGGTGACTTGGTCGCGCACGGTGCAAACTGCGCTCGAGGCAGTCAAAAGGGCAAAAAACATCTCGGTCGAACTCATCGACCTGCGCACGATCTGGCCCTGGGACCGGGAGACCGTGCTAGCGTCCGCCGCGAAGACAAGGCGCCTCGTCGTTGCGCATGAGGCTGTTCGCGTGGCCGGCTTCGGTGCCGAAATCGCGGCCACTGTAGCTGAGGAACTCGGCATCCCGGTAAAGAGGGTAGGCGGCGCGCGCATCCCAGTGGGCTACTCGCTGCCGCTGGAAGACGAGGCCAGGATCGATGTCGAAGGCATCCTGAGGGCGCTTACCAATTTCTAGTCCTTCAAAAAACAGGACACCCGAGGACTGGATCGCCGCGCTGGGGATGGCGGCGCTGTGCGTCATCACGATGGCAAACGTCGTGGTGCGCTACCTGTCGGACGAATCCTTCGCCTGGACCGAGGAGCTGTCGGTTTTCCTCCTGGTCCTGACGACCATGGCGGGCGCCGCGGCGGCGGCGCTGCGCGACAACCACATCCGCATCGAATTCTTTCTCATGCGGGGCAGCGACGCGCACCGTCGCAGGCTTGTGTTGTTCGGCGCGGCGGTTTCGGCGGTGTTCTTCGTCGTCCTCGCCGTGCTCACCGGGTTCATGGCCTGGGACGATTTCAAGTACGCCGAGATCTCGATGGGCCTCGGCGTGCCGCGCTGGTGGTACAGCGCATGGGTACCCGCGCTTTCGATGGTCATCGCGTTCAGGTCGTTCCAGGTCCTGAAAATGGAAATCGCGAAATGATCGGCTGGACGCTGTTCGCGATCTTCCTCGTGCTGATGCTGGCCGGCGTGCCGATCGGCGTGTCTCTGGGCATCGGCGGCATGGTGGCGATCGCGCTGGCCAACAGTGACACGCAGCTGTTCGGCCTGTTCGCCGCTCCGCAGAATTTCTACGCCAGCATCGCCAAGTACCCGCTGCTCGCGCTGCCGATGTTCGTGCTCGTGGGCTCGATCTTCGACCGCTCGGGCGTGGCGCAGCGCCTCGTAACTTTCGCCGTCGCGGTGATAGGGCGCGGGCCCGGCATGCTGCCCGTGGTTGCCATCCTGGTGGCGATGGTGCTCGGCGGAATTTCCGGCTCCGGCCCCGCCAACGCAGCGGCGGTCGGCGGAGTGATGATCGCTGCCATGTCGCGCGCGGGTTACCCGCCCGCGTTTTCGGCGAGCATCGTCGGCGCCGCTGCCGCCACTGACATCCTGATTCCGCCTTCCATCGCGTTCGTCGTCTACAGCGTGATGGTTCCTGGCGCCTCGGTGCCGGCGCTGTTCGCGGCCGGCATGATCCCGGGAATCCTCGCCGGGCTGGCGCTCATGATTCCGGCGGTGCTGGTCTCGCGCAAGCATGGCTTCGGCGCTTCGGAGAGGGGCGAACCGCGGCCGCCGTTCTGGTCCAGCCTGCGCGATGCGGCCTGGGGTCTCGCCGCGCCGGTGCTGATCCTGGGCGGCATGCGCTTTGGCTGGTTCACGCCGACCGAAGCCGCGGTGGTCGCAGTGTTCTACGGCCTGTTCGTGGGAATGGTGATCCACCGGACGATCCGCTTCGGCGACCTCTTCGAAATTTTCCGCGATGCCGCCGAGATTTCAGCGGTGATCATGATCCTGCTCGGCCTGGCGGGCATCTTTGCCTATTCCGTGAATACGCTGGGCCTCGCGGATCCGATCACGAAATTCCTCACCGGAACCGGCTTGGGAAGCACCGGAACGCTGCTGCTCCTGTTCGTGATCCTGCTCGTGGTCGGCATGTTCCTCGACGGCGTGTCGAGCTTCCTTATTTTCATCCCGCTGCTCATGCCGCTGGCGCAGGCCTACGAGTGGGATGTGGTCTGGTTCGGCGTCATCCTGACCATGAAGCTGGCGATCGGCCAATTTACGCCGCCCATGGCAGTCAACCTGATGGTGTCCTGCAAGATGGCGAAAATCTCCATGGAGGAGACCATCCCCTGGGTGATGTGGCTCGTTGTGAGCTTCACGGTCGCGGCGATGCTGGTGATTTTCTTCCCGCAGCTCGCGCTCTGGCTGCCGCGCACGCTTGGCTATTAGAATGCAGGAAACCTGGAGGAGGGATTCATGAAACGACGCGTATTCCTGAAGGGCATTTCCGCCACCGCTGGCGCGCTTGCGTTCCCGGCGATCGCCATCGGCCAGCAGTACAAGGCCGAGTACAAGATGTCCACCGTCGTGCCGCCGGCCTTCGCCTGGGGCAAGGGCGGCGAGATCTTCGCCAACCTGGTGCGCGAGCGCACCGCCGGCAGGATCAATATCAAGCAGTACCCGGGATCCTCGCTGGTGCAGGGCGACCAGACGCGCGAATTCTCGGCCATGCGCCAGGGCGTCATCGACGTGCTGTGCGGCGCGCCGATCAACTGGTACAGCACGGTGCGCGAGCTGGCGGTGTTCACGCTGCCGTTCATCACGCCGGACCACAAGGCGCTGGACGCGGTGCTCGCGAACAAGCCGGTGATGGACGAGTACTTCGACCTGGTGCGCAAGGCCGGCGCCGAGCCGATCGCGGTCGGCGAGACCGGCTACCGCCAGATCAGCAATTCCAAGCGGCCGATCATCAAGCCCGACGACCTGAAGGGCATCAAGATCCGCGTCGTCGGCAGCCCGATGTACGGCGAAATCATGTCCACCATGGGCGCCAACCCGACCTTCATGAGCTGGGCCGACGCGCAGCCCGCGCTCGCCTCGGGGGCGGTGGACGCGCAGGAGAATCCGCTGGAAGTGTTCCTCGCCGCCAAAATCAACAACCTTGGCCAGAAATTCGTCACCAAGTGGAACTACTCGAATGACATTCTCCTCTTCGCGATCGCCAACGACTCGTGGAAAACCTGGAGCGCGCAGGACCAGAAAATCGTGCGCGAAGCGGGCGTGGACGCGGCGAAGCAGCAGATCGGCATCGTGAGGAAGCTATTCGCGGAGGACGTGGACCGCGTGAAGGCGCTCGGCGTGGACGTGCACGTGCCGACCGCGGCGGAACTTGATACCTGGCAGATCACGACGCGGCGCGTCTACGCGCGCTGGAAGGCGCAGGTCAACACCTCGCTCATCAGCAAGATCGAGCAGGTGGTCGAGAAAACGCGGAAAGCTTAGAAGCCGAACAACTCGGGCTGCTTCGCGCCGCTGGCCCAGTCGGTAGGGCCTTCGGACCAGGCATGAAACAACGTGCCGAAGCCGCTCGAGATCTCGATGGTCGCGCCGGCTTCGACGATCACGAAGCAGTTGGCGTATGCCACCGAGCCGCCCACGCGCAGATCCCCGGCGCGCACCCACAATTCCAGGGGCGCACGGGTCGTGAAGGCCGGGATCGACGAGCCGGGCAGCATGCCCATCTCCACGTAGCGATGCTCGCTCTTCGAGAGCGCGTAGTCGAAGATCATCTTGCGCGTCACGCCGGCTATCGCGGTCGGCAGGGCGGGAAGCCGGTCCACCGGGACATTGATGTCCGGCGGCATTTCCGGATTCGGGTTGCGGATTTCGCCGAAGCGGGGGCCAGTGTGCAGCGCGTAGTCGCGCCCGGTCTCCGGGGGATAGATCACCGGCGCCTCGAGCCGCGACACCATCAGCGCACGCTGGTAGGCGACCGCGTCATGCGTCGCGCCCTTGAGGTTGATGCCCGCCTCGTGCAGTTCGATCGCGCCCTGGTAATCCGTCAGGCCGCCATCGAGGATGAAGCTGGTCGCGACACCGAGATGCTGGTGCAGTCCGCTGCGAGTAACAGGCTCAAAGGAAACCAGTCCGAGGAAGCGGCCTTTGTCCTTGTCCTCGCGTACCGGCTTGAGCGACAGGCCGGTCTTGCCGGCAGTCTGCCATTGCAGGCTTTCGGCGTCGTAGACATGAACGTTCCTGGAAACAGCGGCGGGGCGGGGCATGGCTGAGCGGATTCTAGTCGTCGCCGCGGAAAGCGTCACGCAATTGGACGATGTTGCCGGCCAGGTGCTGGTCGCGGGCTCGCATGGCGGCATCATTGCCGCCTATTTCGGCGCCAGCGCCGGGGTACATGCACTGGTCCTGAACGACGCGGGCGTGGGCAAGGATCGCGCGGGTATTGCCGGGCTCTTCTACCTCGAGGATATCGGCATGGCCGCCGCCGCGGTCGACTGCATGAGCGCGCGCATCGGTGATGGCGCCGACATGCTAGCGCGCGGCATCATCAGCCACGTCAACGCGTTTGCCGCACTCTGTGGCGTGGCGGCCGGCCAGTCATGCCAGGAGGCCGCAACCCGGTTGCGTGTCGCCATGGCGCCACGCTCGGTGCCGCCACCGTATTCGGAAGGACGCTGGCGCATTGCGGATGGGGAGCCCGAAGTCTGGGCGCTGGACTCGGTCGGCAAGATCGAGCCCGGGGATGCGGGCCGGATCCTTGTGATCGGTTCGCACGGGGCGCTGCACGGCGGCAGGCCCGAGTCCGCGCTCGTCGTGGACGCGGCGGCTGCGGTGTTCAACGACGCGGGCGTTGGCGCGGATCGCATCGGCATCACGCGCTTGCCGGTGCTTGCGGCGCGCGGCATTCCCGCCGTCGCGGTGGATTGCATGAGCGCGCGCATTGGCGATGGGCGTTCGACGTGGGAAACCGGGGTGATTTCGCATGCCAATTCCGTGGCATTCGCACTGGGTGCCGCGAGAGGCATTACGGTACCTCGGTTCGCAGCGCTTATTGCGGCGCAAAATAGGCGCTAATACGGTAAAATTCAGCGGTTTGCAGACACACGGATTCGATGCGTACCCCCCTGATTGTCGGCAATTGGAAGATGCATGGCAACCGGGCGTCGAATCGGGCGTTGCTGGACGCCGTCGTCAGAGGAATGGCGGGCCAGGAGGGCGTGGAATGCGCGGTTTGCGTTCCGTTCCCGAACCTCGGTGAAGTAGCGGGGCAGTTGGCGGGCAATCGCCTTGCCTGGGGCGCGCAGAACCTGAGCGAGCATGCCCAGGGCGCGTTTACCGGTGAAGTGTCGGGGTCGATGCTGGTTGAGTTCGGTTGCCGTTACGTCATCGTCGGGCATTCGGAACGGCGGCAGCTGTATGGCGAGACGGACAAGGTGGCGGCGGCGAAGTTCGCGGCCGCGCTGGCGCAGGGCTTGACCCCGATCCTGTGCCTGGGCGAGACGCTCGAGGAGCGCGACGCCGGGCGCACGGAAGAGGTCGTCGGACGAATGCTGCAAGCGGCCCTGGATTTGAACGGGATGCAATCTTTCGAGAAAGTTGTCGTGGCTTACGAGCCGGTATGGGCAATCGGCACCGGACGTACCGCGACACCGGAGCAAGTACAGGAAGTTCATTTTTTCCTGAGGGAAAAATTACCCGCAAGCACGCGCCTCCTCTACGGCGGCAGTGTCAAGCCGGGCAACGCGGCGGGCCTGTTTGCGTTGCCGGACGTGGATGGCGGATTGATCGGCGGCGCATCGCTGGTGGCGGCGGACTTCATCGCCATCGTGCGCGCCGCGCAACGGAAAGGCTGAACCAATGGAAATGTGGACTAGGGTAGTCGTCGTCGCGCACGTGCTGGTGGCGCTTGTCATCATCGGGCTGGTGCTGCTCCAGCACGGCAAGGGCGCCGACATGGGCTCGGGATTCGGCGGCGGTTCCTCGGGGAGCCTTTTCGGCGCCACCGGCTCGGCGAATTTCCTGTCGCGCGCGACAGCCGCGCTGGCGACGGTGTTTTTCCTCACCAGCCTCGGGCTGGCCTACCTCGCCACGAACAAGCCCAGAATTGGCGGTGGCGTGCTGGATGCAGTGAAGTCGCAGCCCGCAGTGCCGGTGGAAAAAGCAGCAGAAAAGTCTGCGCCGGACAAGCCGGCCGCGGAATTGCCGAAATCGCCCGCGCAAGGTTCGAAAGCGAAGGATGTCCCGCAGTGATTTTGAGGGATAATCCGAGGGTTAGCGAAGGAATAGCGCCCACGTGGTGAAATTGGTAGACACGCCAGCTTGAGGGGCTGGTGGCCTAAAACGCCGTAGCAGTTCGAGTCTGCTCGTGGGCACCATCTTTTTGCTTTTGCGGTGATCAGGGGAAACAGAAGCGCATGCTTGCCGAGTATTTTCCGATCCTGCTGTTCATCCTGGTCGGCTTCGTCGTCGGCGTGGCGCCGGTGGTGCTCGGTTCGCTGCTCGGCCCCCACCGGCCGGACCCGGAGAAGCTCTCTCCCTACGAGTGCGGCTTCGAGGCGTTCGAGGACGCGCGCATGAAGTTCGACGTGCGCTACTACCTGGTCGCGATCCTGTTCATCCTCTTCGACCTCGAGATCGCGTTCCTGTTTCCGTGGGCGGTCGTCATCAACGAGATCGGCCTCGCCGGGTTCCTCGCGATGATGCTGTTCCTTGGCATCCTGGTCGTCGGCTTCGTCTACGAATGGATGAAGGGAGCGCTCGAGTGGGAATAGAAGGCGTCCTCAAGCAGGGGTTCGCGACCACCCAGCTCGACAACCTGATCAACTGGACCCGCACCGGGTCGCTCTGGCCGATGACGTTCGGCCTGGCGTGCTGCGCCGTGGAGATGATGCATGCGGGCGCGGCGCGCTACGACCTCGACCGGTTCGGCGTCGTGTTCCGCCCGAGCCCGCGGCAGTCCGACGTGATGATCGTGGCCGGCACGCTGTGCAACAAGATGGCGCCCGCGCTGCGCAAGGTCTACGACCAGATGGCCGAGCCGCGCTGGGTGATCTCGATGGGTTCCTGCGCCAACGGCGGCGGCTACTACCACTACTCGTACTCCGTGGTGCGGGGCTGCGACCGCATCGTGCCGGTGGATGTCTACGTGCCGGGTTGCCCGCCGACCGCGGAAGCGCTGCTCTACGGCATCCTGCAGTTGCAGAACAAGATCAAAAGAACAAACACCATCGCAAGATGACGCCCAAGCTGCAGCGGCTGCACGATGCGGCGAAGAATGCCCTCGGACCCTGGATCGTCTCTCTCGAAGAGCGGCTCGGCGAGCTGACGCTGGTGGTGAAGGCGTCCGACTACCGCGAGGCCGCGCGCACGCTGCGCGACCATCCCGACCTGCGCTTCGAGCAGCTGGTCGACCTGTGCGGCGTTGACTATTCGACCTACGGCGACCGGCCCGCGGAAGGCGCCTCCTACGCCGCGGTGCTGCACCTGCTTTCCTTTGCGCACAACTGGCGCATCCGGCTGCGCAGCTTCTGCACGGATGACGCGTTTCCGGTGCTGCCTTCGCTGGTGGAGATCTGGCCGGGCGTGAACTGGTTCGAGCGCGAGGCGTTCGACCTGTTCGGCATCGTATTCGACGGCCATCCGGACCTGCGCCGCATCCTCACGGACTACGGCTTCATCGGGCATCCGTTCCGCAAGGACTTCCCGGTCTCAGGCCACGTCGAGATGCGCTACGACCCGGAACAGAAGCGCGTCGTCTACCAGCCGGTCACCATCGAGCCGCGCGAAGTCACGCCGCGCGTGGTGCGCGAAACGCACTACGCCGAGGAAAAGTAGACCTTGGCCGAAATCCGCAACTACACGCTGAATTTCGGCCCGCAGCACCCGGCCGCGCACGGCGTGCTGCGCCTAGTGCTCGAGCTCGATGGCGAGGTGATCCAGCGCGCCGACCCGCACATCGGGCTGCTGCACCGCGCGACCGAGAAGCTCGCCGAGACCCGCACCTACCTGCAGAACCTGCCGTACATGGACCGGCTCGACTACGTTTCCATGATGTGCAACGAGCACGCCTATGTGCTCGCGCTGGAGAAGCTGCTGCAGATCGACGTGCCGGTCCGGGCCCAGTACATCCGGGTGATGTTCGACGAGATCACGCGCATCCTGAACCACCTGCTGTTCCTCGGTACCCAGGCGCTGGACCTCGGCGCGATGACGGTGTTCCTGTACTGCTTCCGCGAGCGCGAGGACTTGTTCGACTGCTACGAGGCGGTGTCGGGCGCGCGCATGCACGCGGCCTACTACCGGCCCGGAGGCGTCTACCGCGACCTCCCGGACGCGATGCCGCAGTACCGGGCGCAGCATTCGCGCAACGCGCGCGTGCTTGGCGAGATGAACGCCAACCGCCAGGGCTCGCTGCTGGATTTCATCGAGGACTTCACGCGACGCTTTCCGGCCTGCGTCGACGATTACGAGACGCTGCTCACCGAGAACCGCATCTGGAAGCAGCGCACCGTGGGGATCGGCGTGGTGACGCCGGAGCGCGCCAAGGCGCTGGGTTTCAGCGGCGTCATGCTGCGCGGTTCCGGCGTCGAGTGGGACCTGCGCAGGAAGCAGCCCTACGAGGTGTACGACAAGCTCGACTTCGACATCGCGGTCGGGCGCAGCGGCGACACCTACGACCGCTACCTCGTGCGGATCGAGGAAATGCGCCAGTCGAACCGCATCGTCCGCCAGTGCGTCGACTGGCTGCGCGCCAACCCGGGACCGGTGATCGTCGACAACCACAAGGTCGCGCCGCCGTCGCGCGAAGAGATGAAGTCGAACATGGAAGAACTGATCCACCACTTCAAGCTCTTCACCGAGGGCATGCACGTCCCGGCAGGCGAGGCCTACGCGGCAGTGGAGCATCCGAAGGGGGAGTTCGGCGTTTACTTCATTTCAGATGGCGCCAACAAGCCCTACCGCATGAAGCTGCGCTCGCCCGGATTCGCCCACCTGGCGGCGATGGACGAGCTCGCGAAGGGACACATGATCGCCGACGCCGTGGCGATCATCGGCACCATCGACATCGTATTCGGGGATGTGGACCGATGAGCCTTTCGGCTGAATCACTGAAGAAAATCGACAGGGAAGTCGCGAAATACCCTGCCGACCAGAAGCAGTCCGCGGTGATGGGTGCACTGATCGTCGCCCAGGACGAGAAGGGCTGGCTCTCGAACGAGACCATGGACGAGGTCGCCGGCGTCCTCGGCATGGCGCCGGTCGCCGTGTACGAGGTGGCGACGTTCTACGGCATGTACAACCTGAAGCCGACCGGTAAGCACAAGCTCACCATCTGCACCTGCCTGCCATGCGGACTGCAGGGCTCGCTCGCGGCGGCGGATCATCTGAAGGCGAAGCTCGGCATCGAGTTTGGCGAAACCACGCCCGATGGCCGCTTCACGCTCAAGGAAGGCGAATGCATGGGCGCCTGCGCCATGGCGCCGGTGGTGCTGGTGAACAACAAGAAAATGCACGACTACATGTCGAACGACAAGCTCGACGCGCTGCTGCAGGAGCTGAAATAGCCATGGCCATGCTGGATTACGGTCCCGACGCCATCCTCATGAAGGGCCTGGACGGCGCCAACTGGCGCCTGAAGGACTACGAGGCGCGCGACGGCTACCAGGCGCTGAAAAAGCTGCTGCTGGGAAAAATCTCGCCGGTGGATCTGATCGCCGACATGAAGAAGTCCGGCCTGCGCGGACGCGGCGGCGCGGGATTCCCGACCGGCCTGAAGTGGTCGTTCATGCCGCGCCAGTTTCCCGGCGCGAAGTACCTCGTTTGCAACTCCGACGAGGGCGAGCCCGGCACCTGCAAGGACAGGGACCTGCTGCGCTACAACCCGCACAGCGTGATCGAGGGCATGATCATCGCCGCCTACGCGATGGGCGCCACCGCCGGCTACAACTACATCCACGGCGAGATCTGGGAAGTCTACGAAGTATTCGAGCAGGCGCTGGAGGAGGCGCGCGCGGCGGGCTACCTCGGCAAGAATATCCTCGGCTCGGAGTTTTCTTTCGAGCTCTACGCCCACGCGGGCTACGGCGCCTACATCTGCGGCGAAGAGACCGCTCTGCTGGAATCGCTCGAAGGCAAGAAAGGCCAGCCGCGTTTCAAGCCGCCGTTCCCGGCCAGCTACGGGCTGTACGGCAAGCCCACCACCATCAACAATACCGAGACCTTCGCCGCGGTGCCGTGGATCGTGAGGAACGGCGGCGATGCGTTCCTCGCGCTCGGCAAGCCCAACAACGGCGGCACCAAGCTCTTTTCGGTGACCGGCCACGTCGCCAGGCCCGGCAACTACGAAGTGAAGCTCGGCACGCCGTTCGCGAAGCTGCTGGAAATGGCGGGCGGCATGCGCGGCGGGAGGAAACTCAAGGCGGTGATCCCCGGCGGCTCCTCGATG
>JANYII010000241.1 GCA_025358705.1 Betaproteobacteria bacterium | reverse complement strand
CGTGTGGGGCGCAACCGTCTGCTTCAACACGGTCGAAGCCGCCAAGAAAAATATCCCCAAGCCGGAAACCTGGGCGGACCTGACCAAGCCGATCTACAAGGGCCAGATCACCATGCCCAACCCGGCCTCGTCCGGCACGGGCTATTTCGATGTCGTCGGCTGGTTGACGTTGTGGGGCGAAAAAGGCGGCTGGGAATACATGGACAAGCTGCACGAGAACATCGCGCAGTACACCCATTCGGGCTCCAAGCCCTGCAACCAGGCCGCCGCAGGCGAATTCGTCGCCGGCATCTCGTTCGAGTACCGCGGCAACACCAACAAGGCCAAGGGCGCGCCAATCGACCTGGTGTTCCCGAAAGAAGGCCTGGGGTGGGACCTGGAGGCGTTCGGCATCCACAAGGGCACCAAGAAGCTCGCGGCGGCGAAACAGCTCGCCGACTGGGCCTCGAGCAAGAACGCCATGATGCTCTACGGCAAGAACTTCGCCATCACCGCGCAGCCCGGCGTGGCCGAGCGCCTGGCCAACGTGCCGGCGGATTACGAAGACCGGCTCGTGAAGATGGATTTCAAGAAGGCGGCCGATTCGCGCGAGCGCGTCCTGGCGGAGTGGACCAAGCGCTACAGTGGAAAAGTAGAGAAGCGCTGAAGCGCGAAGGAATGGCGCAAGAGCAGGCGCGTCCGCCCGGGTCTCCCTTTCTTCGCCTGGAGGGGATCCGCAAGGAATTCGGCTCCTTCACCGCCCTGCGCGATATCCGGCTGGATGTGGCGCAGGGCGAATTCGTCTGCTTCCTTGGCCCCTCGGGCTGCGGCAAGACCACGCTGCTCAGGATCATCGCCGGCCTGGAAACCCAGAGCGCCGGCACGATCCTGCAGGGCGATCGCGACATTTCCCTGCTGCCGCCGGCGCAGCGCGACTACGGCATCGTGTTCCAGTCCTACGCGCTGTTTCCGAATCTCTCCATCAGCGACAACGTCGCGTACGGTTTGGTCAATAGAAAAGTTTCGAGAAAAGCCATAGAAGACAGAGTCCGCGAACTCCTGACGCTGATCGGGCTGCCGGACGCGGGCGCGAAATTCCCGGCCCAGCTCTCCGGCGGGCAGCAGCAGCGCATCGCGCTGGCGCGCGCGCTCGCCACCTCGCCCGGCCTGCTGCTGCTCGATGAACCGCTGTCGGCGCTGGACGCGATCGTGCGCGTGCACCTGCGCCAGGAGATCCGCTCCCTGCAGCAGCGCCTCGGCGTCACCACCATCATGGTGACGCACGACCAGGAGGAGGCGCTGTCGATGGCCGACCGCATCGTGGTGATGAACCAGGGCGCGATCGACCAGGTCGGCACGCCGATGCAGGTCTACCGCGAACCGGCAACGCCCTTCGTCGCGGACTTCGTCGGCAAGGTGAACATGCTCGCCGGCACCGTGGTGGCGCCGGGAAGGCTGCGCATCGGCGCGCACCAGTTCGCCTGCGCCTGCGACGGCGCCGTGGGCAGCAACGTGCGCGCCTACCTGCGGCCGGAGGACATCATCGCGCGGCCGATCGCGCCGGGCGACGTCAACGTGCTCGATTCGAGCATCGAGAAAATCGAGTTCCTCGGCTCCTACTGCCTGGTGCGCGTCGCCGCGCAGGGCCTGGAGGGCCAGCCGCTCACCGTGTACCTGTCGCTCAACTACCTGTCCGAGATGGAACTCGCGGTCGGCAGCCCGATGAAGCTGCGCATCCTCGCCGAACGCATGCGGGTGTTCGACACCTGATGGCAGCGGTGCTGCACCCGGCGGTCCCGCTGCGCCAACGCGTGCACTGGACCGACCGCGTCGCGCACCTGCTGCTTGCGGCGATTACGCTGCTGCTCGCCGCCTTCCTCGCCGGGCCGCTGTTCGCGATCCTCGCGCAAAGCGTGGAGGACAAGCAGGGCGAGTTCGCCGGCCTGGACAACTTCATCGCCTATTTCAGCACCCCGGCGCTGGCGAATTCCATCTGGAACAGCGTCTGGATCTCGCTCGCCGTCACCGCCGTGGTGGTGCCCGCCGCCTTCGCTTTCGCCTACGCGCTGACGCGCAGCTGCATGCCGTGGAAGGGCGCGTTCCGCACCGTGACGCTGACGCCGCTGCTCGCGCCTTCGCTGCTGTCGGCAATCTCGTTCATCTACTGGTTCGGCAACCAGGGTGTGCTGAAGTCGTGGCTGCTCTGGCTTGGCATCGAGCAGATCTACGGCGCGCCGGGAATCATCCTGTCGCAGCTGTTCAGCGTCTTCCCGCACGTGCTGATGATCCTGGTCACCGCGCTGTCGCTGGCGGACGCGCGCCTGTACGAGGCGGCGGACGCGCTCGGCACCAGCGCGGCGCGCAAATTCTTCACCATCACGCTGCCCGGCGCCAAGTACGGCCTCGCCAGCGC
>JANYII010000214.1 GCA_025358705.1 Betaproteobacteria bacterium | reverse complement strand
ACTTGGGGCCATAGTCGGGACGTGGACCCGGCTTGCCGTTGTCCTTGCCGCCGGCTTTGAGGCCCGCAGCGTGGAACGCGTCCACCGCCGCGCGGCTAGGAGCACTGAAGCAGACGTGAGCGCCGGGGCCGGACTTGCCGTCATAGGCATGTAGCCAGAGAGCGGCCGCGTCTTTCGGGCCGAACCCCGCGTAGCCTTCGCCGGCGGAGCCGGGAACGTGGCCAAGCGGCGCGAGTGCCGCGGTATAGAAGCGCGCGCTGGCCTTCATGTCCTTTACTTTCAATCCAATATGGTCGTACATGGCATCTCCTCGAGAATGAGGAGGCCATCCTAGTCGGGCGCGGCGAGCCGTTCTTGGAGAATCTTGCGGTCCCCTCTCGCCGCGCGGCGAAATCCCCGGGGCGAGACGCCAGCGGCGCGGTGAAAGGTGCGCACGAAGTTGGACAGGTCGGCGAAACCGACATCGAGTGCGACGTCGGTGATTGAGCGCTCTTTGTCCGCCAGCAGGCGCGCCGCGTGACGCAGCCGGGAACGAACCAGGTACTGGTGCGGCGTCACGCCCAGCACGCGCGAAAACACGCGCAGATAGTGGAACGGGCTCAGTCCGGCTTCCTTTGCCACGGCCTCCAGGTCGACCGGTTCATGAGAGTGCGCATCCAGCCAGGATGCCGATTCCACGGCGCGGCGGCGGTCGGTCCCGGTGAATGCCGAAGGCTTTTTTCCTTCGAAGAGCCTTAAAAAGCGAACCGCCAATGAAATTCCAACTTCATCCAGGCCGACGTCGCTGCGGCCTTCTGCGGCGGCCTGCGCCAGTTCGCCCAGCACCACCAGTTCCGCCAGCGGCGGCACGCTGCCCGCGCGCCAGGGTTCCGCCCTGCCGCCAAGCGTTTCAGCGAGCTCCGGTGCAATCTGGAACGACAGGCACTCGTCGCCGCAGACGTGGTGGTCGTGGGTGCACATGTACTCGTCGCCGGGAAAACCGAGCATGAACGAACCCGCCACCAGGTCATGCGTCTTGCCCCGTGCATCGCAACCGAAACTGCCCTTGCGCACGTAGGCAATGGCATAGCGCTGGTGCGACTCCACGAAGGGCTTGTCGCCCGGCCCGAATTCGCAGCGGTAGTCGAATACCGAGAGCTTCTCGTTCTGGAAGAGCGCAGTCGCTGCCATGACCGGTCGAGTGTACACTCGCGCAAAAGGCCTCTTCATGCGCTTTTCGCATCTCCTGCCCGCGTAAATCTCATCCTTCTTTCCATATGTGCCGCGCGCTCCTCTATCTCGGCCAGCCAGTCCTGCTGGACAACCTGCTGTTCCAGCCTGACTCGGCGCTGATCCGGCAGAGCACCATGCCCAGGATGTTGCACATGCTCAACCTCGCGGGATTTGGAATGCGCGCCTGGGATCCGGCCAGCGCCAACCCGGATCAGGCCTACTCCTACTACTCGCAATCGTTGCCGGTATTCGACCGCAACCTGCAGAACCTCGCGCAGAAAATCCGCCCGAGCTGCGTGCTCGGGCACGTGCGGGGCGTCGCCTACTCGACGCGCGTCGAAATTTCGCTGCAGAACGTGCACCCGTTCCACTTCGCCAACGTGCCGCTGGTGCTGGCGCACAACGGCGACCTGGCGGAATTCTCCCGCATGAAACCGCTGCTGCTCGCGCACATCAAGCCTGAGTTCCTTGCGCAGATCCACGGCACCACCGACAGCGAGTGGATCTATGCGCTTTTTGTCTCCCAGCTTTCAGATCCCCGAGGAACCCTGGAAGAAAAAGCATTATTCGGCGCAATCCAGGACACGCTCGAAATCATCCGCGCGACACGCGCCCAGCTCGGCATCGCGCTCTCCTCCTCGGTCAACCTGTTCGTCGCCAACGGCAGCCAGCTCGCCGCGGTGCGCTACTGCTTCGATTTCGGCTGCTACCGGACGGAAGACCCCGCCAAGGTGCATGAGGCGAACATGAATTTCCTCTCGCTCTGGTACACCCTCGGCCGCGACTACGCGCTGCACGACGGCGAGTGGAAAATGACCGGCGGCGCCGAGAACGCCGATTCCATCATCATCGCCTCCGAACCGCTGACCAAAGACACCGCCGCCTGGGTCGAGCTTCCCGAATACGGCGCCCTGTTCGCCGAAATCCGCAACGGCCGCCCGCACGTGGCCGTGCGCCTCCTGGACTGAATATGAAAAGAATTCTTTTTGCACTTCTGCTTGCACCCCTCGCGGTGCAAGCGCAGCAGGCAACGTTCACGACAAAATCGCTGACGCCGGAAACCGCGCTCGCCGCCGCGCGTGCCGCCCTCGAGCATTGCCGCAAGGCCGGCTACCAGGTCGCGGTGGCAGTCGTTGACCGCTCGGGAGTCCCGCAGGTGATGCTGCGCGACCGCTTCGCCGGCACGCATACGGTCAAAGTCGCGATCGACAAAGCCTGGACCGCCGCGAGTTTCAAGATTCCCACGTCCGCCCTCGCCAAGGAAACGCAGGCCGGCATGCCGATGAGCGGCCTGCGCAGCCATCCGCGCGTGCTCGCCATCGCCGGCGCGCAGCCGATCGAAGCGGGCGGTTCGCTGTTCGGCGCGATCGGCGTCTCGGGTGCACCCGGCGGCGAAGCCGACGATGCTTGCGCGGCCGCCGGCATCAAGGCGATTGCCGACGCGATCGAGTTCTAGCCGGGCTGCGTTTCCGCGCGCCACAGTTGCCCGTGCAGCGCGGCTTCGAGCTCGGAGGCCTGGCTCTCCGCGGCGGAAAGACGGGCATGCGAAATAAGGCGGGTCAACTGCGTATTGGTGCGGCCGATGGATCGCATCAGGCTGCGGTGGATGGCGTGGTGCAGGCTGACGGTGGTGCCTGAATTCCCGTTGTAGATATCGAGGAAGGCCGCTTTCGGGATTTCGAGCAGGCAGCAGGCCTCGCGCACGCGGGCATTGTTGGCGCGCGGCGCGGAATTGATCACGGCCATGAAGCCAACCAGTTCACCGGGACCTGCGATGGCGACGCGGCGCTCGAGCTTTTCCGTGCGCGTGAATACTTCCAGCGCTCCGCGCACCACCAGGTAACAACTGTCCGCCGGGCGCCCGGCAATGAAGGCCCAGGCACCGCGCGGCAACTCCAGGACTTTGCCGGTGGAGGCCAGCTCGTCCATCTCGTCCTCGTCGAAGCCTTCGAAGAACGGCAGCACCGGGAGGAACGCTTTCCAATCGAAGGAGGCGTGGCGCGAGCGCGCGATGCCGGCGAGCGGATCGGCGGCTGGTACGGATTCGCCAGCCGGCCTGTCTTCCACCGCCGCGTACGCCTTGACCCGGTCGTTCAGCACGCGCAGCTTGTCCGACAGCGTGCGGGTGATGGTGCGCTGGATGTCGAGCGCCGATACCTCGCGGCTGGCAACCAGCGCGCGGAAATCGTCGCGGCCGACGAACCAGGCATCGACGTTGGAATCCGCGACCACCGTGGCGGACACCACGCCGCGCTCGATCAGCGCCATCTCGCCGAACATGTCGCCGTCGCGGAACTGGGCCACCGTGAGCGAGCCGCCGCCGGGCAGCGCGACGCGCGCCTCCACCGAGCCGGCGCGGATCAGGAAGCAGCCGCGCGACGCCTCGCCCTGGCGCACGAGCTCGGCGCCTTTCATGAAGGACACCTCGCGCGCCACGGCGAGCAATTGCTCGAATGGATGTTTCGCAGCCGCCACACTCTCCCCCCTTGAACCACAGTCTACTCGGCGTACACTCGACCGCAACCCATGGCCCACGACCTGCTGATCAAGAACGGCCTCGTCATCGACGGCACCGGCGCGCCTGCAAGGCGGGCAGACGTCGGGATTTCAGATGGAAAGATCGTTTCCGTTGCAAAACGGATCCAGGAAAATGCAAAGAGAACCATCGATGCGGATGGCCTGGCCGTGGCGCCCGGCTTCATCGATCCGCACACCCACTACGACGCGCAGATCTGCTGGGATGGCGCGCTGACGCCCTCCTCATGGCACGGCGTGACTTCGGTGGTGATGGGCAACTGCGGCGTCGGCATCGCGCCCTGCCGCCCCGAGACGCGCGAGATCGCGATGCGCGACCTCGTCAACGTGGAGGCGATTCCGTTCGAGGTGCTCGACCAGGGCATCACCTGGGACTGGGAGACCTTCCCGCAGTTCATGGATGCGGCGGCGGCGCGCAAGCCCTCGCTCAACCTGGGATTCCTCGCGCCGCTGACGCCCTTCCGTCACTACGTCCTTGGCGAGGCTTCGATGGAGCGCGCCGCCTCCGTTGCCGAAACGCAGGAAATAAAAAAACTTCTGGGAGAGGCGATGGATGCCGGCGCCTTCGGCTTCTCCAGCACGCTGCTGAACCAGCACATGGGCTACGCCGGCCGCCCGCTCGCCTGCCGCAATGCGAGCCGCGAGGAATTGAAGGCTTACTGCAATGCGCTGAAGGAACGGTCCAAGGGCTCCATTGAGATCGCCATGACCAAGCAGATCGGCGTGATGGAAGAGCCGGAGCTGGAGCTGCTCGATTTCATGCTCACCGAAAGCGCTCGGCCGATCACCTTCATCGCCATGTTCGACCGCGATGACATCTCGGAAGCAGTGCGCACCTCGCTGCGCAAGGCGGCGCCGATGATCGCGCGCGGCGCGCGACCGCAGACCTCGCCCCTGCCGCTGACGCGCGAGATCAACATGCGCAACCCGTTCTCGTTCGCCGCCTTCCCGTCGTGGAAGCGCGTGTTCGAGGACAAGTCGAA
>JANYII010000198.1 GCA_025358705.1 Betaproteobacteria bacterium | reverse complement strand
GTGAAGAGCCACGATGAGATCACGCTGCTGAACACCGCCGCGGCGATGGTGGACGGCGTCTACATGGATATCACCGAAGCGCTCAAGCCCGGCGTGAAGGAGAGCCAGATCGTAGGGCTCGCTTCCAAGCGCCTCTACGAGATGGGCTCGGACTGCGTCGAAGCGGTGAACGCCATTGCGGGCGAGCGTTGCTCGCCGCACCCGCACAATTTCACCGACCGCCTGATCCGCCCCGGCGACCAGGCCTACTTCGACATCATCCATTCCTTCATCGGTTACCGCACCTGCTACTACCGCACGTTCTCGGTCGGCAGGTCGACGCCGGCGCAGCGGGACGCCTACAAGAAGGCGCGCGGCTGGATGGACGGCGCGATCTCGATGCTGAAGCCCGGCATCTCGACAGAAAAAGTCGCAAAGATGTTCCCGAAGTGCACCGAGATCGGCTTCGAGACCGAGATGTCCGCATTCGGCCTGAATTTCTGCCACGGCCTCGGGCTCGGGCTGCACGAGCGGCCGCTGATCTCGCGGCTGAATTCGTTCATTGAGCCTTACGAACTGAAGGCCGGCATGGTGTTCGCGGTCGAGACGTTCTGCCCGGCCAAGGATGGCGTTTCAGCGGCGCGCATCGAGGAAGAAGTCGTGCTCACGCCCGAAGGCGCCAGGATCATTTCGCTGTATCCCGCACAGGAGCTTCCGGTCGCCAATGCCTACTAAACCAACCTTCGGCTGGATCGGCGCGGGACGCATGGGTTACGAGATGGCCGGGCTGCTCGCCAAGGGCGGCGGCGACGTGCTGGTCTGGAATCGGACGAAGGCGAAAGCGACGCCGCTGGAGAAGTACGGCGCGAAAGTCGCAGACCAGCTCGCCGAGCTCGCCGCGCGCGACATAGTGTTCGTCATGGTGTCGACGTACAAGGACGTCAAGGAAGTGATCATCAACCTTCTGGCCTCTGGCAAGAAGCCGCGAATGTTGATCGAGTGTTCGTCGATTTCGCTGGAAGGCTCCGCCGAATTGCGGGAAATGCTGGAGAAAAAGGGCATTCAATACCTGGCTGCGCCCGTATCGGGCAATGCCAAGGTGATCAAGGCGGGCAAGCTGTCCTTCGTCTGCTCGGGGCCGAAGGCGGCCTACGACGAAGCCAGGCCCTTCCTTGACGCCATGGGCAAGGGCTCGAGCTGGGTGGGCGAGGGTGAGCTCGCGCGCATCGTGAAGATCTGCCACAACGTGTTCCTCGGCGTGGTGACGCAGTCGCTGGCCGAGATCACTGTGCTTGCGCAGAAGGCCGGCGTGCCGCGGCACGCATTCCTGGAATTCATGAACCAGAGCGTGATGGGTTCGACCTTCACGCGCTACAAGGCGCCCGCCTTCGTCAACCTGGACTTCAAGGTGACGTTCACGCCGCACCTGTTGAGGAAGGACATGGACCTCGGGCTGGACGCGGGGCGGCGCTTCGAAGTGCCGATGCCGCTCGCCAGCGCGACGCGCGACCTGATCCAGGCGATGATCGGGCAGGGCTGGACCGAGCAGGATTTCGCCACCCTGCTGCTGCAGCAGGCGGAAGCCTCCGGCATCAAACTGAAACCGGAAAACGTGGAGGTAGGCGATGGGCTTTCGTAGACTGTTTTTGCTGCTGGTTTTATCGGTCGCCAGTTGCGCTTCGTTTTCCCAGGCTTATCCCAACAAGCCGGTCCGCGTGATCATCTCCTTCACGCCCGGCAGCTCGACGGACATCGTCGGCCGCATCGTGATGCAGAAAGTCTCCGAGTACTGGGGCCAGCCCATGATCGCCGACAACCGCGGCGGCGCCGGCGGCTCGATCGGCTCGCGCGAAGTGGCGGCGGCGGCGGCGGACGGCTACACGCTGCTCATCAACTCCACCGCGCACGCGGTCAACCCGGCGATCTACGCCAAGCTGCCCTACGACACGCTGAAGGATTTCATCGACATATCGCCGCTGGCGATCCAGCCGAACGTGCTGGTGGTCAACGCGACGTCTCCCTACAAGACCGTCGCGGACCTGGTCGCCGCCGCAAAGGCGAAGCCAGGCTCGATCAACTTCGGCCATGCCGGCGTCGGCAGCGGCACGCATCTCAGCACCGAGCGCTTCATCGCCGCGGCCGGAACCAAGGTCGAGCTGGTGCCGTTCAAGGGCACGCCCGAAGTGATCACCGCGCTGATGAGCAACTCGATCGACTGCTACTGGGCGCCGATCTCGGCCGCGCTCTCGGCGATCAAGGGTGGCAAGCTGCGCGCGCTCGCGGTCAGCACCACCAGACGCAACCCGACGCTGCCGGAGGTCCCGACGCTGGCTGACGGGGGCCTGAAGAACGCGGACTCGGCGCTCTGGTTCGGCGTCTGGGCGCCGGCCGGCACGCCGCCGGACGTCGTGCAGAAGATATCCGCCGACACGCGCAAGGCGCTGGCCGATCCCGGCGTGAAGGAAAGGTTGCACGCCCTCGGCAACGACACCATGGACATGTCGCCCGCCGAATTCGCCAGGTTCGTGCGCGACGAGATCGTCATCTACCAGAACGTCATCACGGCCGCCGGCATCAAACCCCAGTAGGAAATCGGGGTCAGAGCCCGATTTCCATCAGGCCGTCGTCGGGACTTTCTTCAAATCTTCCAGCCACACCGACGCATTGCCGTCGGAGGGCGCGCGCCAGTCGCCGCGCGGCGAGAGCGAGCCGCCCGAGCCGACCTTCGGGCCGTTGGGCAGGGCGCTGCGCTTGAACTGGCTGGTCTGGAAGAAGCGCCGGAGGAACACCTCCAGCCAGCGGCGGATTTCGCCGAG
>JANYII010000189.1 GCA_025358705.1 Betaproteobacteria bacterium | reverse complement strand
CAGAATCCGGCGACGCGCACCTTTCAGGCTCTACGGATTCTCGTCAATCGGGAGCTTGAGGAAATCGCGATGATGCTGCCGCAGGCCACCGCGCGGCTCGCCGCAGGCGGACGGCTCGCGGTGATCGCCTTTCATTCGCTGGAGGACCGGCTGGTCAAGCGCTTCCTGCGCGCCTGCTCAAGCGACAGCCTGCCCGCGGATTTGCCGATTCGCGCCCGGGATTTGCCACAACTTCCACTCAGAATCGTGGGCAAGGCGATGCGTGCATCCGAGGCGGAAATCGCGGCCAACCCGCGCGCGCGCAGCGCGACCCTGCGCGTTGCCGAGCGCAGCGATGCAGTTCTTGATCTTGCGGCACTGAGGCGTGCACTAACCGAACACGGGCCCGACGCGTGGCGAAGCTGAACCTCCTCCTCCTCCTGGTTCTCATCGTCTGCGCGCTCGGGCTCGTCACCTCCCAGCATGAATCGCGCAAGCTCTTCACCCAGCTGGAGCGCGAGCAGGAGCGCGCACGCGCGCTGGACGTCGAATTCGGCCAGCTGCAGCTGGAATCGAGCACCTGGGGCCTGCATTCGCGCGTCGAGAAGATCGCCGCGGGCACGCTCGGCATGCGTGCGCCCGATCCGCGCCGCGTGCGGATTGTCGGACCGCAACAAGTGGGATCGGCCGATCCGGCAAAGGCGCGCGCCGGCGATCCGCGACTCGCCCAGCTGCAGGTCGCCGCGCCGCGGGCAGAGAACAGGCAGTGATCGCCGCCAGCGTGCCGATGATGGTCCGCTTGCCCGTCTGGCGCGCGCGCCTGGCGGTTGCGCTGCTCCTCGCCGCATTCCTCGTGCTGGCCGGGCGGTCGCTCTACCTGCAGTCGATGCACACCGAGTTCCTGCAGGGAAAGGGCGAGGCGCGCTACTCGCGCGTGCTCGAAGTGCCGGCCACTCGCGGCCGTGTCGTCGACCGCAACGGCGACGCGCTCGCCATCTCGACGCCGGTGAAATCGGTCTGGGCGATCCCGGACGACGTGAACGCGACCCCGGCGCAGCTGAAAAGCCTCGCCTCGCTGCTGTCGCTCGACCCGCGCGAGCTCAGCCGCAAGCTCTCGGACGCCGAGCGCGAATTCGTCTATCTCAAGCGCCAGATCCCGCCCGAGGCGGCGGCGCGTGTCGCCGAACTGGCGATCCCTGGCATCCACCAGCAAAACGAGTACCGCCGCTACTACCCCGGCGGCGAGACGATGGCGCACGTGATCGGCTTCACCGGCGTCGATGATGTCGGCCAGGAGGGCATCGAGCTCGCGCAGCAGGCCGTGCTCGCCGGCACCGCGGGCAGCCGCCGCGTAATCAAGGACCGGCTCGGCCGCGTCGTCGAGGACGTCGAGTCGATCCGTGCCGCGCAGGACGGGCGGGATCTTTCACTGTCCATCGACAGCAAGATCCAGAACCTCGCGTTCGGCGCGCTCAAGGCGGCGGTCGAGGCGCACAAGGCGAAGGCCGGCGCGATCGTGGTGCTCGACGTGCGCACGGGTGAAGTCCTCGCGCTCGCCAACCTGCCCACCTACAACCCGAACAATCGCGCGCGCCTGACCGGCGCGCAGCTGCGCAACCGGGTCATGACCGACACCTTCGAGCCCGGCTCGACCCTGAAGCCTTTCACCATCGGACTGGCGATCGAGACCGGCAGGATCACGCCGCAGACCATGATCCAGACCGCGCCCGGCGCGCTCACCATCGGCACTTACACGATCCACGACGCGCATGCGGACGGCAAGGCGGGCGGCGCGATGAGCGTGGCGCAGGTGATCCAGAAATCCTCCAACGTCGGCGCGGCGAAGATTGCGCTGTCGATGCCGCGCGAAGAGATGTACGACATGTTCAAGCGCGTTGGCTTCGGCGCCGCGCCGCGGCTGGGATTTCCGGGCGAGGCGGTCGGCCGGGTGCGCGAAGCGAAGACCTGGCGGCCCGTGGAGCAGGCGACCATGGCCTACGGCCACGGCATTTCGGTCAGCCTCATCCAGCTCGCGCGGGCCTACACCGTGTTTGCGCGGGACGGCGAACTGGCCCCGCTGTCGTTGCTGAAGACCGGCGTCGCCGCCGAAGGCAAGCGCGTGTTCTCGCCTGAGGTCGCGCGCGCGCTGCGCGACATGCTGGAATCGGCCGTGCAGCCCGGCGGCACCGCGCCGCGTGCGCGCATCGTCGGCTGGCGCGTGGGCGGCAAGACCGGCACCGCGCACAAGCAGGAGAACGGCGGCTACGCCGCGCACAAGTACGTTTCCTCGTTCGTCGGCTTCGCGCCGGTGTCCGACCCGCGCCTGGTGATCGCCGTGATGCTCGATGAGCCTTCGGCCGGCCAGTACTACGGCGGCCAGGTGGCGGCACCGGTGTTCTCCCAGGTCATGCAGGGCGCGCTGCGCCTGCTCGGCGCGCCTTACGACGCGCCGCTGTCGCCCATCGAGATGCCGGGCGAGGGCGACGAGGCCAAGGAGAACACCTGATTGACCACGTTTTCGCGCTGCTCAAGGGGGCCGCGGTGGAACAGCTGACCTCCGACAGCCGGCGTGCCGCGCCCGGCGCGGCGTTTTTTGCCTGGCCGGGCGGCGCCGCCGACGGCCGGCGCCATATCGCGCAGGCGATCGAGCGCGGTTGCGCGGCGGTGGTGTGGGAGAACGAAGGCTTCACCTGGAACGCCGGATGGAAAACGCCGAATGCGGGCGTCAGGGACCTCAAGACGCAGGCGGGATTCCTCGCGCACGAGTTCTACGGCCGGCCCTCTGAATCGATGTGGGTGTGCGGCATCACGGGAACCAACGGCAAGACTTCCTGCTCGCAGTGGCTGGCGCATGTCTTGTCCATGGAGAAAATAAAGACCGGCGTGATCGGAACGCTGGGGAACGGTTTTCCCGGCCTTCTCGCCGATAATCCGAACACCACGCCCGATGCGCTCGAGCTGCATCGCCTGCTGGCGGAATTCAAGTCGGCCGGTGCGAGCGCGGTGGCGATGGAAGTGTCCTCGCACGGCCTTGACCAGGGGCGCGTGAATGGCGTCGCCTTCGATTGCGCGCTGTTCACCAACCTCACGCACGTCCATCTCGACTACCACGGCACGCTGGCGGCTTACGCCGAGGCGAAGGCGCGCCTGTTCGACGCGCCGGGCCTTGGCGCGGCGGTACTCAACCTGGACGACCCCTTCGGCGCGCAACTCGCGAAGCGCCTCGAAGCGCGCGGCGTGCGGACGATCGGCTATTCGCTGTCCGGTGCAACCGCTTCTGAATTCATTTCTGCTTCAAGTGTTGAAGGCCAGACGGTAAAAATAAACTCGAGCTGGGGGAGCGCGGAAGCGACCATCCCCCAACTCGGGCGCTTCAACGTCGCCAATGCGCTCGGCGTGCTGGGCTGCCTCGTGGCGAAGGGAATTCCCTTCAAACAGGGCGCCAGGCTTCTCGAGGCTCTGCCGCAGGTCGCGGGGCGCATGCAGCAAATTGGCGACCGCCCGCTGGTGGTGGTCGACTACGCGCATACGCCAGACGCGCTGGACAAGGTGCTCTCGGCGCTGAAGGCGGTGGCGCAGGCGCGCGGCGGGAGGCTGGTCGCGGTGTTTGGCGCAGGCGGCGGGCGCGACAGGGCGAAG
>JANYII010000188.1 GCA_025358705.1 Betaproteobacteria bacterium | reverse complement strand
GGCGGGCGCGACAGGGCGAAGCGGCCCGTCATGGGTAGCGTAGCCGCGGCGCGCGCCGACCGCGTGGTGCTCACCTCCGACAATCCGCGCGGCGAAGATCCGCAGGCAATCGTCGAAGCGATTCGCGTGGGTGTGTCCGGCGATTGCACGGTAGAGATCGACCGCGCCAAGGCCATCGCCGCCGCGATCGCGGCGGCCGCCGCCGCCGACGTGGTGCTGATCGCTGGCAAGGGGCACGAAGGCTTCCAGGAAATCGCCGGCCGGCGGCTGCCGTTCTCGGACGCGGCCGAGGCCGGCGCGGCGCTCGCGCGCCGGGGCGGGAAATGATGAGCCTCGCCGAAGCCGCCGCCGCCATGAGTGCCCGCCTCGTGGGCGGCGAAGACGTGCGATTCGACGGCGTTTCAACGGATACGCGATCGGTGGGCCGGGGGCAATTGTTCGTCGCGATCCGCGGCGAGCGTTTCGACGGCTACGATTTCCTCGCCATGGCGAAGGAGCGCGGCGCGGCCGCCGCGCTGGTGGACGAAAAGCATTCCGGGAACGCGCTGCTTCCTCTGTTGGTTGCAGATGACACGCGCCGCGCGCTCGGGCGCCTGGGCCGGAACTGGCGCCTGCGCTTCGCGCCGGTGATGATCGCGCTCACCGGATCGAACGGCAAGACCACCACCAAGGAAATGCTCGCGTCGATCCTGCGCCTGCACGCGGGCGAGGACGGCGCGCTCGCTACGCGCGGCAACCTGAACACGGACATCGGCGTGCCGATGACGCTCCTCGGCCTGCGCGCCAGCCACCGCTATTGCGCGATCGAGCTCGGCATGAACCATCCGGGCGAAATCGCGCTGCTCGCGCAAATCGCGCTGCCCACGATCGCGTTGGTCAACAACGCGCAGCGCGAGCACCTGGAATTCATGCAATCGGTCGAGGCAGTGGCGGCCGAGAACGCGAGCGTGTTCGACGCGCTGCCCGAAGACGGCATCGCCGTGCTTAATGCGGAGGACGCGATGGCCGGCATATTCAGGAGCAAAGCTGGCGCTCGCAAGCGCATCGAGTTCGGCATCGGCGCGGGGGAGATCACCGGCCGTTATGAACTCAAGCCGCTGGAGAGCGAAATCGTCGTCAGGACACCTTCTGGCGAGGCGCGCTCGATTCTGGCGATTCCCGGACTGCACAACGTGCGAAACGCGCTTGCCGCCGCGGCCTGCGCATATGCCGCCGGCATTCCGGCGGCAACCATCGGCGAAGGGCTTGCTGCGTTCCGGCCTTACGCCGGCCGGCTGCAGGTGAAGAAGACCGCCGCCGGCGCGACCCTGATCGACGACAGCTACAACGCCAATCCGGATTCGGTGCGCGCCGCCATCGACGTGCTCGCTTCCTGCCCGGGGCCGACCGCGCTGGTGCTGGGCGACATGGGCGAGGTGGGCGAGCAAGGGCCGGAGTTCCACGCCGAAGTAGGGCGCTACGCCAGGGAACGGGGCATTTCGGTTCTTCTCGCGCTCGGGGCCGCCACGCCCGCCGCGGTGAAGGCTTTCGGCGAAGGTGGCCGGCATTTCGACGCAGTCGAAAAGCTGATCGGCGAAACGAAGGGCGTTACCACGATCCTCGTCAAGGGTTCGCGCTTCATGAAGATGGAGCAGGTGGTCGCCGCACTGAGCGGTCAGAAAGAGATGGCCCACTGATGCTGCTCGAACTTGCCCAATGGCTGGCCAAGGACGTGCGCCTGTTCAACGTCTTCAGCTACCTCACGCTGCGCGCGGTGCTGGCGTGTCTCACGGCGCTGGCGATCTCGCTGATCCTCGGGCCCTATGTGATCCGCAAGCTCACCGCCTACAAGATCGGCCAGGCGGTGCGCGACGACGGTCCCAAGTCGCACCTGACCAAGGCGGGCACGCCGACCATGGGCGGCGCGCTGATCCTGCTTTCCATCGCGATTACCACGCTGCTGTGGGGCGACCTTGGCAACCGCTTCATCTGGGTGGTGCTGCTGGTGACGCTCGCCTTCGGCGCCATCGGCTGGATCGACGACTACCGCAAGGTCGTGCACCGCGATCCCAAGGGACTGTCGGCCAGGGCGAAGCTCTTCTGGCAATCGGTGTTCGGCGTGGCTGCCGCCTGCTACCTCGGCTGGCTCGCACAGAGCACGCCCGCACTGAATACCCTGATCGTGCCGTTCTTCAAGTTCGTCGCCTATCCGCTCGGTGCGCTCGGCTTCGTGGTCCTCACGTATTTCGTCATCGTCGGTACCTCCAACGCCGTGAACCTGACCGACGGGCTGGACGGGCTCGCGATCATGCCCACTGTGATGGTCGGCGGTGCGCTCGGCATCTTCGCCTATGTCGCCGGCCACGCGGTGTTCTCCAAGTACCTCGGCGTGCCTTATGTCGCGGGCGCGGGCGAACTGGCGGTGTTCTGCGGCGCGCTGGTCGGCGCGGGCCTCGGATTCCTCTGGTTCAACGCCTATCCGGCGGAAGTGTTCATGGGCGATGTCGGCGCCCTGGCGCTGGGCGCGGCTCTCGGCACCATCGCGGTCATCGTGCGCCAGGAGATCGTGCTCTTCATCATGGGCGGCGTGTTCGTCGCCGAGACGCTCTCGGTCATGATCCAGGTGATCTATTTCAAGGCCACCGGCGGCAAGCGCATCTTCCGCATGGCGCCGTTGCACCACCACTACGAGCTTGAAGGCTGGAAGGAATCCCAGGTGGTGGTGCGCTTCTGGATCATCACCATGATGCTGGTCCTGTTCGGCCTCTCGACGCTCAAGCTCAGATGATGCGTGAACCGGCCTTTTCGCTCCTCAAGAAACCTTCGGCGATGCAGCTGCGGGACAAGCGGGTGCTCGTGCTTGGCCTGGGCGACACAGGGCTGTCGGTGGCGAACTGGGTGAAGAGCGAAGGTGGCATCGTTCGCGCCGCCGACACGCGCGCCGCGCCGCCGCGGAAGAAGGATTTCTCCGGCGAGTTGCACACCGGCAAGTTCAAGACCTCGCTGCTGAAAGAGGTGGACCTGGTCTGCATCAGCCCTGGTCTGTCGCTCAAGGAAGAATTGGTTCAAGCCGCGCTCGCGAAAGGCATTCCCGTCGTGGGCGATATCGAGCTGTTCGCGTGGAGTGCGCGCGGAAAAGTCCTTGCCGTGACGGGCACCAACGGCAAGAGCACGGTTACCGCGCTCACGGGACACCTGCTGCGCTCGGCCGGCATTGACTGCGAAGTCGCGGGCAACATTTCCCCGCCCGCCCTCGATGCCCTGCTGAAAAGAAAGGTTCCTCCTGCCGCGTGGGTGCTGGAACTCTCGAGCTACCAGCTCGAGACGACGTGGTCGCTCGCCCCGGTCGGGTCCGCAATGCTCAATTTGTCGGAAGACCACCTCGACCGTTACGCGGGGCTTGCCGAATACGCTGGCGCCAAGGCGCGCGTTTTCATGGGCGAGGGCGGGCAGGTGCTGAACCGCTGCGATTCGGCGTCGATGGCGCTCGCGCTGCCGGGCCGGCCGGAAATCACTTTCGGGCTGGATGCACCGTCGATGCCGGAGGATTTTGGCGTCGAAGGCGGTTATCTGGTGCGCGGCACGGAGCGCATCCTCCCCGTCGCCGACCTGCCGCTGGCGGGCGCGCACAACCTTTCCAATGCGCTCGCCGCCTGCGCACTTGCCTGTCTCGGCGGCGCGCCGCTGCCTGCGCTCGCGAAGGGCATGCGCAGCTTCCGCGGCTTGCCGCACCGCATGGAGCGCGTCGCGCTGCGCAGTGGCGTCGAATGGCTGGACGACTCCAAGGGTACCAACGTCGGTGCCACGGTGGCAGCGCTCAACGGATTGTCGAAAAAGGCCGTGCTGATCCTGGGCGGCGAAGGCAAGGGACAGAACTTCGCGCCGCTCGTGCCGGCGATTCGTGCGCATGCCGCACATGTGCTCCTCATCGGCCGGGATGCCGCGTTGATCGAGAAAGCAATCGCCGGCAGCGGCGTGCCTGCGGAACGTATGGCATCGATGGAAAAGGCGGTCGCGCGCGCGGCGCAGGTCGCGGCGCCGGGCAACGCCGTGCTGCTCTCGCCGGCCTGCGCCAGCTTCGACATGTTTCGCGACTACAGGCATCGCGGAGAAGCATTTGCCGCAGCGGTCAAAGGATTGAAAAACTGATGGCAAGCCTGGTCTTCGGACAGGGCAACACGCGCAACGTGCGGACAGCGGGCGCGCCTGCGCCCGAGTTCGACCGTTCGCTCGCCTGGGCCGCGCTGCTGCTGGTATCGCTAGGCCTGGTGATGGTCTACTCGTCTTCGATCGCGACCGCGGAAGCAGGCCGCTACACGGGGAACAATCCCGCTTACTTCCTCTTGCGGCACAGCCTGTTTCTCGCCCTTGCGCTTGGCGCGGCGACCGCCGTGTTCCTCGTCCCGGTGCGCCTCTGGCAGAAGGCCGCGCCGTGGTTCTTCGCCGGCTGCGTCGTGCTGCTCGTGCTGGTGCTGATTCCGGGCATCGGGCGCGAGGTGAACGGCGCGCGGCGCTGGCTCAACCTCGGCATCGCCAACATGCAGCCCTCCGAATTGATGAAGCTCGCGGTTGTGCTCTACGCGGCCGACTACACCGTGCGCAAGCACGCGGTGCTGAAGAATTTCCGCCGGGGGCTGCTGCCGATGCTGGCGGTGATGCTGGTGGTGGCCTGGCTGCTGTTGCGGGAACCTGATTTCGGTGCCTTCGTGGTGGTCGCGGTGAGCGCCTTCGGCGTGCTGTTCCTCGGCGGCATGAGCGGCCGGCATTTCTCGGCGCTGCTCGGAATGCTCGGCGCGGGCTTCGTCCTGCTGGTGCTGTCTTCTCCCTATCGCATGCAGCGCATCCTGGGATTCATGGATCCCTGGTCTGATGCCTACGGCAAGGGCTACCAGCTGTCGCATGCGCTGATCGCGTTCGGCCGCGGCGAATGGCTTGGCGTGGGCCTGGGTGCAAGCGTTGAGAAGCTGCATTACCTGCCCGAGGCGCATACCGATTTCCTGCTCGCGGTGATCGCCGAGGAGCTGGGGCTGCTGGGCGTGGTGGCGGTGATCGCGCTGTTCGTCTGGGTGGTGCTGCGCGCGTTCTTCATCGGCCGCCAGGCGGCGCTGCGCGAGCGCCACTTCCCTGCGCTCGTGGCGCAGGGTATTGGCATCTGGATCGGCTTCCAGGCGCTCATCAACATGGGCGTGAACATGGGCCTGCTGCCGACCAAGGGCCTGACGCTGCCGCTGATGAGCTTCGGCGGTTCAGGCCTGATCGTGAACTGCGTGGCGATCGCGGTGCTGATCCGCATTGATTGGGAAAACCGCCAGTTGGCAAGAGGATTGAACGCGTGAGCAAGACGATCCTCATCATGGCTGGCGGCACGGGCGGGCATGTCTTCCCCGGGCTCGCGGTGGCCGACGAAATGCGCGGCCGCGGCTGGAACGTCGTCTGGATGGGCGCGCGCAGCGGCATCGAAGCGCGTCTGGTGCCCGCGCACGGTTATCCCGTGGAATGGATCCGCGCGGCGGCGCTGCGCGGCAAGGGCTTCGTCGCGCAGGCGCTGCTGCCGTTCAACCTGCTGATGGGCTTCTGGCAGAGCGCGCGGGCGATCTTCCGCATCCGGCCCGATGTCGTCCTGGGCATGGGCGGCTACGTCGCGTTTCCCGGCGGCATGATGGCGTCGCTCTTCGCGCGGCCGTTCGCGGTGCACGAGCAGAACGCAATAGCCGGGCTCACCAACCGCGTGCTCGCCGGCGTCGCCGACAAATCGCTGACCGCGTTTCCCGGTGCGCTGAAGAACGCGGAATGGACCGGCAATCCCGTGCGCGCGGAAATCGCGGCGATCGCGCAACCCGCCGAGCGTTACGCAAGCCGCAGTGGTCCGTTGCGCCTGCTCGTGGTGGGCGGCAGCCTGGGCGCGCAGGCGCTGAACGATGCCGTGCCGAAAGCGCTGGCGCTTTTGCCTTTTGCCGAAAGACCTCTCGTGGTGCACCAGTCCGGCGAGAAGCATTTGGATTCCCTGCAAAAAAACTACACGAGGGAAAATATCCAGGGCGAACTGATCGCGTTCATCGATGACATGGCGCGGCGCTATGCCGAAGCCGACTTGGTGATCTGCCGCGCAGGCGCGATGACCATCGCCGAGCTCTCGGCGGGCGGCATGGCCAGCGTGCTGGTGCCTTTCCCGCACGCAGTGGATGATCACCAGAGCGCCAACGCGCGTTTCCTGTCCGGGCAGGGCGCGGCGATTCTCGTGCCGCAGGAAAAACTCACGCCGAAGGGCCTCGCTGAACTCATCCGGTCGCTCGACCGCAAGGCGCTCCTGGCGATGGCTGAAAAAGCAAGAGTGCTGGGAAAACCCGACGCCGCTCGCGTCGTCGCGGACCGCTGCGTGGAGCTGGCCGCGTGAAGCACAAGCTCAGGCGCATCCATTTCGTCGGCATCGGCGGCTCGGGCATGAGCGGCATCGCCGAAGTGCTGGTCAATCTCGGCTTCGAGGTGAGCGGCTCGGACCTCGCCGAAAACGCCGCGACGCGCAGGCTCGCCGGCCTCGGCGCGAAGATCATCGTCAAGCACGACAAGGCAAACATCGAGGGTGCCGACGCGGTGGTGGTGTCGACGGCGGTGAAGGGCGATAACCCCGAAGTGGCCGCCGCGCGCGCCAGGCGCATCCCGGTGGTGCCACGCGCGCTGATGCTCGCCGAACTGATGCGGCTCAAGCAGGGCGTGGCGATCGCCGGCACGCACGGCAAGACCACGACCACGAGCCTGGTGGCGAGCGTGCTTGCCGAGGGCGGCCTGGACCCGACTTTCGTGATCGGCGGCAGGCTGAACGCCGCCGGATCCAACGCGCGCCTCGGCGCGGGCGAATTCATCGTGGTGGAAGCCGACGAGTCGGATGCAAGCTTCCTGCACCTGCAGCCGGTGCTCGCGGTGGTCACCAACATCGATGCCGACCACATGGAGACCTACCAGCACGATTTCGCGCGGCTGAAGCAGGCCTTCATCCAGTTCCTGCAGAACCTGCCCTTCTACGGCAGCGCGGTGCTGTGCGTCGACGATCCGTACGTGCGCGAGATCCTGCCCTTCGTTTCCAAACCCGCGGTGACCTACGGCATTGCCGCCGACGCGATGGTGCGCGCCGAGGGCATCGTGCACGCGGCGGGGCAGATGCAATTCAGCGTGCAGCGTGCCAAGGCGCAGCCGATGCAGGTCACGCTCAATCTTCCCGGCCACCACAACGTGCTCAATTCGCTCGCGGCGATCGCGATCGGCCTGGAGATCGGCATCGCCGAGCGCTCGATCGTGAAAGCGCTTGCCGAGTTCAAGGGCGTGGGACGCCGCTTCCAGCGCTGCGGCGAGATTGCCCTGGATGCGGCCAAACCCGGGGGCGGGCGCTTCACCCTCGTGGACGACTACGGCCACCACCCCGCGGAAATGGCGGCGACGATTGCCGCGGCGCGCGGTGCGTTTCCCGGCCGCCGGCTGGTGCTGGCGTTCCAGCCGCACCGCTACAGCAGGACGCGGGACCTGTTCGAGGACTTCGTCAAGGTGCTGTCCACCGCTGACGCGCTGGTGCTCGCCGACGTCTACGCAGCGGGCGAGCCCGTGATCGCGGCGGCGGATGGCAACTCCCTCGCTCGCGCGGTGCGCGCGGTGGGCAAGATCAACCCGGTATTCGTCGAGGACATCGGTCGCATGGCGGAGGGTATCCGCGGCGTCGCGCGCGATGGCGACGTCGTTCTCACGATGGGCGCCGGCTCGATCGGCAACGTGGCTGCTCAACTGTCATGACCGTCGAAAGCATCCAATTCCAGGGCCTGCGCGGCGAACTGCGGCGCGACGAGCCGATGTCGCGGCACGTGAGCTGGAAGGCTGGCGGTCCCGCGGACCGCTTCTTCGCGCCGGCGGACCTGGAGGACCTGTCCATGTTCCTCGGCCAGCTGCCGCCGGAGGAACCGATCCTGTTCGTCGGGCTGGGCTCCAACCTGCTGGTGCGCGAGGGCGGCTGGCGCGGCACCGTGATCCTGACCTTTGCCGGCAGCAAGCGCCCGCGCATGGAAGACGGGTTGCTGTATGCCGAAGCCGGCGTCGCCTGCCCGCGCGTCGCGCACTTCGCGGCCGACAACAATCTTGGCAGCGCCGAGTGGCTCACCGGGATTCCCGGCACCGTCGGCGGCGCGCTTGCAGGCAACGCCGGCTGCTACGGCGGCGAGACCTGGGACATCGTCGAGCGCGTGGTAACCATCAACCGGCGCGGCCAGCTGCGCCGGCGCGCCAGCACCGAATTTGAATTCGGCTACCGCCGCTGCGAACTGAAGACCGACGCCAGCAGCGACGGCGACGAATGGTTCGCCTCCGCGCATTTCAAGCTGCCCGAGGGCCATCGCGATGAATCGCGCGCCATCATGCAGGCGCTGCTCACCAAGCGCCGCGCGACCCAGCCGCTGCAGCTGCCGAATGCAGGCAGCGTGTTCCGCAACCCGCCGGAAGGAAAGACGGCGGCGAAGCTGATCCAGTTCTCGGGCTTGAGGAAACACCAGATCGGCGGCGCGCGCGTCTCGGAAAAGCACGCCAACTTCATCGTCAATCCGGGTCGCGCGGGCACCGCCGCCGACATCGAGGCGCTGATTCTGCACGTGCAGGAAGTGGTCGAGGAAAAGACCCACGTCCGCCTGGTCCCCGAAGTGCGCATCGTCGGGGAGGCCGCATGAACGCCGCCGGAAATTTCGGCAAGGTCGCCGTGCTGCTGGGCGGCAGGTCGGCCGAGCGGGAGATTTCCCTCATGAGCGGCAATGGCGTGCTGAACGCATTGCGCGCCAAGGGCGTGGACGCGCATGCTTTCGATCCGGCGGAACGCGACCTGTTCGAACTCAAGCGCGAAGGTTTCGCGCGCTGCTTCATCGCGCTGCATGGGCGCGGCGGCGAGGACGGCACCGTGCAGGGAGCGCTGGAGTATCTCGGTGTGCCCTACACGGGCAGCGGCGTGCTCGGCTCGGCGCTCGCGATGGACAAGGTGCGCACCAAGCAGGTGTGGCAGGCGAACGGGCTGCCGACGCCGCCGTACGAGCCGATCGACGCGAAGACGAAATTCGATGGCGTCGCGGCCAGGCTCGGGTTGCCGCTTGTCGTCAAGCCGGTGCAGGAAGGATCGTCCATCGGCATCACCAAGGTGCGCGCCGTGGCCGAGATCGACGAGGCGTATGCGCTCGCCGTCAACTACGACCCGGTGGTGATCGCCGAAAAGTTCATCGCGGGCTCCGAGTACACGGCGAGCATCGTCGACGACGCGGCGCTGCCGCTGATCCGCATCGAGGCGCCCGAGGGCAAGTACGACTACCAGAACAAGTACTTCACCGATGTCACGAAGTACCTGTGCCCCTGCGGCCTGCCGGCCGCCGAGGAAGAGGAAATCAAGGCGCTCGCGTTGAAGGCGTTCCAGACGGTGGGTTGCACGGGATGGGGGCGGATCGACCTGATGCTCGATGCGCAGAGTCGTCCCTGGCTGCTCGAAGTGAACACGGCGCCTGGCATGACCGGCCACAGCCTGGTGCCGATGGCGGCGAAGGCCATCGGGATTTCCTACGAGGACCTCTGCGTGAAGATCCTGGAGGGATCCCATGTGGGATAACCCGCGCCTGCTCAACTTGACGGCCAGCGCGCTGTTCGGCCTCGCCACGGTTCTGTTCGCCTACGCCGGCCTGCAGATGCTGCTGCGTTCGCCGCTGTTCCCGCTCAAGGAAATCGTGGTGCGGGGCGACATGAAGCATGCCGATGCCGCCGAGATCGAAGCCGCGGTGGATGGCGCCGGCGGCAATTTCTTTGCCACCGATCTCGCCGCGCTGCGCGCGCGCCTGGAGCAGGTCACCTGGGTGCGGCGCGTGGACCTGCGGCGTGTCTGGCCCGACCGCATCGAACTCACGCTGGAGGAGCACGTCGCCTTCGCGCGCTGGGGTGGCGGCGGTTTGGTGAATACTTTTGGCGAGCCCTTTCTCGTACCCGTCGACGATACCGCCGCCGCGGCGCTGCCGCTGTTCGCCGGCCCGGCGGGTAGCGAAGGCGAACTGACGAAGCGCTACCGGCGCTTTGCCGAACTGCTCGCGCCGCTGGGCGAAAACCTCGATCGCGTGGTCCTCACGCCGCGCTATGCGTGGCAGCTGCGCCTTGCCGGTGCCAGGGCCAACAGCCTGGCCATCGAGCTCGGGCGCGATGGCGCCGAGCCGGTCGACCAGCGGCTGGAGCGCTTCGTCGTCGCCTACCCGGAATCGCTCGGCCGCCTGCCGCAGCGCGCCGCGTCAGCGGGCGTCGACTCTGCTCGCCATGTCGACCTTCGCTACCCGAACGGCTTCGCGTTGCGCGTCGCCGGCTGGAAAGGCTGAGCCATGGCGAAGGAAAACCGCAACCTCGTCGTCGGCCTCGATATCGGCACCTCCAAGGTGGTCGCGCTGGTGGCCGAACTTGGCCCCGACGGCACGCTGGACGTGCTCGGCATGGGCAACCACGAATCGAAGGGCCTGAAAAAGGGCGTGGTGGTCAACATCGAGTCGACCGTCTCCGGCATCCAGCGCGCGCTGGAGGAAGCCGAACTGATGGCCGATTGCAAGATCGCCTCGGCCTTCACGGGAATTGCCGGCAGCCACATCCGCAGCTTCAATTCCACCGGCATGGTGGCGGTGAAGGATCGCGAAGTGAGCGCGGTCGATGTGGAGCGCGCGGTCGAAACCGCGAAGGCGGTGAACATCCCGACCGACCAGCAGATCCTCCATGTGCTGCGCCAGGAATTCATCATCGACGGCCAGGAGGACGTGCGCGAGCCGGTCGGCATGTCGGGCGTGCGCCTGGAAGTGAAGGTGCACATCGTCACGGGCGCGGTATCGGCGGCGCAGAACATCGTCAAGTGCGTGCGTCGCTGCGGGCTGGACGTGAACGACCTGATCCTGCAGCCGCTCGCCTCGGCGCGCGCGGTGCTGTCGGCCGACGAAATGGACCTCGGCGTCTGCCTGGTGGACATCGGCGGCGGCACCACCGACCTCGCGATCTTCACCCACGGCGCGATCCGCCACACCGCGGTGATCCCGATCGCCGGCGACCAGATTACCAACGACATCGCGATGGCGCTGCGCACGCCGACGGCCGAGGCAGAGACGATCAAGATGCGGCACGGCGTCGCGCTGCGCCAGCTCGCCGATCCGAACGAAATGATCGAAGTGCCGGGCATCGGCGACCGCGCGCCGCGCGTCATGTCGCGCCAGACGCTCGCTGAAGTCATCGAGCCGCGCGCCGAAGAACTGTTTTCGCTGGTGCAGCAGGTGCTGCGCGAGTCCGGCTACGAAGAGCTGCTGTCCTCGGGGATCGTGCTCACCGGGGGCAGCTCGATGATGCAGGGCATGGTGGAGCTCGGCGAAGAGATCTTCCACATGCCGGTGCGCATCGGCATGCCGCGCTACAGCGGCAGCCTAGCCGACGTGGTGCGCAGCCCGCGCTATGCGACCGCCATGGGCCTTCTGCTCGAGGGTGCCTCGCAGCTGCAGCAGGGGCGCGTCGCCAAACAAAGCGGTTCCGTCAAGGCGGTATTCGGACGGATGCGCGACTGGTTCCAGAGGAATTTTTGATGGGCAGTGTTACGTACGTCAACCGGCAAGGAGAAAAAAATGTTCGAAATCGTGAATGAGCAGGCAGTGGGGCCCGTGATCAAGGTGGTCGGCGTCGGCGGTGCCGGCGGCAATGCGATCGACCACATGATCGAGCAGGGCGTCGAAAAGGTGGAATTCATTGCGGTGAACACCGACGCGCAGGTGCTCGGCAGGAACAAGGCGCGCCACCAGATCCAGCTCGGCACCAGCGGGCTGGGCGCGGGCGCCAAGCCCGAGGAGGCGAGAGTCGCGGCGATCGCCGACCGGGAGCGGCTGGAAGAGGCGCTCGCGGGCTCGCACATGGTGTTCGTCACCGCCGGCATGGGCGGCGGGACCGGCACGGGCGCGGGACCGGTGATCGCGGAAGTCGCCCGCTCGCTGGGCATCCTCACCGTGGCGGTGGTCACCAAGCCCTTCACCTGGGAAGGCTCCAAGCGCATGAAGATCGCCGAACAGGGCATCGAGGAGCTCGCGCCGCACGTCGATTCGCTGATCGTAATCCTGAACGACAAGCTGGAGGAAGTGCTCGGCGACGACATCACGCAGGTCGAGGCCTTCGTGGCTGCGGACAACGTGCTGTGCGGCGCGGTCGGCGGGATCGTGGACATCATCCACCGCGATGGTGTCGTCAACGTCGACTTCCAGGACGTGCGTACCGTGATGTCCGAGCAGGGCATGGCGATGATGGGCTCGGCAGCGGTGAGCGGCGTCGATCGGGCGCGCGTGGCGGCCGAACAGGCCATTGCCTGCCCGCTGCTTGAAGGGGTGAACCTCGCCGGCGCGCGCGGCGTGCTCGTGAACATCACCGCTTCGCGCCACAGCCTCAAGTTGCGCGAAACCAAGGAAGTCATGAACACCATCCGCTCGTTCGCGGCCGAGGATGCGACCATCATCCACGGCGGCGTCTACGACGACGATCTCGGCGAAGAGCTGCGCGTGACGGTGATCGCGACCGGCCTTGGCCAGCCCATGGGCGTGCGCCAGCCCAAGCCGCAACTGGTGGTGACGCAGAAGACCGGGACGGACAACCAGCCCGCGTTTTCCAGCTCGGCGATGCCGGGCTCCGCGCCCGACTACAACGCCATGTCCGATACGCCCGCGGTGTTCCGCAAGCGCGATCGCGCGGCGCAGGTCGAGGCGCTCACCAACAGCGGCGTCGAGAAGTACGACATACCGGCTTTCTTGAGAAAACAGGCCGACTAAATTCGTACCGCTCGAGGCGACGTCCCTACCTTGCCGGGGGGATGTCGCCTTTTCTATTGGTAGAATCCACCTCGCAATGCTCCGCCAAAGAACCCTGAAATCGCTCGTCCACGCCACCGGCGTCGGCCTGCATACCGGGCAAAAAGTCCGTATCACGCTGCGTCCCGCGCAACCGGACACCGGCGTGGTGTTCCATCGCATGGACCAGCCCTCGGCCCCGGAAATTCCGGCGCGCGGCGACCTGGTGGGCGAAACGCGGCTGTGTTCCTGCCTCGTGATGGGCGAGACGAAGATTTATACGATTGAGCACCTGATGTCGGCGCTGGCGGGGCTCGGTGTCGACAATGTCCATGTGGACCTCGATGGGCCCGAGGTCCCGATCATGGACGGCAGCGCGGCGCCCTTCGTCCTGCTGATCCAGCAGTCGGGCATCGAGGAGCAGGGCGCGCCAAAGCGTTTCCTGCGCGTGAAAAAGCGCGTCGAGGCGAAAGACGGCGACAAATGGGCCGTGCTCGAGCCCTATGAGGGATTCCGGTTGTCGTTCTCGATCGTCTATGACCATCCGGTGATCGAGAAGTCGAACACGTCGCTGACCGTTGATTTCGCCAGCACGTCCTACCTGAAGGAAGTCGCACGGGCGCGCACCTACGGCTTCATGCAGGACGTCGAGGATTTGCGCGATGTCGGGCTCGCCCTGGGCGGTGGCCTGGAGAACGCCGTGGTGCTGGACGAGCACCGGGTGCTGAATGCCGAAGGCCTGCGCTATGCCGACGAGTTCATCCGGCACAAGATCCTGGATGCAATCGGCGATTTGTACTTGCTGGGGCGGCCGCTCCTCGCGGCGTTCAGCGCGCACAAGTCCGGCCATGCCCTGAACAACCAGTTGTTGCGCGCCTTGGCGGCCGATCCGGCGGCCTCGGAAGTGGTTACTTTCGAGCGCGCCGAAGAGGCGCCAGCGGGTGTCTCCGGACTCATGCGCCAGGCCCTCGCCTAGGTTTTTCCGGCGCTGGCCTTCTCCGGCACAAGCTGATGATCCAGAAGGGTTTTAAGGGCTGCGCGCGCGGGTGAGTCGGGCAGCTTTCGATGCAGCGCCTGCAGGCCGTCCAGAGCCGTTTGGGACAAGCGCCGAGGTTGCCGTGCGGCGGGTGAATTGTCCGGTCCCGTACCGGGTTGCACCCTCACGGAAACTGAATTAACCTGCGCACCGTGTTGATGCAGGTAGGCAAGTAAAGCCTCGGACAGCAGTTTCAGCTTGGCGGCCGCAGCGGGCGATGTGGCCAGCAGTACCAGCTGGCTGTCCCCAGGGCGATTGTTGAGAGCGATGGCCCGTACCAGGCGGGCCAGCCCGGGTGGCAGAAAGTCAAAACAAAGCTTCGAGAGCGCGTTGATCTGGCGTGCTTTTTCGACGACCGGCTGCAAGCTGGCGTCAGACGCAAGCACTCTGCCGACTTTGGAAGGTTGCACGGGAAGAGGGGTTCAGTGGAGGCGACGTGCAGGTTATCTTGATCTCCAGCCGGCTGGCAAAGGCGCGCTCCCTGACGCTGTCGCTGCGTCATGTGCTCGTCACGTTTGCGCTTGCCGGCACGATCCTCGTCTGCCTGACCGGGATCACCTATTGGCTCAGCCTGCGCTTCGCGGTGGACCTGAAGATTCCCCTGGTCACCCGGCTGGTGCTCGCCACGCAGCAGGGCGAGACCGAGCGCTCGCGCGAATTCATGCAGCAGAACCTGAACGCGATGGCCGTGAAGATCGGCGAAATGCAGGCCCAGCTCTCGCGCCTGGATGCGCTGGGCGAGCGGCTCTCGGCGCTGGCCGGCATCAAGCCCGGGGAGTTCCGCTTCTCCGAGGCGCCCGGATTGGGCGGCGCGCAGTCCACCAGCATGCCGCCGCAGAACCTGACGCTGACGCAATTCAACGAACAGGTGGCGATGCTGTCGCGCCAGATGGAAAACCGCACCGACCAGCTCGGCGTGCTCGAGGCGCAGTTGTTCGAGCAGGCGGTGAAGAAAAAGGCCATGCCGACGATGATGCCGGTGAGCGCGCCGTTCAACGCCTCCGGCTTTGGTTATCGCATCGATCCCTTTAGCGGCCAGCAGGCGATGCACGAGGGCATTGATTTCATCACCGATGTCGGTACCTCCGTCGTCGCGGCGGCGGGCGGCGTGGTGCAGTTCGCCGGCTTCCATCCGCAGTACGGCAACATGATCGACATCGACCATGGCAACGATCTGGTCACGCGCTACGCGCACCTGTCCAAGGTCCTGGTCAAGGACGGCGACGTGCTGCAGCGGGGCCGGCGTATCGCCGACAGCGGCAATACCGGGCGCTCGACCGGGCCGCACCTGCATTTCGAAGTGCGCTTCCGCGGCGCGCCGCAGAACCCGAGCCGGTTCCTGCTGGCGAGCAATCCCCAAGTGCCTCTGGCAAAAGTAAAAACCAGGTAGTCCAGCCGCGAAGCCGGCCTGTGCCGGCGTGTTAAAATCGCTGTTTTTCCGGGGGTTTAGCACCACCCTGCGCCCCCGAATTCATGGACATCCTCCGCAAGTTTTTCGTTTTTCTATTCAGCATTCCCCGAAGAATCTTTGGCAGCCGCAATGAACGGCTGCTGAAGCAATACTCGGGAGTGGTGAAGCAGGTCAACGCCCTGGAAGCGGAAGTCTCGAAGCTTTCCGACTCCGCGCTGCAGGGTAAGACGGCCGAATTCCGCAGGCGCTACGCCGAAGGAGCGAAGCTGGACGAGCTCCTGCCCGAAGCCTTCGCAGTGGTGCGCGAGGCGGGCAAGCGCGTGCTGCGCATGCGCCATTTCGATGTCCAGCTGATCGGCGGCATGGTGCTGCACGACGGCAAGATCGCGGAAATGCGCACCGGCGAGGGCAAGACGCTGGTGGCGACGCTGCCTGCCTACCTGAACGCGCTCGCCGGCAACGGCGTACATGTCGTCACGGTGAACGATTACCTGGCCAAGCGCGACGCCGAGTGGATGGGCAGGCTGTTCGGCTTCCTCGGCCTCACGGTGGGCGTCAACATCCCGCAGATGGAGCCGGACGAAAAGCGCAAGGCCTACCAGGCGGACATCACCTACGGCACCAACAACGAATTCGGCTTCGACTACCTGCGCGACAACATGGCGATGCGGGTCGAAGAGCGCTACCAGAGGAAGCTCACCTACGGCATCGTGGACGAGGTCGACTCGATCCTGATCGACGAGGCGCGCACGCCGCTGATCATTTCGGGCCAGGCGGAAGACCGCACCGAGATCTACTACCGGATGAACGACGTGGCGCCGCTCCTCACGCCGCAGAAGGAAGAAAAGAAGCAGGACCAGCCCGAGCCGCCCGGCGATTTCTACGTCGACGAAAAAAACCACCAGGTCCTGCTCTCGGAAGCGGGCCACCAGAAGGCCGAGGAAGTCCTCGCGCGCGTCGGCCTGCTGCCGGAAGGGGCGAGCCTCTACGAGCCGGCCTACATCAACCTGGTGCACCAGCTGTATGCCGCGCTGCGCGCCCACCACCTCTATCACCGCGACCAGCATTACGTGGTGCAGAACGGGGAGGTGGTCATCGTCGACGAGTTCACCGGCCGCCTGATGACCGGGCGGCGCTGGTCCGACGGCCTGCACCAGGCGGTCGAGGCGAAGGAGAAGGTCGCGATCCAGAACGAAAACCAGACGCTCGCCTCGATCACCTTCCAGAACTACTTCCGCATGTACGGCAAGCTTGCCGGCATGACCGGTACCGCGGATACCGAAGCCTACGAATTCCAGGAGATCTACGGCCTGGAAACCGTGGTCGTGCCGACGCACATGGACATGGTCCGCGAGGACCGGCTGGACCTGGTCTACCGCACCACCAAGGAAAAGAACCGCGCGATCATCGACGAGATCAAGGCCTGCTACGAGAGCAGCCAGCCGGTGCTGGTCGGCACCACCTCGATCGAGAATTCCGAGCTGCTGTCGGCGATGCTGGAGAAGGAAAAGTTGCCGCACCAGGTGCTGAATGCGAAGCAGCATGCGCGCGAGGCCGAGATCGTGGCGCAGGCGGGACGGCCGAAGATGATCACCATCGCGACCAACATGGCCGGCCGCGGCACCGA
>JANYII010000163.1 GCA_025358705.1 Betaproteobacteria bacterium | reverse complement strand
TGCAACCCGCCTCCTGTCCGACAAGTGATCGGACCCGAAGCGCAGTGGTTAATTTCGCTCACCGGAAGTAGCGATGGTACTGGAAACGCGCGCTGACAGCGTGGTCCATTTGACTGGTCTTTTCCCCCCAAGGAGAACACTGAGCATCCGGGCAACATAGCTCCTGCGCGCGCAGGAGAACATTAAGTGAAACGCATGTTGTTTAACGCGACCCAGCAAGAAGAGCTGCGCGTCGCCATCGTAGAAGGACAGAAGCTGGTTGACCTCGACATCGAGTCGGCAGCCAGGGAGCAGCGAAAAAGCAATATCTACAAGGCCATCATCACCCGGATCGAGCCCAGCCTCGAGGCGGCGTTCGTCGATTACGGCGAAGAACGGCACGGATTCCTCCCCTTCAAGGAGGTGGCGAAAGCCTACTTCCGCGAAGGCGTCGACGTCGGCCGCGCCAGGATCCAGGACGCGCTCAAAGAGGGCCAGGACATCATCGTCCAGGTCGAGAAAGACGAACGCGGCAACAAGGGCGCCGCCCTCACCACTTTCATCAGCCTGGCCGGACGGTATCTCGTCCTGATGCCGAACAATCCCCGCGGCGGCGGCGTCTCGCGCCGCGTCGAGGGCGAAGACCGCAACGAACTGCGCGACACCATCGACCAGCTGGTGGTCCCGGAAGGCATGAGCGTCATCGCCCGCACCGCAGCGATCGGCCGCTCGGTCGAGGAACTGCAGTGGGACCTGAACTACCTGCTGCAGCTCTGGGGCGCGATCGACGGCGCCGGCAAGGAGCCCGCGCAGAAACCCTACCTGATCTATCTCGAGTCGAGCCTGGTGATCCGCGCGATACGCGACTATTTCCAGCCCGACATCGGCGAAATCCTCATCGACACCGAGGAAATCTACGATCAGGCCTACGCCTTCATGCAGACCGTGATGCCGGCCAACGTCGGCAAGGTCAAGCTCTACCGCGACGACGTGCCGCTCTTCTCGCGCTTCCAGATCGAGCACCAGATCGAGAGCGCCTACGGCCGCCACGTCAACCTGCCCTCGGGCGGCGCGATCGTAATCGACCATACCGAGGCGCTGGTTTCCATCGACGTCAACTCGGCGCGCTCCACCAAGGGCCACGACATCGAGGAAACCGCGTACCGGACCAACCTGGAGGCGGCGGAAGAAGTCGCCCGCCAGCTGCGGCTGCGGGACCTGGGCGGCCTGATCGTGGTCGACTTCATCGACATGGAGTCGCAGAAGAACCAGCGCGAAGTGGAAAACACTTTCCGTGATTCGCTGCGGCACGACCGCGCGCGGGTCCAGATCGGCAAGATTTCGCGCTTCGGCCTGATGGAACTTTCCCGACAGCGGCTGCAGCCTTCGCTGGAAGAAACCGCGCACATCAGCTGCCCGCGCTGCGGCGGCACCGGCTTCATCCGCGGCACCGAATCGACGGCGCTGCACGTGCTGCGCATCATCCAGGAAGAAGCGATGAAGGAAAACACCGGCGCGGTCCATGCGCAGGTGCCGGTGGACGTGGCCTCCTTCCTGCTGAACGAAAAGCGCGCGGAAATCCAGAAGCTGGAAGCGCGCATCAAGGTGAACATCGTGCTGGTGCCGAATTCGCACCTGGAAACGCCGCACTACAAGGTGCAGCGCCTGAAGCACGATGAGCTGAACCAGATGGAGCACGTGCCCACGAGCTACGAACTGGTCGAGCAACCGGAGGACCCGAAAGCGCTTGGCAAGGATGCCGAGCCGAAGAAGGAACGCCAGCTTGCCGCGGTCCAGGGCATCGTGCCCGACCAGCCGGCGCCAATCGTTCCAGAACCGCAGGCCCGCACCGCCGCGGCGCCTGCCGCGCCAGCCCCCGCCCCGGCTGCCGCAGCCCCAGTCGCCGCCGCGCCGGCGTCCTCAGGATTCCTTGGCCGCCTGTTTGGCTGGCTCAAGACGGACAAACCTGGCGGAGAGGCTTCAGCAGCCAACGAACCAGGTGTGCATACCCCGAGGCCGCAACGCCCCGAGCGCGGCAACGACGAATCGCGCGACCGGCACGAGCATCGGCGCGGCGGACGCGGTGGACGTGGCGCACGCGACGGACGTGATGGACGAGGTGGACGTGGCGATCAGCAGCGCGACGGACGCGGCGGCCGGCCGGACCAGCAGCGCGGCGACCGTGATGGAAGGCGCGACCAGCAGCCCCGGCGCGACCAGCGCCCTGCGCAACAGCATCAGCCCCGGCCAGACCGGCCGAACGGCGATCGGCCGAACGCGGAAGTTCCGCAACAGGCTGACCAGCCGCAGGCAGAGCGCCCCCAGGGCGAACGGCGGCCGGATCAACAGCGCCACCCGCGCCCGCAACAACAGCAGCAACCGCGGCCGCCCATGCAGCAAGGGCAAGCCCCGAACGCCGGGCCTGAGGAAGGCAATGGCAATCGTCCGCCCCGGCAGGATGGCGAAGAACCGCGCCGCGGGCGCCGCAATCGCGGCGGCCGAGGCCGCGGCGGTGGTGGTGGCGATCGCGGTGATCGTCCGGACCGTGGCGAGCGTCGTCCCGAGCACGCGCAGCAGCACCAGAGCCCGGAGCAATCGGTTTACGCGCAGCAGCTGGAAGAACACCGGCTGAAGATGCAGCGCGAAGCTGAAGCGGAAGCGCAGGCACATCATGAGCCGGCGGCAGAAGCTGCTCCGGCACCGGTTCAGCACGTGGAACAACCCCGTGTTGAGGAAGTACGTGCGGAAGAACCTCGCGTGGAGCAGCCTCGCGTGGAACAACCGCGCATGGAGCACGTTGAGCAACCCGTGCAGCAAGCCGCCCCGCGTTTCGAAGCTCCCCGGATCGACGCAAAGGAAATCCTTTCAAGCTCCGGATTGCAGATGGTGGAGACCGACTCGTCGAAGGCAAGGCAGCCCGTGCCCGAGCCCGAACCGGTGCAGCTTGGCCGGCCGCGCCGCGAAAAACCGGCTGCGGCAGCGGGCGAAGCAGAACTCGTTCAGGTCGAAACGCAAAACAAGTAGTCCCTGCCATGGTCGAGGCCGACGCCAACGCTCTCATGCGTGAAGCGTTCGCCTTGCACCAGGCGGGATCCCTGCCGCAAGCCGAGGCGCTGTACAGGAGAATCCTCGGGCTCCAGCCTTGCAATCATGATGCCCTCTACCTGCTGGGCCTGATCGAACAGGACCGCGGCAATTCCGGGCAGGCCATTGCATTGTTCTTGCAAGCCATCCGGCACCACGACCGGGATCCCGCGTTTCACCAATCGCTGGGCGATATCCTGTATCAGCTGGATCGCTGGACCGAGGCAGCCGCGTCCTACGAAGCCGCGCTCAAGCTGGCTCCCGCCCTGAGCGCGCCGCAACTGGCCAGCCTTGCGGCGATACACCGAAGCCAGGGGCGGATCGATGCGTCGTTGGCAAGGTTCCGCGAAGCACTGGCATTGGCGCCGGGCGAAGCCGATATCTTCAGCAGCTACCTGTTCACGCTGAATTTCAGCACCAGCATGTCGCCCGCTGAAGTGTTCACCGAGCATCGGCGATACGACAAGCTGTTTGGCGCGCCCGCGCGCCGCGCCACCAGAAGCAATCCATCGCGCAAGATCCGCCTCGGCTATGTTTCGCCGGACTTCAACCACCATGCCGTCTCGTATTTCATCGAGCCCGTGCTGGCGCATCACGACCCTGCCCGCTTCGACGTGTCCTGCTACTACCTGCAGGCGCAGGAAGACGATGTCACTGCCAGGCTGAAGGCGCTCAGCCCGCATTGGATTGAATGCGCCGCGCTTTCCGATGACCAACTCGCCGCGCGTATCGAAGCGGATGCCATCGATGTCCTGGTCGATCTCGCGGGACATACCGCCAATAACCGCCTGCCGGTTTTTGCGCGCAAGCCGGCGCCGGTCCAGGTCACCTGGCTTGGCTACCTGAACACCACCGGCCTGGGCGCCATGGATTACCGCCTGACGGATGCATACGCGGACCCTCCCGGAATATCAGAGCGCTGCCACTCTGAAACACTGGTGCGCCTGCCGGACAGCCAGTGGTGCTACCGCCATCCCGGGCCGACGCCGCCGGTATCGGAATTGCCGGCATTGGCGAGCGGCGCGGTCTGCTTCGGATCGTTCAATAAGTACCAGAAGCTTTCAACGTTCCTGCTGGATATCTGGGCCCGCATGCTGCTGCAAGTGACTGGCGCCAGGGTGCTGTTCGTCGGTGTGCCGCAGGAAGAGCAGCAACGATTGATGGATGTCTTTGGCGAACGCGGCGTCGGACGCCAGCGCCTGGAAATGCATGGCCATGTGACGCTGGACAAATTCCGGGAATTGCATCACCGCGTGGACATCGCGCTGGATGCGCATCCCTACAGCGGCGCTACCACCACCTGCGATTCGCTATGGATGGGCGTGCCCACCCTCACGCTGACCGGCGCGTCGTCGATTTCCCGCAGCACCTCGAGCCTGCTGCATACGCTGGGCATGGAAGATTGGGTCGCGCGCGCGCCGGCGGAATTCATCGAACTTGGCAAGCGCCATGCCGGCAACTTGCAACGACTGTCTGCCCTGCGCGCCGGATTGCGCGAAAAGCTGCAGGCATCGCCGCTGATGGACGCGGCGTGCTTCACCAGAAATCTCGAAAACGCGTACGGAAACATGCTGCAAGGCCGCTAAAGCTCTCGATCTTCGGGCAGCTCGATGCCAAAGACGCGCTTTTTAATCTCGGTTAGTTTGTCGCGGGCCTGCGCGGCTTTCTCGAAGTCCAGGTTCCGCGCGTGGTCATGCATCTGCTTTTCCAGCGCGCGGATTTCGCGCGCCAGCTGCTTTTCGCTCATCGCCTCGTAGCGCGCTTCGTCCTGCGCGGCCTTGCGCTCCTGCTGCGCGCCATCGGCATCGTAGACGCCGTCGATGATGTCCTTGATCCGCTTGCTCACGCCGATCGGCGTGATGCTGTGCACCTTGTTGTAGGCAATTTGCTTGTTGCGGCGCCGGTCGGTCTCGGCGATGGCGCGCTTCATGGAATCGGTCATGCGGTCGGCGTAGAGGATCGCGCTGCCGTTGATGTGGCGCGCGGCACGCCCGATGGTCTGGATCAGCGAACGCTCGGAGCGCAGGAAACCTTCCTTGTCGGCATCCAGGATCGCCACCAGCGACACTTCCGGCAAGTCGAGGCCCTCCCTCAGGAGGTTGATGCCGACCAGCACGTCGAACACGCCCAGCCGCAGGTCGCGGATGATTTCCACCCGTTCCACCGTTTCGACCTCGGAGTGCAGGTACCTGACCTTGACGCCATGCTCTCCCAGGTAATCGGTGAGTTCCTCGGCCATGCGCTTGGTGAGGGTGGTTACGAGCACGCGTTCGCCTTTGGTCGTCCTCAGGCTTATTTCGGACAGCAGGTCATCCACCTGGGATGTGGCCGGGCGCACCTGCACCGGCGGATCGATGAGGCCGGTCGGCCGTACCACCTGTTCCACCACCTGAGCGGATTGCTTCTTTTCGTAGTCGGCCGGCGTGGCCGAAACGAACACGGTCTGCCGCACTACCGACTCGAACTCGTCGAAACGCAGCGGCCGGTTGTCCAGCGCCGAGGGCAGCCGGAAGCCGTATTCGACCAGGTTGAACTTGCGCGAATGGTCGCCCTTGTACATGCCGCCGAGCTGGCCGATGGTGACATGGCTCTCGTCGATGAACATGAGCGCGTCCTGCGCCAGGTAGTCGATCAGCGTCGGCGGCGGCTCGCCCTGCTTGCGCCCGGACAGGTGGCGCGAATAGTTCTCGATGCCCTTGCAGAAGCCCAGTTCGACCAGCATCTCCAGGTCGAAGCGCGTGCGCTGCTCGATGCGCTGCGCCTCGACGAGCCTGACCGCCTTGTGGAAGAAGTCGATGCGCTCGCGCAGTTCGTCCTTGATCTTCTCGATCGCGCGCAACGTGGTGGCGCGCGGCGTGACGTAGTGGCTCGACGGATAGACCGTGAAGCGCGCCATCGGGTGCTGCACCCGGCCGGTGAGTGGATCGAACACTTCCAGCTTCTCGACTTCGTCGTCGAAGAGCGAGATGCGGATCGCGTGTTCCGCGTGCTCGGCCGGAAAGATGTCGATCACGTCGCCGCGCACGCGGAACGTGCCGCGACGGAAATCGAGCTCGTTACGGTCGTACTGCATCGCCACCAGCCGCGCGATCACTTCGCGCTGCGAGACCTTCTCGCCCTGGCGCAGGTGCAGGATCATGCCGTGGTATTCCGACGGATCGCCGATGCCGTAGATCGCCGATACCGTGGCGACGATCACCACGTCGCGCCGCTCCATCAGCGACTTGGTCGCCGACAGGCGCATCTGCTCGATGTGCTCGTTGATCGACGAGTCCTTCTCGATGAACAGGTCGCGCGACGGCACGTAGGCTTCGGGCTGGTAATAGTCGTAATAGGAGACGAAGTACTCCACCGCGTTCTGCGGGAAGAACTCGCGGAACTCCGAGTACAGTTGGGCCGCCAAAGTCTTGTTAGGTGCGAGGACGAGCGCCGGCCTGCCGAGCTGGGCAATGACATTCGCCATCGTGTAGGTCTTGCCCGAGCCGGTGACGCCGAGTAGCGTCTGGTAAGACAGCCCGTCGCCGATTCCCTCGACGAGCTTGGCGATCGCCTCCGGCTGGTCGCCCGCCGGCGCGAACGGCTGGTGCAACTTGAACGGGCTGTTGGGAAAAGTCAGGTCCACGGGTAAACTATTGCGCTGCAAAATACAACCTTCGAGTCTAGCAGATGAACGCGCCGCACTTACCCCAATCCCCTTCTCCGCTCGCCGCCGTGCAGATGGCGCCAAAGGATCCGATCCTGGGCGTCACGGAAACTTACGTCGCCGACCAGAACCCGAAGAAGGTCAACTTGGGCGTGGGCGTCTACACGGACGATAACGGCAAGGTGCCGGTGCTCGAGTGCGTGCGCGAAGCCGAGGACACCCGCGTCAGCAGCGGCACGCCCAAAACCTACCTGCCGATCGACGGCATCGCTGCGTATGACAAGGCGGTGCAGGAATTGGTTTTTTCAAAAGAAGCAAATTGCCTGAAAGACAAGCGCGTCGTCACCATCCAGACCCTCGGCGGGACCGGCGGCCTGAAGGTTGGCGCGGACTTCCTGCGCCAGATCTGTCCCGGCGCCGCTGCCTGGATCAGCGAGCCCAGCTGGGAAAACCACCGCGCGCTGTTCGAAAGCGTCGGCTTTCAGGTCAAGTCCTACACCTACTACGACCCGAAAACCCACGGCCTGGACTTCGCAGGCATGCTGGAATCGCTGAAAAAAATACCGGCCGGCGACGTCGCCGTCCTGCATTCCTGCTGCCACAACCCAACCGGCGTCGACCTGACGCAGGAGCAGTGGCGCCAGGTGCTGGAAGTGGTGAAGGCGCGCGGCATCGTGCCCTTCCTCGACCTCGCCTACCAGGGCTTCGCCGACGGAACGGACGCCGACGCTTTCGCGCCGCGGCTGTTCGCCGACGCGATGAGTCCGGTGCTGCTCGCCAGCTCTTTTTCCAAGTCGTTCTCGCTCTACGGCGAGCGCGTCGGCGCCCTGAGCGTCGTCGCGAGCAGCCCGGACGAAGGCGCCCGCGCGCTGTCGAACCTGAAGCGCATCGTGCGGACCAACTATTCCAGCCCGCCGACGCACGGCGGCGACATCGTCGCGCGCGTGCTGAACTCGGCCGACCAGCGCGCGCACTGGGAGAAAGAACTGGGCGCGATGCGCGACCGCATCAAGGCGATGCGCAAGGCGCTGGTGGACGG
>JANYII010000127.1 GCA_025358705.1 Betaproteobacteria bacterium | reverse complement strand
GTCGGCAAGGGCAAGGAAGCCGTCGCTGGCAAGACGGTCGAGGTCAACTACACCGGCTGGTTGTTCGAGGCCAAGGCGGAGAAACAGCGCGGCAAGCAGTTCGACAGCTCGATCGGCCGCGGGCCGTTTTCGTTTCCGCTCGGCGGCGGCCGCGTGATCAAGGGCTGGGACGAAGGCGTTGCCGGCATGAAAGTAGGCGGCAAGCGCACGCTCGTGATTCCGCCGGAGCTCGGCTACGGCGCGCGCGGCGCGGGCGGCGTCATTCCGCCGAACGCAACGCTGGTGTTCGACGTCGAGCTGCTCGACGTAAAGTAGTCCGCCTAGCCGCTGTTGCGCAAGCCGGCGGCGATGCCGTTGATGGTGAGATGGATGCCGCGCTGCACGCGGTCGTCAGATTGCCCGCCGCGGTGGCGCCGCAATAGCTCGAGCTGAAGGTGGTTTAGCGGATCGAGGTAGGGCAGGCGGTCGCGGATGGAGCGGGCGAGCACCGGGTTGTCGGCGAGAAGCGATTCATGCCCGGTGATCGCCTGCACCGCGCGCACGGTGCGCTGCCATTCGTCGCGTATGCGGCCGAAGACGGCATCACGCAGTGCCGCATCGGGCACCAGGTCCGCGTAGCGCGAAGCCACGGCCAGGTCGCTCTTGGCGAGCACCATTTCCATGTTGGAGATGACGGTGCGGAAGAACAGCCAGTCGCGGTACATGTCGCCCAGGATTTTCATGCCGTCGGGCTTCTCCGCGCACCAGGTTTCGATCGCGGTGCCGAAGCCGTACCAGCCCGGCAGCATGAGGCGGCACAGGCTCCAGCTGAAGACCCAGGGAATGGCGCGCAGGTCCTCGATGCGCTGCGAGGCGGTGCGCGAGGCCGGGCGGCTGCCGATGTTCAGCGCGGCTAGCTCCGAAATGGGCGTGGAGGCACGGAAGTAGTCGGCGAAGCCGGGCGTCCCGTAGACGAGGTCGCGGTAGGCGGCGAAGGAGCGTTCGGAGAGCGAATCCATCACCGCGTCGAAACGCCCGCCGCTTTCCCCCGAGCCCGGCCGCTGGAAGCTCGCTTCCAGCGTCGCTGCGACGAGGGTTTCGAGGTTGCGGCGGCCGACGTCGGCGTCGGCGTACTTGCTGCCGATGATCTCGCCTTGTTCCGTCAAGCGGATGGCGCCGTCCACCGCGCCCCAGGGTTGCGCGCGGATCGCGTCGTACGCGGGGCCGCCGCCGCGGCCCACGGTGCCGCCGCGGCCATGGAACAGGCGCAGGCGCACGCCCGCTTCGCGATGCACCTCGACCAGCGCGCGCTCCGCCTTGTGCAGCGCCCAGTTGGCGGTCAGGTAGCCGCCGTCCTTGTTGCTGTCGGAGTAGCCGAGCATCACTTCCTGCACGTTGCCGCGGCCCGCGACCCAGCCGCGGTAGGCGGGCATGGCGAATGCGGCGTGCATCACGTCGCGCGCGTTCTCCAGGTCGGCGATGGTCTCGAAGAGCGGGATGATGTCCATCGCAAGGCCGCGCTCGAGCGTGAACAGACCGACTTCCTTCAGCAGAAGCGCCACTTCCAGCAGGTCGGAAACGCTGGCAGCCTTCGAGATGATGTAGTGCGGCAGCGCGGCCGCGCCGTAGAGCGCATGAATCTGTGCCGCGGTACGTAGGATCGCCAGCTCGCCCTGGGTTTTTTCGCCATAGGCAAGGTGCGGGGATACCAGCGGCCGCGGCGTGGCGAGTTCGCGGGCAAGCGCCGCCACGCGGGCGGCTTCGTCCAGCGACAGGTAAGCGGGCTCCACTCCGACCGCCGCAAGCAGTTCGGCTACCACTGTCTCGTGCACGTCTGCGTTCTGGCGCAAGTCGATGGCGGCGAGGTGGAAACCGAACACGCGCAGCGCGCGCTGCAGTGGCCTCAGTCGCACGAGGGCGATCTGCGCGGCGCCATGGCTGGCGAGCGATTCGGCGATGACTTGCAAGTCCGCGGCGAACGCGGCTTCGTCCGCATAGGCTTCGGTCTCGCGATGCGGCTCGCGCGACGGGACCAGACCCGTACGCGCATGGGCGGTCGCGGCCAGCCGGGAATAGATGCCGGAGAGCGCCTGCCGGTAGGGCTCATCCTGGCGGTGCTTCGACGGATCGCGCGCCGCATGCGCGAGACGCAGCAGTGCCGGCGTCGGCTCCAGCAGGCGCAGCGACATGGAAAGCTCCGCGCCCAGCGCGTGCACCTCTTCGAGGAAA
>JANYII010000118.1 GCA_025358705.1 Betaproteobacteria bacterium | reverse complement strand
GCGGCGGCGCCGGGGCCATCGGGTACATAGTCGAAAGGTTCCACCGCGATGTCGCCGGCGTAGCCGTGGCGCACCAGCGCGGCAAGGAGCGGAGCGAAGCGCTGTTCGCCCTGGCCAGGACCGCGCCGGTTACGGTCGTTTACCTGCACGTGCGCGATCATGCCCTTGGGCAGCCAAGTGTCGATCAGCGCCGGCAACGGCGCGGTCTCCATGCGCCCGGCCGAACTGCAATCGAGCATGGTGCGCACGCTGCGGCTACCGATCGCCTGCACCAGCGCGCTCGCCTCCGCGAGCGTATTGATGAGTGGCGTCTGGTCAGACGAAAGCGGCTCGATGCAGTAGACCACTCCCGCTTTCTCGGCCCGCTCGGCGACGGCGGCGAAAGTTTGCTGCGCGCGCGCTAGCGCCGCTTCGTGCGTGTCGCCGGACTCGACGCGCCGTTGCTGCGGCGAGCCGTGCACGAGATAGCGACCGCCCAGTTCCGCGCACTGGTCGATCAGCGCCAGCATCACGTCGATCGTTTTCTTCCTGGTTTGCCCGTCCTTCGAACTGATGGAAAGGCCGGAGGGCTTCAGCAAAAGCCAATGCAGGCCGGTCACCGCCACGCCAGCATCCTGCGCGGCGCTGCGCGCGGCGGCAAGCTGCGCGGCGCCCAGCCGGTGCGGCTCGTCGGACAGCGTGTACGGCGCGATCTCGAGGCCGTCGTAGCCGAGCTTGGCGGCATATTCGCACTGCTTCGGGAACGGCATCGGCGCGATGACTTCGTTGCACAGCGCGATCCTCATGTCCGTCTCCAGAACTGCAGGCTGAGCCAGATCTTTTCCCAGGCGGCTTTTATCAGGCGATTGAAGACCGGCACGTACATCAGCACGGTGAACAACACGATCGCGAAAATGACCGCGCTGATCGGCCGGGTGAAAAACGGCGCAAGCGAGCCGTCGGACAGCACTAGGCCGCGCCGCAGGCTCTTGTCGACGATGTCGCCGAGCACCAGGCCAAGCACGAACGGCGCCACCGGATAATTGAGTTTGCGCAGCACGAAGCAGGCAAGGCCCGTGCCGAGCATCGTCCAGACGTCGAACAGGCGCGAAGCGAGCGAGTAGGAGCCGACCGTGCACAGCACGAAGATCACCGGCATGATGATCGAGCGCGGGATCATGATGATCCGCAGCAGCGGCCGCACCATGAACAGGCCGAAGAACAGCATCGCGAGCGTGGCGAACAGCGTCATCGCCACCACGTCGTAGACGAACTGCGGCTGGTTCACCATCAGCATCGGCCCGGGCTGCACGCCGTGGATGATCATCGCGGCCATCAGCACCGCGGCGGGCGCCGAGCCGGGGATCGCGAGCGCGAGCGCCGGGATGATGCCGCCGGGAATCGAGGCGTTGTCGCCGGTCTCGGCGGCGATCAGGCCCTCGATGGAACCCTTGCCGAACTGGTCCTTCTCCTTCGACGCGCACTTGGCCGCGGCATAGGAGGACCACGCCGCCATGTCCTCGCCCACGCCGGGCAGGATGCCGATGTAGACGCCGATCACGCCGGATCGCAGGATGGTGCGCCAGTAGCGAAACACGTCGCTGAAGCGCGGCAGCACCGAGTCCACGCTGTTTACGATCGGCTTCGAGGCGGGCGTGGTGATCACGCTCAGGATCTCCGCGAAGCCAAAGGCGCCGATCAGGCAGGGAATCAGCGAGAAGCCGCCGGATAAATTGTTGATGCCGAAGGTGAAGCGGTCGAACGCGTGGATGCCGTCCTGGCCGATCTGCGCGATGAACAAGCCGAGAAAGCCCATGATCCAGCCCTTCAGCGGGTCGGAGCCGGTCAGGCTGCCGGTCATCATCACGCCGAACACGCCGAGCCAGAAAAATTCGAACGCGCCGAAGGACAGCGCGACCTCGCCCAGGCTGGGAGTGAAGAGCGCGAGGCAGACGACGCCGAACAACGACCCGGCGACCGAGCCGGTGGTGGCGATGCCCATGGCGCGGCCCGCCTGGCCCTTCTGCGCGAGCGCGAAGCCATCGAGGCATGCCGCCGCGTTCGCCGCAGTGCCTGGGATATTGAGCAGGATCGCGGTACGGCTGCCACCGTAGATCGCGCCCACGTAGACGCAGATAAGAATCAGGATGGCGTCGTTCGGCGCCATCTTGATGGTGAGCGTGGTCATCAACGCGATGCCGAGCGTCGCCGACAGACCCGGCATGCAGCCGATCAGGATGCCTACCAGCGTCGCCCCCAGGGTGTAGACGATCGGCCAGAAAGCGATAAAGCTCGCGACGGACCTGCCCAGGGCGTACAGACCTTCCATTTACGTGCCTTTCATCTAAGGCAGCCTGATCAGGAACAATTCCTGGAAGATGAGCGACACCACGATTCCGGCCCCCGCGCCCACCGCGAGCGCGACGAACGCGAGACGCCGAAGCTCACCGAGCTTCCTGCGCTCGCGGTACTGCAGCGTCCAAACCATCGCGGCCACGAAGATCCACGACGCCAGCCAGAACGGCAGGCCGTGCCCGACCAGGACGGCGGCGTAAACGCCGCACAGCGCGAGCGGCGGCAGCACGTGCTGCCATTCGATCTGCCGCTCGAGGAAC
>JANYII010000104.1 GCA_025358705.1 Betaproteobacteria bacterium | reverse complement strand
CGGATTTTTTCGACTTGATCCAGAAAACCATTTCTGGCACCCAGGAGCAAGGGCGAAGTCCGCGGCCTCACATAGCCGGTCGCCCCGATGCCCCGCTCCAGCAGCCAGGCCTCGTAGTCGAAGCCGTGCGGGTTGAGGTTGCCGTGCGGCCGCCGCAGCCGCACCGTAAAGCGCCAGCGCTCGCCGGGATGCACTGGCGCGGAAAGGATGGCGGGCTGTTCTTCGTAATTTGGACTGCGGTACCAGGACAGGAGAATCCGGCCCGGCAGCTTCACATCCGCCGATTCGGGCTCAAATTCGAAGCGCAGGCCGCGCTCTCCGACGGCGGGGAGGCTGGCGACGATGCCGACCACCTCGATGTCCCTGCCCTCGAGATCCCGGGCCAGCCGGTCGGCGAGCTTCAGGTGCGCCATCCCGAGCGCCCAGCAGAATCCGATCGCGAACGCGGCCGGAAGGCGGAGAATCTTCCACCGCGAGAAAAAAACCAGGCCCGAGGCGAAAAACCCCGTCCAGGCCATGCCGGGCAGTTCCGGCTGCAGCTGGAGAAAAAGAACGCCCGAGGCGAAACTCAGGATGACAAGCGTCATCTAAAATCAAACGCACCGGCGCCCCGTCGCGCTGACGCCGGCACACCCGTATGCCCAGAAAATTCTTCCGCAAGTACCTTCCCGACGGCGACACGGTCCGGGGCTACCGGTACCTGGCATGGCTGGGCCGGTGGCTGCACCACCCGAATCTGTGGCACCTGAACCGCCATTCGGTCGCCGGCGGCTTCGCGATCGGCCTGTTCGCGGGCCTGGTGCCCGGGCCGCTGCAGATGCTCACCGCCGCGCTGCTCGTCGTGCCGCTGAAGAAGAACCTGCCGGTGGCGCTGCTCACCACCCTCTACACCAATCCGTTCACCATCGTGCCGCTTTACCTGATCGCCATCGCGTACGGCAGGTTCCTGCTCGGCGCCGGCAATCACCCGGTCACCGTGGAGCCCTACGCCTGGGACTGGACGCACTCGCTGGACTCGCTCCAGGGGCTCGTGCACTGGACGATTTCGCTCGGCCCGCCGCTTGCCGTGGGGCTGGTCGCACTTGCGCTGACGCTGGCCGGGGCTGGATACTGCGCCGTGCAGATAGCATGGCGCGCCTACGTCGTCATCGCGTGGCGCCACCGCGCGCGGCGGCGCGCCGAACGAAAGGCAAACCGTTGAAGGTTGACTCCGAAAGCCTGGTGGCACGTGCGTGGGTCGCCTTTCGCGTGCCCCTCACCGTCCTCCTGGCCGTGCACGTTGTCGGCGCGCTCGGGTTCTGGATCATCTCGGATGGCAAGGCGAGCGCCATCGACTGCGTCTATATGGTGTTCATCACCGTGGCGAGCATCGGCTACGGCGAGATCGTCGACCTGTCGAACAGTCCCGGCGGGCGAGTGTTCAACATGGGGATCGCGTTCGTCGGCATATCGAACCTGGTCTACCTGACATCCAAAATGGCGGCCTTCATCCTCGAAGGCCGCTTCGACGAGGTCCTGAGGAGGCGCAAGATGCAGGAAGAAATCGATCGCATGACCGGCCACTACATCGTCTGCGGCGTGGGCCGGGTCGGCTCGAATGTCGCCCACGAACTCCTCACCACCGAGCGCAAATTCGTCGCCATCGACGAATCCGTGGAAGCGATAGCGCTGTTCCACGAGCGCTATCCGGCGATACCCACGCTGCACGAGGATTCATCGGACGACGAGGTCCTGGTGCGCGCCGGCATCAAGCATGCCGCGGGCGTATTCGCCATCACCGGCGACGACGGCCGGAACCTGCTGATCACGCTTGCCGCCAAGCACCTGAATCCGAACGCGCGGCTGGTGGCGCGCTGCCACGAGGTGCGCAACATCGAGAAGCTCAAGCGCGTCGGCGCCGACGCCATCGTGTCGCCGGATTTCACGGGCGGCATGCGCATCGCTTCGAGCATGCTGCGCCCGGCGGTGGTGAGCTTTCTCGATGAAATGCTGCGCAGCGACGACAAGCTCCGGGTGGAGGAAATCCGGGTGCCGGAGGGATTCCGTCCGCGGCCGCTGAGCGAAGCGCTTCCCCAGTCGCGCGATTTCGTGCTGCTCGCCCTGCGTGACGGCGAAGCCTGGGAATTCAATCCGCCCGCGGACTACGTCGTGCGTCCCGGACAGGCGATCGTGGCAATGGCGCATCCCGAAGGAAGGCGCATGCTCGAGCGGGCTCTGGCATCATGAAGGCCATGCGCACAAGAAAACTCGCGGTCGTGCTGCTGCTTGCGCTCGGCCTGCTGCCGGGCGCGGCCCTGGCCCAGCGCGCGCTTAGTACCGGGCAACACCTTTACCTGCCGATCTACTCCGTGATCCAGTACGGCGACCTCGACCGCAGCGGCACCGCAAGGGAACTGCCGGTCTCCTCGCTGGTCAGCATCCACAACACGGACCTCGACAAGCCGATCCGGTTGCTGGCCGCGCGCTATTACGCCACCGACGGAAAATTCCTGCGCAACTTCGTCACGACGCCTCGTGTCCTCAAGCCGATGGAGACGGTGGAGTTCCTGGTGGAGCGCCGCGACGTGGTGGGCGGGTCCGGCGCCAACTTCGTGATCCAGTGGGACGCGGCAACGCCCGCCAGCCCGCCGCTGGTGCAGGCCCTGCATGTGGAGTTGCAGACCAACCGGGCCATTGTCTTTACCACTGACGCCGTACTGATCCCCCGCTAGCTGGCGCGCGAACAATGGAACACGGCAGCGCGTTCCTGATTCCCGCCGTCGTCTTTCTCGCCTCGGCGGTCCTGGCCGTCGTCTTTTCGCACCGCCTGGGCCTGGGCTCGGTCGCCGGCTACCTGCTCGCGGGCATCGCCATCGGCCCCTTCGGGCTGAAGCTGACCGACAGCGTGCAGGATGTGCGCCCGTTCGCGGAGCTCGGCGTGGTGTTCCTGCTTTTCGTCATCGGCCTGGAGCTCGAGCCCAAGCGCCTGTGGAGCATGCGCACGCGCCTGCTGACGCTGGGCCTGTCGCAGGTCGTGGGCTCCATCGCGCTGATCGCCATCGCCGCCTGGATTGCCGGCAGCAGCATGCGGGTCGGCATCGTGGCGGGCATGGCGCTCGCGCTTTCCTCGACCGCGCTCGCGCTGCAGCCGTTGACCGAGCGCGGCGCGCTGCAGAACAAGGGCGGCCAGGCGGTGTTCGCGATCCTGCTGTTCCAGGACATCGCCGTGATCCCGATGCTGGCGGTGCTGCCGCTGCTCGGCGCCGCCGGCACGCCTGCTAGCTTTTCCTGGTCGGGGTTCGCATTCGCCGGCGGCGTGATCTCCGCGACGCTGGTGGGCGGCCATTTCCTCGCGCAACCGGTGTTCCGCCACATCGCACGCACACGCCAGCGCGAGATCTTCACCGCCTTCGCGCTGCTGCTGGTGCTGGGCATCTCCTGGGGCTTCGAGTCGGCCGGCCTGTCGATGGCGCTGGGCACCTTCCTCGCCGGCGTGCTGCTCGCCGAGTCGGAGTACCGCCACGAGATCGAGGCCGCGGTGGACCCGTTCAAGGGCCTGCTGCTGGGCCTGTTCTTCATCGCCGTGGGCATGAGCGTGGATTTCGGCCTGCTGCTCGAGCGCCCGCTGCTGATCGCGGGCCTGATCGTCGGCCTGCTGGTCCTGAAGAGCGCAGTGCTCTTCGCGATCGCGCACTTCGCCAACCTGCCAAGGAGCGAGCGGCCCCTCTTCATCCTGCTGCTCGCGCAGGGCGGAGAGTTCGCGTTCGTGCTGCTGACGCTGGGCGTGCAGCGCGAAGTGCTGCGCGTGGAAACGGCGGACGCGATGACGCTGGCGGTGGCGCTCTCGATGCTGTCGACGCCGTTCCTGCTGCTATTCCATGACCGTGTGCTGGCGCCGCGCTTCGCCGACAAGGTGCCGGAACGCACGCACCTGCCGCCCGAGCCGAGCAAGGTCATCGTCGCCGGGCTCGGACGCGTCGGCCAGGTGCTTGCGCGCCTGCTGCACGGCAGCGGCTGCGAGCCGACCATCCTGGACGACGACCCCGACCACGTCGAGCAGTCGCGGCGCGTCGGCTTTCGCGTGTTCTACGGCGACGCCACGCGCCTCGACCTGCTGGAGTCCGCCGGCGCGGCGCAGGCGGACTTCCTCATCATCACGCTGAACAACCCGGAGGCGACCACGCGCCTGGCGCGCATCGCGTCCAAGCATTTCCCGAAGCTGCGGGTGATCGCGCGCGCGCACGACATGCGCCACATGTTCGAGCTGCGCGATCTCGGCGTCGAGGTCATCGAGCGCGAGACCTTCGAGTCGTCGCTGGAGCTGGGCCGCGCCGCGCTTACCGCGATCACGGGCGACGCCGAGCGCTCCAAGCGCACCGTCAGGGCCTTTGCACGCCACGACAGCGTCGTGTTGTCCAAGCTCTATGCGGTGCACAAGGGCGACCCGGACGCGCATGTCTCGATTTCGAATGAGCTGCGCGACCAGTTCGCGCGCACGCTGCGGGAAGACGAAGCGGCGAAAACGGCAAATCCCGGAGAAAAGCCAGCCTAGGCTTGCGCGTGGGCGCCCGACGCCCGCAGCGTTCCCTTCTCCAGTTCCAGCACCCGCCCGGTGCGCGCCGCCAGTGCCGCGTCGTGCGTCACCAGCACGAAGGCGGTGCCGCGCAGGTTGGAGAGCCGCACCATCGCCTCGAACACCTCGTCCGCGGTTTGCGCGTCCAGGTTGCCCGTCGGTTCGTCCGCCAGCACGCAGGCCGGCTCGGTCACCATCGCGCGCGCGAAGGCGCAGCGCTGGCGCTCGCCGCCCGAGAGCTCGCCCGGAAGGTGCGCGGCGCGGGCAGCCAGTCCCAATTCCCCGAGGGCAGCCCTGGCTTTCAGGATCGCCGTGCCGCGATCCATGCGCCGGATCCAGAGCGGCATGGCGACGGTCTCTTCCGCGGTGAATTCAGGCAGCAGGTGGTGGAACTGGTAGACGAAGCCGAGCGCGATGTTGCGACTATGGCCCCGCTCCGCTTCCGACATCGTGTTCAGGGCCTTGCCCTGCAGCGACACGCTGCCTTCCGAGGGCACGTCCAGCCCGCCCAGCAGGTGCAGCAGCGTGCTTTTGCCTGAACCCGAACGCCCCATGATCGCGATGCGCTCGCCGGCGCGCACGTCGAGGTCCACGCCGAGCAGCACGTGGACCGGAGCGGGCCCGAGATACGTTTTCTTTAAATTCCTGCAACTCAAAACCACTTCACTCATAGCGCAGCGCCTCCGCCGGATTGGTGCGCGAGGCGCGCCAGCTCGGATACAGCGTGGCGATGAAGGACAGCACAAGCGAGACGATGCCGATCGTCGTCACGTCGCCCAGCTGGACGTCGGAAGGCAGGTCGGAAATGTAGTAGATGTCCTTGGCGAGGAACTTGAAGCCGAGGATGTTCTCGACGAAGGGCACCACGGTATCGACGTTCAGGCCGACCAGCACGCCGAGCACCAGGCCGACGAAGGTGCCGATGACGCCGATCAGCGCGCCTTGCACCATGAAGACCTGCACGATCGAGCCCGGCGACGCCCCCAGCGTTCGCAGGATCGCGATGTCGGACTGCTTGTCGGTCACCAGCATCACCAGCGTGGAGACGATGTTGAACGCGGCCACCGCCACGATCAGCAGCAGGATGATGAACATCACGCGCTTCTCGATCTCCACCGCGCGGAAGAAATTGGCGTGGCTGCGGGTCCAGTCGGTGGCGAAATACGAGGAATCCAGCTTGCCCATCAGGTCGCGCGCCACCGAGCGCGACGCGAACAGGTCGTCCAGCCGCAGGCGCACTCCCGAAACCGCGTCGCCCATCTGGTAGAGCTTCTGCGCGTCTTCCAGGTGCACCAGCGCGAGCCCGGAGTCGTACTCGAACATGCCGACTTCGAACATGCCGACCACGGTGAACTGCTTGAGCCTCGGGATCACGCCGGCCGGCGTCACCAGCCCCTGCGGCGCGATCAGCGCCACCTTGTCGCCAGTCAGCACGCCGAGTGCGCGCGCGAGTTCGGAGCCGAGCACGATGCCGAACTCGCCGGCCTTGAGCGCATCGAGCTTGCCGGCACGCATGTGCAGGCCGATTTCCGCCACCTGCTCCTCGCGCTCCGGGATGATGCCGCGCACCACGCTGCCGCGCACCGCCTGGCCGGCCGCGAGCATGCCCTGCGCATTGACGAACGGCGCCGCGGCCTTGACGCGCGGGTCCTGCACCACGGTCTTCGCCACCGACTGCCAGTCGACGATCTGGTTGTTCGGCCCGCTGATCTGCACGTGCGAGGCGACGCCGAGGATGCGGGTGCGCAGCTCCTTCTGGAAACCGTTCATCACGGAGAGCACCACGATCAGCGCCGCGACGCCCAGCGCGATGCCCGCCATCGAGATCGCCGAGATGAAGCTGATGAAGTGGTTGCGGCGCTTGGCGCGGGTGTAGCGCAGGCCGACGAGAATCTCGTAACGCACGCGTCGAGGATACTCGATACTAGAATGGCATGCATGGACAGGAACCTCCCGGACGACGATGCGGCGGCCCTCGCCAGCCTGCTGCGCGGCGAGCGCATCGCGCACCTCGCGACGCTGCGCCAGGACGCGCCCATGGCGTCGATGACGCTCTACCTGCCCAATGCGGATTTCACCGCGTTCCATGTCCACGTCAGCCGCCTCGCCTGGCACACGCAGGACATGGCGCAAGACCCGCGGGTGGCGCTCTCGATCGCCGAGGCCGATGACGGCCGCGCCGATCCCTTCACGCTGACGCGAGTTTCGATTCGCGGCGCCGCGCAGCCACTCGAGGGCGACCAGCCGGACCTGAAGCGCCAGTGGCTGGTCTGCTTTCCCGAGCAGGCGATCAATTTCGAGCTCGCGGACTTCTCCTTCTGGCGCATCGTGCCGCGCGACGCGCGCTTCATCGCGGGATTCGGGCGCATCCACAACCTTTCCGCCGCCGCACTCGCCGCCTGCTCGAAATGAAAGTCCTGGGCGTGGATTTCACCTCGGCGCCGCGCCGGGCGAAGCCGATCGTGGTTGCAGAGGGCGCGGTTTCGCGTTCAGAAGTCCGAATCACGCGAATTGAAAAGCTCGAAACCTTCGGGGAATTCGAATCCCTGCTGCGCAGCCCTGGACCGTGGTTGGGTGGTTTCGACTTTCCCTTCGGCCTGCCGCGCGAGCTGGTGCGCGATCTCGGCTGGCCGCGGAACTGGCGCAAGCTTGTCGATTTTTGCGGCGATCTCACCCGCGTCGAGTTGCGCGGCATCCTGGACGGCTACCGCGCGACGCGTCCGGTGGGCCGCAAATACGCGCATCGCCGCACCGACCTGCCGGCCGGTTCCTCGAGCCCGATGAAACTCGTCAATCCGCCCGTGGCGCTCATGTTCCATGAAGGCGCGCCCCGCCTGGCCGACGCGGGAGTATATGTGCCCGGGCTTGCCGAGGGCGACCGTTCGCGCGTCGCGCTGGAGGCGTATCCAGGATTATTCGCACGATCGGTGGTTGGCAATACCTCGTACAAGAATGATGCGAAATCAAAACAGACTCCCGCCCGGCACCTGGCGCGCGGACGAATCGCCGCCGCATTGCACATCAAGGCAACCCCGGCAGTGAAAAAACAAATGATCGACGACGCGGGCGGCGACACGCTGGATGCCGTCATCTGCGCGGTGCAGGCGGCCTGGGGCTGGCACCGTCGCCGCAGGAATTTCGGCCTGCCCGATCGCATAGAATCCTGCGAAGGCTGGATCGTCTCCGCGTGATGCTTTTCCCGCTTCTATTCTTCAAGGGCCTTCTGTTCGGATTCCTGCTCGCGGCCACGGTCGGCCCGATGTGGGTGCTGTGCTTTCGCCGCACGCTCGCGCAAGGCGCGCTCGCCGGCTTCGTTTCCGGCATGGGCATCGCGGTGGCCGACGGGTTCTACGGCGCCGTCGCTGCGTTCGGACTGACGGCGATCTCCGGATTCCTGCTCGAACACGGCTTCTGGTTGGGGTTGGTCGGCGGGATCTTTCTTGTCTACCTGGGGGTAAAGACCTTGATTGCAGAGCCGGAGTTGAATGGTGCTGCAGAGGAGAAGCTCAGCCATTCCAAGGCCTTTCTTTCCACGCTCGGCCTGACGCTTGCCAATCCCCCCACCATCCTCGCCTTCGCGGCGATCTTCGCCGGCCTGGGGCTGGTGACCAGCGACTACGCCAACGCCGCGGTGGTCGTGCTGGGCGTGTTCCTCGGCTCCGCGACGTGGTGGATCGCGCTGGCCGCCGGCGCCGGCTGGCTGCGGGGCCGCATCGGACCGAAGCTCTTCCGCGCCATCAATATCGTCTCGGGCATCAGCATCCTCGGCTTCGCAATCTGGCAGTTCGCCACGATTCTTCCTGTGAATCGCGTCTGAGACATAATGGTCCTCTAGGGGAACCTCAAATGGAAATGTTGCGCGATATTCCTTGCCCGAGTTGCTCAAAACCCCTGTACCAGGTGGGGCCGGTCGACTTTGCCGCGAGTATCTTCGGAAGGGCGGATGAAATTCCGAAAATCGTTGCAAACGAACAGGGCGACTACCTGAAATGCCACCACTGTTCGATGTTCGTCCTGATGAGCCGCGCCCCCGCCCCGGCAAGCGGCCAGGGGCTTGAAATTCATCCGTCCCGCAAGTTCTTCAAGAAGATCCCTGGAGAAAAATAGCGTCATGCGTATTCTGCTCGCCGTACTGGTTGCATTGCCGTTGCAGGTCTTCGCGCAGTACCCGCAACGCGCCATCAAGATGATCGTGCCCTTCCCGCCGGCGGGCGCCACCGACATCGTCGGGCGCATCGTGGCGCAGAAGCTCACCGAACGCCTCGGCCAGTCGGTGGTGGTGGAAAACCGCCCGGGCGCGGGCGGCACGATCGGTTCGGACATCGCCGCGAAGAGCGCGCCCGACGGCTACACGATCCTGATGGCCACCAGCAGCACGCATTCGGTCGGGCCCGCGCTGCAGAAACTGCCCTACGACCCGATCAAGGACTTCGCCGCGATCACGCATGTAGCCGACGTGCCGAACGTGCTGGTGGTAAGCCCGAAGCTGCCGGTGGCGAACCTGAAGGAGTTCATCGGCTACGCCAAGGCCAATCCCGGAAAGCTCAACTTCGCCTCCAGCGGCATGGGCACCATCGTCCATCTGAACGGCGAATTCTTCAAGATGCTCACGGGCGTGGACATCGTGCACGTGCCGTACAAGGGAACGGCCCTGTCCATCCCCGACCTCGCCAACGGCAGCGTGGCGATGCTCTTCGACAGCCTCGCCAGCGCGATGCCGAATATCAAGTCCGGCAGCGCCAAGCCGCTCGCGCTGAACGCGCCGCGCCGCTCGCACCTGCTGCCCGACGTGCCGACGCTGGCCGAGGCCGGCCTGCCCGCCTTCGACCGCTACACCTGGTTCGGCATGTTCGCGCCGGCCGGCACGCCGGCGGACATCGTGCGCAGGCTGCAGGCCGAAACCGTGGCCGCGCTGAAGGCGACCGACCTGCGCGAGCGCTTCGACGCGGTCGGCGCCGAGCCCGTCGGCAGCACTTCCGAGCAATTTGTCGAACGCATTCGCTCGGACGGCGTGCGCTGGGCGGAAGTGATCCGCAAGGCCGACGTGAAGGTTCAATGAAATCGGTGCAATGACTCCGTTGTTTGACGCGCCGCTGGCGATTGTCGACCTGGAGACGACCGGCGCGCACCCGGCCTGGGACCGCGTCACCGAGATTGCGGTGGTCGAGGTCCTGGACGGCGAAGTGGTATCGGAGTGGTCCACACTGGTGAATCCGGGCACTTCGATTCCACCCGCGATCCAGGCGCTCACCGGCATCACCAACGCGATGGTGGCCGACGCGCCCGATTTCGAAGACCTCGCGGCGGGCCTGTACGAGCGGCTCGATGGGCGCATCTTCGTCGCCCACAATGCGCGCTTCGACTACGGCTTCCTGCGCCACGCCTTCGAGCGCGCCGGCATGCGCTTCCAGGCGCGCACGCTGTGCACGGTCAAACTGTCGCGGCGCCTGTATCCGGCGCACGCGCGGCACAACCTGGACAGCCTGATCGACCGCCATCACCTTCGCTGCGACTCCCGGCACCGCGCGCTCGGCGACGCCAGGGCGGTGTGGCAGTTCCTGCGCGTGGCGACCGAGGAGCACGGCGCCGATGCGATGGGAAGCGCGGTGCGGCAGATGGCGCAACTGCCCGCGCTGCCCGCCCATATCGACCGCGCCGTCGTCGACGCGATCCCGGAGTCGCCCGGCGTCTATCTTTTCTACGGCGAGAACGGCACACCGCTCTACATCGGCAAGAGCGTCGCGATGCGCAGCCGCGTGCTGCAGCACTTCTCCGCCGACGTGCGTTCGCCGCGCGAAGCGCAGATCGCGCGCGAGATCCGCCGCATCGAGTGGCGCCGCACCGGCGGCGAACTGGGCGCGCTGCTCTACGAGGCACAGCTGGTGAAGGAACTGCTGCCGGTATTCAACAGGCAGCTCAGGCGTGCGAGCGAGCTGTGCGGCTTTTTGTTCGATTCGGAAAAACTGAATCTGATCGGGAAAGACGAAATAAATTCCCAGACCCTCCCTTTCCTTTGCGGCGTATTCCGCTCCAGGCGAGCCGCGATGGACGCCCTGCGCGAACTCGCGGACGAACATCATCTTTGCCTGCGCACCCTCGGATTCGAGAAATCCGCAAAGGGTTCCTGCTTCCGTCACCAGATCAAGCGCTGCGCGGGCGTTTGCGACGGCAAGGAAAGCGTGCACGCGCACCAGCTGCGTGCCGCCGCGGCGCTGGCGGGCCTGAAAACCGCCGCCTGGCCCTGGCGCGGGCCGATCGGCATCGTCGAGGAAGACGTCGAACGGGAGGCCGCGGATGTGCACGTGGTGCACAACTGGTGCCTGCTCGGCACCGCGCATTCGGAAGGCGAGGTCGCGGAATTGCTGGAAGGCTCGCGCCGGCCGCAGTTCGATCTCGACCAGTACAAGATCCTCGCGCGCCACCTGTCGCGGGGGCGCCCGAAAGTGGTGGAACTGAGCGCACTGGCGCACTAGGTGCACGTCGAACTTGTAGCCCCTGAGCTGTTTCAGGCCGGGGCCCCCGCCCCCGCGCTGGAAATGCTGCTCGCGCGCGGGCGCAGGACAAACGGCACGGCATGCAACCTGGAATCCTGGCTCTGTGGCGCCTTCGCCAGTCCCTCCGTTCCCGCCGGAGCGCTCACGGCGTACGCGCACAACCTGAATCCGGGCACGGACTTCTGGCTGCGCGCCGATCCGGTCCACCTGCGCGCGGACCGCGACCACCTGCTGCTGATGCCCAGCCAGGCGTTTTCGCTCACGGCGGCGGAAGCGGAGGGCCTGGCGGCTGCGCTCGCCCCGTGGCTCGCCGGAAAGTTCACGCTGCACGCGGTGCGGCCAGACCAGTGGTGCCTGCGGATCGAAGGCGGCGGGCCAAGCGAAGCCAGCGCAATGCCTCCCATCGATCTCGCCGGCGCCAACATCGACCCGCACCTGCCGCCAAAACAGTGGCATCCCCTGCTGACGGAGCTCCAGATGGCGCTCTATGGGCACCCGGCGAATACGGCGCGCGAGCAGCGAGGCGATCCGGTGGTCAACAGCGTCTGGCTCTGGGGCGCTGGAAAACTGCCGGCTGCGGCGAGCGGCCCCTGGCAATCCGTTAGCGCCGACGAACCGATTGCCCTTGGCCTTGGGCGCCTCGCAGGAATGCGCCATCGCGCAACGGGCGCCGGCGCCGCGGACTGGCTCGAGCGCGCGCCCGAAGATGGGCGGCACCTCGTGGTGCTCGACAGCCTGCGCGGCGCTTATGCGCTGGGCGATCCCGACGTGTTCGAGAAACGCCTGCGGGACATGGAATCGAACTGGTTCGCGCCGCTGCTCGCGGCGCTGAAATCCGGGCGCATCGGCATGCTAAGCATCCACGTGCCCGACGCTGCCGCATCATTCGAGACGGCAAGCGCCGACCTGCGCCGTTTCTGGCGCCGGCCGCGGCCGCTCGCAACTTACGTGAAGGATCACGCTCGCGTGATTGTGGCGCTCAATTGAAGATCGTCACGCGCCGCTACGCCGAGGCGGATCGCGACCGGCTTGCGCATTCCGGCGTACATCCGCTGCTCGCCCGCCTCTTCGCCGCGCGGCATATCAAGTCCAGGGACCAGCTGGAACAGGACTTCTCGCACCTGATTCCGCCCGCCGAACTGACCAACGCCGATCGCGCGGCACGCCTGCTCGCCGACGCGATCGCGCAGAAGAAGAAACTGCTCATCGTCGCCGACTACGATGCCGACGGCGCCACCGCCTGCGCGGTGGGCGTGCGGGCGCTGCGCGGCTTTGGCGCGCGCGTCGAGTACCTCGTGCCCAACCGGATGGAACTCGGCTACGGCCTGACGCCGGAACTGGTGGACATCGCCGCCAGGCTCTCGCCGGACCTGCTGATCACCGTGGACAACGGCATCGCCAGCGTGGAGGGCGTGGCGCACGCCAGGCGCCTCGGCATCGGCACCCTGGTCACCGACCACCACCTGCCCGGCGACACGCTGCCGGATGCGGAATGCATCGTGAATCCGAATCAACCCGGCTGCACGTTTCCGTCGAAGGCGATCGCCGGCGTCGGGGTAATGTTTTATGTGATGTTGTCTTTGCGCGCCGAACTTCGGGAAAGAGGTGTTTTCAAGGACAGGCAAGAACCCAATCTTGCTGCCCTGACAGACCTCGTCGCGCTGGGCACCGTCGCCGACGTGGTGCCGCTGGACGCGAACAACCGGATCCTCGTCGCGCAGGGACTCAAGCGCCTGCGCTCCGGCTCCGGCAAGGCGGGACTCATGGCGCTGGCGCGCGCCGGCGGGCGAGAGGCGGCGCGCGCCAACTGCTTCGACCTGGGATTCATACTCGGCCCCCGGCTGAATGCAGCGGGCCGGCTCGCCGACATGGGCCTGGGCATCGAATGCCTGATCACGGACGACGAGGCGCGCGCCGCGAATTGCGCCCAGCAGCTCGACCGCCTGAACCGCGAGCGGCGCAAGATCGAAGGCGAGATGCTGGACGAAGCGAGCGCGGCATTGGACGGGATTTCCGAGCCAGCGGGCGCCACGGTAACCCTGTACCAGTCCGGCTGGCACCAGGGCGTGGTGGGCCTGATTGCATCGCGCGTGCGTGAACGCGTGCACCGGCCCGCGATCTGTTTTGCGAAAGCCAATAACGGGGAATTGCGCGGATCGGGGCGCTCGATTCCGGGCTTCCACCTGCGCGACGCGCTCGATCTCGTCTCCAAGCGCGCACCCGGATTGATCCTGCGCTTCGGCGGCCATGCCCAGGCCGCCGGATTGACGATCGACGAAAAAAATCTGGAAAAGTTCAGGCAAACCTTTGAACAGGCCGCAAGCGAACTGCTTCCCGAGGAAGCGCGCCTGCGCGTTGTCGAGACCGACGGCGGGCTGGAAAGCGCCTACCACTCCCTCGAAGTGGCGCAGATGCTCGAATCGCAGATCTGGGGCCAGGGATTTCCGCCGCCGCTGTTCTGCGACACTTTCACGGTGCAGGACCAGCGCATCGTGGGTGAACGGCACCTCAAGCTGCGCCTGCTGAAGGATGGGCAGCGGCTGGAAGCGATGCGCTTCAACTCTCTTGAACCATTGCCCCCCCGCGTGCGCGCCGCCTACCGCGTGAGCGTGAACGAATTCAACGGCCTGCGGCGGCCGCAGCTGACGCTGGAGAACGTCGAGCCCGCAGCGCCGCGCTAGTACCTGTTCCCTTTCCCGGGTCGCGATTCTGCGCTACAGTCGGCGCCTCTCCGGCACACGCCTCTACCCGGCAAAGACCAAACATGAGAAGCAGCCTTTCCTTCCTCTTTGCCGCCTTCGTTTGCATTTCCGCGCAGGCGCAGGTCAAGGCGCCCGTCGATGCAGGTCCCTACGTGCCGTCGCCGACCAGCGTGGTCGCCGACATGCTCACGCTGGCCAACGTCGGGCCGAAGGATTTCGTCATCGACCTGGGCTCGGGCGACGGGCGCATCGTGCTCACAGCCGCCAAGGTGTTCGGCGCGCGCGGATTTGGCGTGGACATAAACGAGAAGCTGGTCAAGGAGGCGAACGAATCCGCCAAGCTCCAGGGCATCGCCGACCGCGCGAGTTTCACGATCCAGGACCTGTTCAAGGCCGACATCAGCAAGGCCACGGTAGTGACGATGTACCTCCTGCCGAATACCGTGAACATGCTCAAGGACAAGCTGCTCAATGAGCTGCGTCCAGGCACCCGCATCCTGTCGCACGACTATCCTCTCGCGGGCTGGCGGGCCGACGATTTCCGCCAGTTCGACCTGGAGGACAAGGTCGTCATTACCGGCGTCACCACTACATTGATCTACAAGTATGTGGTCCCGGCGAAAGCTGAAGGCATGTGGAACGCCAGGCTGCCGCCGAACCTCAGCAAGGAACCCGTGCGCCTGAGCATGAAGCAGTTCCAGGTCACCCGCGTGTCGGGCAGCGCGCGCCTCGACGGCAAGGACGTGGCGCTGGAGGATGCGAAGCTGCGGGGCGAGCAACTGACCTTCAAGCTCGCCGTGGGCGGCAAGACCTATGACTTCACCGGCACCGTCAAGGGCGCTTCCATCGAGGGCTCGGTGGAGAGCGGCGGCACCAAGTCCGCGTGGAGCGCCGCCCAGGCGAAATAAAAAATGGAGCGCAAGCGCGTCAATTCCTCGAAGCTCCGCTCGGTCGGCTACAACGAGAAATCGATGACGCTGGAAGTGGAGCTGTCCAACGGGCAGGTCTACCAGTACCCGAAGGTCTATCCGGAGGTCTACCGCCGCTTCATGGCGGCGCCCAATCCCACCGCGTTCTTCGACGACAAGATCGACGAGGAGTACACCGGCCGGCGCGTGTAGACCGACTGCGGCCGCCTTTCCCGGTTATTCTTGTTGTCCGGGGAGAAGAGACCATTGCCAGGCCGAGCGCGCAGCCGGACTAGGAAATCGACGGGGAAATCGGCCAAGCGTCCGCGCACGTCCCGGCCGCGACGTGTCGACGATGCCGCGTCCGAGGCATTGCGCGCGGCG
>JANYII010000077.1 GCA_025358705.1 Betaproteobacteria bacterium | reverse complement strand
CCTCAAGGCGCTGATCGCGCCGCTGCTCGACGGCCTCGCCGCAGTGCACGCCACCGGCTTCCTGCACCGGGACATCAAGCCGGACAACATCTTCATCCGCGCCAACGGCACGCCGGTGCTGATCGACTTCGGCGCCGCGCGCCAGGCGATGGGCGGCGAGACCAAGAGCCTCACTTCCATCCTCACCCCCGGCTATGCGCCGCTGGAACAATATTCCGGCGATGGCAAGCAGGGCCCGTGGACCGACCTCTACGCGATGGGCGGCGTCCTCTACCGCGCCGTCACCGACAAGAATCCGCCCGACGCGGTGAGCCGCATTCGCGGCGACTCCCTTGGCGCCGGGCTCGCCGCGGCTCGCGGCAAGTACAGTGACCCATTCCTCCGGGCAATCGAATGGACCCTCAATCTCGACGAGAAAAAGAGGCCGCAGAGCGTCGAGCAATGGAAAGCGGCGGTGCTCGCCGAACGGAGGACGACGACGCCGACGGTGCGCAGCGCGGACCCGAGAATCGAACGCAGGTTCGCAAGGCCGGTGGTGGTCGTGGAGAAGCCCAGCCCCCGGCGCTGGCCGATATACGCCGTGCTCGCCCTGTTCGCGCTCAGCGGTTACGGCATCTGGAAGAAGCAGCATGCGGCGCGCCTCGAAGCCGCATCGCAGCAGCCCGTGACCACCACCGTCCCCGCCCCGGTTCCGCGCTACACGGTGGTGCCGGCCCCCGCGCCCGTCGAAGCTCCGCAGCATGTCCAGGTTCCGCAGTCCAGGTCCGAGCCGTCCCCTGCCCCCGCCGCCGCTCCCGGGGACAAGACGCAGCGGTTGAAACAGGAGATCGAGCTTGAATTCCGGATTGCGGACGCCAATGGGGACGGCTACCTGTCACTCGACGAAATGCGCGCGCATTTCCCGTACCTCGCGCGGGAGTTTGCTCGCGTCGACAAAGATGGCGACAGCCGGGTCTCGCCACAGGAATTCATGCACGCCAGGCAGATCCTGCTCGAGCGGCGTCTGCAGAAGTAGCCGGCTCAGGCGGTCGCCAGCGCGTAGCTCTGCACCGGGTGCTGGAAGCCCTTGAGCTTCAGCGCCTCGCCTGGGATCAGCCGGTGGGCCCTCGATTCCTCGCCGAGCAGCTCGATGCTGCGCGCGTCGATCAGGATCTCGCCGTGCACGGCCTCCGAACACAGCCGCGAGGCAAGGTTCACCGCCGGGCCGACCGCGGTGTATTCGAGGCGCGAGGCAGCGCCGATCACGCCCACCGTGACGAAGCCGCTGGCGACGCCGACGCCCACGCCCAGGCGCAGGTCGGCATCCGACCAGCGCGCGGTGATCTCCATGCCGGTTTTCCGGATCGCCGCCGCAAGCCTGAGCGCGCGCTGCGCGTGGTCCGCAAACGAGATCGGCGCCCCGACCAGCGTCAGTACGCCGTCGCCCGCCTGGTCCTTGATGGTGCCGCCGCATTCGGTGGCCGCGGCGCCCACCGCGTCGTAGTACTCGCGCAGGATGGCGATGACCTTCTTCGACTCGGTCGCGGCGGTGAAGGCGGTGAAGCCGCGCAGGTCGCAGCACACCACCGACAGCTCGATGGTCTGCTCGTCGGTGGCGCTCTTCAGGCCGCGCCGCCCGACCAGTTCGGCCACCGCGGGCGACAGGAAGCGCGACATGAACTGCGCGCGCCGGCCCTGCACCACGTGGTACTGCACGCCGCCCACCAGCAGGATCAGCAGCCCGATCGTCGCCGACACCGGGGCAATGTTGGGCGGCAGCACCACGCCGGAGGCCATGAACGGCGCCGCCAGCGCGAAGGCGACCAGGCGCGTCGACTCGGCGCGGTCGGGCCGCCGGCGCAGCATCAGCAGTGCCGAGAAGATCGAAATCGCGAGTCCGACGGTGAGCGGCAGCGCGAACAGCCAGAACTCCGATTCGCGCACCATGAACACCTCGCGGAAGCCCTGGCCGAGGAACTGCTCGACACGCAGCCGCGGGTAGAGCAGCGCCATCGCGCCGTAGAACAGCGCCAGCACCTGGGCGACGCGCAGCAGCATGTCCGGCCCCCGCGTCTTCAGGCCCGCCGCGGGCACCGTGCGGCGCACGCGCAGGATCCACTCGTAGGCGAAGAAGAAAGCCAGCGTCTCGGGGATCGCGAACACGCCGTCCCACCACGACACGATGCCGGCGTAGTGGCGCGGATAGGCGATCTGCGAGCCGATGCCGATGGAGACACCCACCGAAGCGAGGAACAGCGCCAGCGCCCGGCTGGTGGGCGAGCTGCGGTCGGCGATGATGAACGACAGCGCCATCCCCATCGCCAGCAGGGCGGTGATGATTTGCGAGGTGGTATCGATCACCTGGGGCTGGCGGAAAAGCCGTCGCGCATTTTCCGATCAAATTCTTCCGCCACCCTGGCGTCATTGTCGAGCATTTCCTGCGCGTCGGTGTCGGCGTACTGGATGCCGCCGAGGTCGGCGTAGGCCTTCTGCACCTTCTCGCTCCACAGCCCGATGGCGCGCACCGTGGGCACGATGCGACTGAAGAGCCGCTTGCGAAAGCGGATCTGGCCTTCCGCGTTTTCCAGTATTTTTATGGTTTCCTTGACGTCAAAACCAAGTTGTTCCCACAGTTCGGGCGAATTGAAGCGGTCGCGCAGGTGGTAGGAGCCCTCGATGACGAACTCCTCGCGCTCGCGCCGCTCGGCGTCGGTCAGTTCCGGGTAGTAGTCGCGCAGCGCCAGGCGCCCGAAGGCGACGTGGCGCGCCTCGTCCTGCATGACGTAGGCGTTGATCGAGGCGCACAGCGCGTTCTTCGAATAATCGCGGATGCGCTGGAACGCCACCAGCGCGATTCCCTCGATCAGTACCTGCATGCCGAGGTAGGTGAAGTCCCAGCGCGGATCGTTCAGGGCCTGCTCGAGCAGCGTCTTGAGCGGTTTCGAGATCGGGTAGACGAACCTGAATTTTTCGGACAGCAGGCGCCGGTAGGCTTCCACATGCCTCGCCTCGTCCATCACCTGGGTCGCGGCATAGAACTTGGACTCGATGCGCGGCGCATCCTGCACGATGCGCGCCGCGCACACCAGAGCGCCCTGTTCGCCGTGCAGGAACTGCGACAGGTTGAACACCTGGCTGTGGTAGCGCAGCTCGACGCGCTGCTTCTTCGAGAGCTTGTCCCACATTTTCGTGCCGTACAGCGGCACCACCTGGTCGTCCATCTGCATCGGGTCTTCCGGATCGACCGGCAGGCTCCAGTCGATGCGCTTTTCGGCGTCCCACTGCTCCTTCTTGCCCTTGGAATAGAGCTTCAGCAGGTCATCCGACCTCGTGTCGTAGTCCCAGGTGAAGGCAACCTCGCCGCTGGCGGGAAATTTCCAGTGCGTTTCCTCGGCGGGAACGGTGTAGCGGAACTCTGTCGGCATGGACGGCAAGATACGCGAAACTAGCCGGCGGCGCGCTGGGTGCCGCGTTCCGCGATCAGGCGCTCGAAATCCGCGGCATCGAGCGAGGCGCTGAAATGGTGGCCCTGCCACTCGTCGCAGCCCAGCGCGCGCAGGCGCGCCACCTGCGCCTCGCTCTCCACGCCCTCCGCGGCGACGCGCAGGCCGAGCGCCTTGGCCATCGCCGCGATGGTCTGCACGATGGTGGCATCCGCCGGGTGCGCATCCAGCTCGCGCAGGAACGAGCGGTCGATCTTCAGCTTGTCGATCGGCAGCTGGCGCAGGTAGGCGAGGCTCGAATAGCCGGTGCCGAAATCGTCGATCGCGATGCGCACGCCCAGGTCGCCGAGCTTGCGCAGCGTCTCGGCATTGCCCGCGAGCTGCGACACCAGCACCCGCTCGGTGATCTCCAGCTCGATGCAGCTGCCCGGCACCTGGTTCGCCTTCAGCGCCTGCGCGACCATCGCCACGTAGGCGTCGCCCTGGTCGAGCTCGTGCGCGGAAACATTCAGCGCGAACCACAGGCCGTGGCTCCCGTCGCGCGGGTAGCGCCGGAGCCAGGCGCCGATCTGCGACAAGGCGCGCTCCAGCGTCCACTGGCCCAGCGGCCGGATCAGGCCGCTGTCCTCCGCCACCGAGATGAAGCGGTCGGGCATCAGCAGGCCTTCCTGCGGATGCTGCCAGCGCACCAGGATCTCGGCGCCGACCAGCCGGCTGCCGGAACGCGGGTGCCTGGTCGTCACCACGGGCTGCCATTGCAGCAGCAGTTCGCCGCGCGAGAGCGCGTGCCGCAGGTCGTTCTCCATGCCCAGGCGCGCCACCGCGCGCGCGTTCAGTTCCGGCGAGAAAAAGAGGAAGCGGTCGCGGCCGGTTTCCTTGGCGTGGTTGGCCGCGGTGCCCGCGTTCTGCAGCAGCTCGCTGAAATCGCGGCCATCGCCCGGGTAGACGCTGATGCCGACCGAAGCCGTGACGCTGAGCGTGCGCCCCTCGACGGTGAACGGCCGCGCGAGGATCCCGAGCACGCGCTGCGCCAGCGTGGCCGCGTCCTGCGAGCTCTTCAACCCGTTCCACAACAGCACGAACTCGTCGCCGCCGATGCGCGCCAGCGTGTCGTCGGGCTGCAGCGTGGCGCCGAGGCGCTCGGCGACCGCGCGCAGCAGCGCATCGCCGGCCTCATGGCCGAGCGAGTCGTTCACCAGCTTGAAGCGGTCGAGGTCGAGGAACAGCACCGCGAGGCTGCCGCGTGCGCGCGGTGATGTCGGCGCCGGTGCCGCGATGGCCCGTGAGGGCGCCCGCGGCGTCGAACACCGGCACGCTGGTGACGGATTGCCAGACGATGCGTCCCGATTTCGTCAATGAACGGTGGACCAGGTCGCGAAATCCGGTGGCATGCGCCTCGGCATCCGCGCCACGCTTCGCGAACCACTCGTCCATCGCCTGCGCCTCGCCCAGCGGCATGAATTCGCGCGGCGTGCGGCCGATCATCTCGTGCCGCAGGTAACCGAGCACCGTTTCGACGCGTTCTGAAAGGAAGGTGTAGCGCCACGTCGTATCGGTCTCCCAGACGTATTCGCCGGAAGCCTCGAGCACGTCGCGGAACCGTTTCTCGCGCTCGGCCAGCATTTCGCGCGCCTTGCGCTGCTCCGTGACGTCGCGCAGCACCGATTGCACCACGAGCCGGCCGCGCTCGAGGAACGAGACGCTCGCCGTCTCGACCACGATCTCGCTGCCGTCCAGGCAGCGCAGCCTGCGTTCCTCGAACGGCGTCACGCCGGGCCCGGCAGAAAGGTAGGCGAGGCGCTCGGCCAGGCGCGCGCGGTAGTCCGGGTGCACGAAGCCCTCGATCTTCATGCCCATCAGCTGCTTCGGCGCGGTGGCCTTGACCATGCGCGCCGCCGCCGGGTTGGCGTATTCGATGATGCCGTTGGAGAACACCGTCACGCCGTCGGGAGCGAGCTCGATCAGCGCGCGGTAGCGCGCTTCGGCGTCGCGGCTCGCGTGCTCGGCGCGCTTGCGCTCGGTGATGTCGAGGTTGGTGCCGGCCATGCGCAGCGCGCGGCCGGTCTTCGTGTCGCGCTCCACCACCTTGCCGCGCGAGAGCACCCACTTCCAGCTCCCGGAAGGCAGGTGCACGCGGTGCTCCCCCGCGTATTCGTCCGTCACGCCTTTCACCGCCTGCATCGATTCGCGCTTCACGCGCGGCAGGTCTTCGGGATGCACCATGCGCATGAGCTCATCGACGGTGGTGCGCGTGTTGGCGCGCGGCTGGCCGAGGAACTCGGCCCAGCCCTCGCTCAGGTATACCTCATGGGTGCGCAGGTCGGTGTCCCAGAGGCTCGCGCTCGATCCTTCCAGCGCAAGCTGCAGCCGCTCCTTGGCCTCGGCGAGCGCGCGCTCGGCGCGCCGCTTGTCGGTGATGTCCTGCCCGACGCCGCGGTAGCCGCGGAACCGGCCGGCGGCGTCGTAGTGGGGCTTGCCGATGACGACGTGCGCGCTCTCCTCGCCCCCGCTGCGGGAAATGACGAAATCGAAGAACGGCAGTTGCGCATCCAGCTTCGCCAGGCGCTCGAAATGCTCCACCAGCGCGCGCGGCTCGACCTTGACGCCCGGCACCTCCCACAGGCGCTTGCCGTGCGCCAGCTCGCCGCCGAACAACGTGGCCACCGCGGCCCCGCCCGAGAGCCAGCTGATGCGGTGCTCGGCGTCGGTTTCCCAGAACCAGTCCGCCGAAAGGGAAGTCAGGTGGCGAAAGCGCTCCTCCGACAGGCGCAGCGCCTGCGTCGCGAGCCGGTCGCGCCGCCGCGCGCCGTACCAGACGCCGAAGAGCACCAGCCCGCCCGTGACCAGCAGCAGCGCCTCGACGAGCTGCGACCACTCCACGCTGCTAGTCCGCCGCTTCCATCGCCGGCGGCGCCGTCTTGATCACTTCCTCGATGGTGGTGAAGCCCGCAGCCACCTTCATCGCGCCGCTGATGCGCAGCGGCTTCATGCCGTCGCGGAACGCCTGGTCGCGGATTTTCCCCAGATCGCCGGTCGCGCCGATGATTTCCTTCACGCCGCGCGTGCACACCAGCGTCTCGTAGATGCCGACGCGGCCCTGGAAGCCGGTCATGCGACATTCCAGGCAGCCCACGGGCTTGTAAACCGAGGCCGGACGGTTCGCCTTCCATGGCGCCACCAGCCCTTCCCAGGCGTGCACGTCTTCCACGCGATGCAGCTCGACCTTCTGCTTGCAATGGGGGCACAGGATGCGCACCAGGCGCTGCGCCATCACGCCGTTCAGCGTCGCCACCAGCAAATAGGGCTTGATGCCGAGTTCGAGCAGGCGCGTCACCGCGCTGGGCGCGTCGTTGGTATGCAGCGTCGAGAGCACCAGGTGGCCGGTGAGTGCGGCCTGCACCGCGTTTTCGGCGGTTTCGAGGTCGCGGATCTCGCCCACCATGATGATGTCCGGGTCCTGCCGCATCAGCGCGCGCAGTCCTTCGGCGAAGCCAAGGTCGATCGCGGGCGTCACCTGCATCTGGTTGAAGGAGCCCTCGACCATCTCAATCGGGTCCTCGATGGTGCAGACGTTGACTTCCGGCGTCGAGAGCTGCTTGAGCGTCGAGTAAAGCGTCGTCGTCTTGCCCGAGCCGGTCGGCCCGGTCACCAGCACGATGCCGTTGGGCCGCTCGGTCATGTCCTTCCAGCGCTGGCTGTCCTCTTCCGAGAAGCCGAGCTCCTTGAAGTCGCGCACCAGCACGTCCGGATCGAAGATCCGCATCACCAGCTTTTCGCCGAAGGCGGTGGGCAGCGTGGAGAGGCGCAGCTCGACCTCCTCGCCGTCCAGCGTGCGCGTCTTGATGCGGCCGTCCTGCGGCCGGCGCTTTTCCACCACGTCCATGCGCGACAGGATCTTGATGCGGCTGGTCATCGCCGCGAGGACGGTGGCAGGGATCTGGTAGACCTGGTGCAGCACGCCGTCGATGCGGAAGCGCACCACGCCGAAATCGCGCCGCGGCTCGATGTGGATATCGCTCGCGCGCTGCTCGAAGGCGTAGCTCCAGATCCAATCCACCAGCTTGACGATGTGCGCGTCGTTGGCGTCGAAGGTCTTGTTCGAGCCCATCTCGACCAACTGCTCGAAATTCTGCAGCCCGGACTGGCCGGACGCGCCCTTGGCCGCGCCCTTCATCGACTTGGCCAGGTTGTAGAACTCGACCTGGTATTTCTCGATGTCCTGCGGGTTCGCGATCACGCGCCGCAGCTCCAGCTTGGTGATGCGCTGCAGCTCCCTCTCCCACTCGCGCTCGTAGGGCTCGCTGACCGCGATCACGGCTTCCTTGCTGTTGACGCCGATCGGCAGGATCTTGAAGCGCGCCGCGTAGGACGAGGACATCACTTCGGTGACCGACGAGAAGTCGATCTTCAGCGGGTCGATGTGGCGGTATTCCAGGCCGACGCGCTTGGCCAGCCACTCGGTGAGCGGCTCGAGCGCCAGCACCTTGTGCGGCGGCAGCGCGTTCTTGATCTTCTGGTCGGCGATGACGGTGAGCGGATGCTGGGAGCCGCGGTAATAGCGCCGCTCCTTCTTGATCTTCTCGCCTTCCTCGCGAGACACCATCTTGTCCTCGACCAGCCAGTCGAGCAGCTCGGCGATGGTCAGGCGGCGTTCGCCTCCCTTGGGATCCGTCCCCTTGGGATCCACACCAACTGCTTTGGGGTCGGTGGCGGCCATATCGGAGCGATTATGCCCTAGCAGGCATACTATCGTTCAATGAAAGCCGCTCCCTCACGCTCTCTTGCACAGGACGTCAGCCTGCGCGAGGTCTGGGCCTGGAGCATGTACGACTTCGCCAACTCCGGCTACACCACGGTGGTCATCACCGCCGTGTTCAACGCCTACTTCGTCGCCGCCGTGGCCGGCAAGGCGCCCTGGGCGACTTTCGCCTGGACCGCCGCCCTCTCCGTCTCGTATCTGGCTGTCCTGCTCACCGCGCCGCTGGTGGGCGCCTGGGCCGACGCCCATGCCGCCAAAAAGCGCCTGCTGCTGCTCTCGACGGTGGGTTGCTGCGTCTTCACCGCGCTGCTCTTTTTCGTCGGACCGGGCGCCGTCGGCCTCGCCGTCACCTTGATCATCCTTTCCAACTTCTTCTTCGCCAGCGGCGAAAATCTCATCGCCGCCTTCCTCACCGAATTGGCGGATTCGAAGGCCATGGGGCGCGTCTCCGGCTGGGGCTGGTCCTTCGGCTATCTGGGTGGACTGGTTTCTTTGGGAATAAGCCTTTTTTATATAACTTACGCTCAAAAATCCGGTGCAGGCGCAGACGAGTTCGTGCCCGTCGTGATGCTCATCACCGCCGCCGTCTTCGCCCTCGCCGCCGCGCCGACGTTTTTATTCCTCAAAGAGCGCGCGCGCCCGCACCGCGAGCTCGAACATCCGTGGAAGCGCGTCATGCAGACCCTGCGGCAGGCGCGCCACTACAACGACCTGCGCAAATTCCTCGTCTGCATCCTGTTTTATCAAGCGGGCATCCAGGCCGTGATTGCGCTGGCCGCCATCTACGCGCAGGAAGCCATGAAATTCACCAGCCAGCAGACCATCGTGCTGGTGCTCGTCGTCAACATCACCGCCGCGGTCGGCGCCTTTGGTTTCGGCTACCTGCAAGACGCCATCGGCCACATCAAGTCGATGACGCTGGTGCTGATCGGCTGGATCATCATGATCGTCCTCGCCTACTTCGCCGAAAGCGTGGAAATGTTCTGGGTCGCCGCCAACTTGGCGGGCTTGTGCATGGGCGCCGCGCAAGCCGCCGGCCGCGCCATCGTCGGTTACCTCTCGCCTCCCGCGCGGACAGCGGAATTTTTTGGGCTCTGGGGCCTTGCGGTGAAAGCTGCGTCAATTTTCGGCCCCCTCACCTACGGCGCCGTCACCTGGATATTCGTGGGCGACCATCGCCTCGGCATCCTCTCCGTCGGCGCCTACTTCGTCGTCGGGTTGATCCTTCTAGTCGGAATCGATGTAGAGCGAGGGCGACAAGCGGCACTACAGGCACGTTAGCATCGACAATCTATCGTTAGACATCTGCCGGCATATCGCGCGATCTATTCGTAGATCGTTGCATCTACCTGTATATCGTCCTAGCATCCCGCGCATGCAGGATAAACATTAAGTTAGAGCCCACAATGAGCTCACAGCACCTCGGCGATCTCATCCCTCTGCTAGAAGCGAAACTAGGCGTCAAGGCGGGATTCTTCGAATCGCTTGACCACGAGGATGAAAACGATTGGTCATTCGTCATCAAACTTCACGCGCTCGTTGAAGCCGCAGTCTCGCACCTACTCACTGAGCAGTTACACCGCCCGGAACTGGCCAGTCTATTCGCGCGGCTCGATATGAGTAACAAAACGACCGGGAAGGCCGCTTTCGTCGAGGCTCTTGGCTTACTCGACAAGCCGGAGCGAAGGTTCATGAGTTCATTGTCTGAACTTCGCAATATGGTGGTCCACGACGTACGGAACGTTGACTTCGATCTCTTGGAGCATGTCGAGCGCATGAACAAAGAACAGCAGGCTGCCTTCCTCAATGGTTTCAATCTTTTGTCCACGGAAGTCACGAATGACGTGCGCAACCTGTTTCGCCACGATCCTCGTCAGGCTCTCTGGTACTCTGGTATAGCCTTCCTAGGCATGGTGTACCTGAAGATCAAACCGGGGACTATGCACTGAAGTTGGCTCTCATCGGATATCGCAATGGCGCTGCTTGGCGGGTTGTTCGGACTGGACTACCGTGACGTTGGGACGCTGACGAAAGACTTCGTCCTAAACGACGAACTCTCGATCGCCGAACAACAGCTACTCGCCCTTCTGGGCGTGGAGCGAAGCCGATTTCTCAGAGAGCGACGAGCACTTCGGACAGGCCTTGCGTACTGCATTCTCGG
>JANYII010000178.1 GCA_025358705.1 Betaproteobacteria bacterium | reverse complement strand
GCCCAGCACCATCAGCGCGAAGCCGATGAGCGTGATGCGCTTGTCGCCAAAGCGCGCGCCCAGCATCGCACCGGGCAGCGCCATGGCGATTCCGGGCAGCAGGTAAAGGCCGATTAGCCAGCCGAGCTGGGCCTTGTCCAGCCCGAGGTCGGGCGCGAGGAACGGCGCCGAACTGGCGACCGCCTGGAACTGGAATCCCAGGCCGATGCGCGCGATTGTCAGCGCGGCAAGGATTTTCCATCGTGAATTCATGGCATTACGGCTGTGCACCGATCCGGCGGGTGGAACGTTAATGAGCATAGCAGTCCAACCTACAGGAGCTGGGACATGAAACTCAAGACACTCGTAGCAGCGGTGCTGGTGGCGTTTGCCGGAACCACGCTGGCGCAGGCGCCGGCGCCGGCCAAGGGCACGATCAAGGCCGACCGTGAGGTGCTCAAGACCGACCGCGCGGCGGTGAAGGGCGACGTGAAGCAGCTGCGTGAAGACCGCAAGGCGGGCAACAAGGCGGCGGTGGAAGCCGACCGGGCCAAGCTCAAGGCCGACCATGAAAAGCTCAAGACGGACCGGATGAAGACCCGGGAAGACGTGAAGGCCGCCAAGGCAGCGCGGGCGGAGAAGAAAGCCGAGAAAAAGTAGTCGTTTCACGCGCCAGACAAGCTCGGCCCCTGCCGGGCTTTTTCTTTTGTTAGGCTAGGGCCGATGAAAGCCGTCGGCCTCTACAAGTACCTCCCGATCGACCATCCCGAGTCGCTGCTCGACCTGGAGGTCGAAACGCCGGTCGCCACCGGCCACGATTTGCTCGTCGGGGTGAAGGCGATCTCGGTCAATCCGGTGGACACCAAGCGGCGCGCGCCCAAGGATCTGGTTGAGAAGACGCCGAAGATCCTCGGCTTCGATGCCTCGGGCATCGTCGAGGCGGTGGGCCCCGAGGTCACCCTCTTCAAGCCGGGCGACGCGGTCTATTACGCGGGCAGCGTGATCCGCCAGGGCGCGAACTGCCAGTTCCACCTGGTGGACGAGCGCATCGTCGGCAGGAAGCCGGCGAACCTGTCGTTCGCGGAATCCGCAGCGCTGCCGCTCACCACGCTCACCGCGTGGGAGCTGATGTTCGATCGCATGGGAATTTCCAAGACCGGCGCGCACGCGGGGAAATCAGTGCTGATCCTCGGCGGGGCGGGCGGCGTGGGCTCGATCGCGATCCAGCTGGCGAAGAAACTCGCGCGCCTCAAGGTGGTCGCGAGCGCATCGCGCGCCGAATCGATCGCCTGGTGCAAGGGCCTGGGCGCCGACGAGACGGTGGACCACACGAAGCCGATCGAGGGCGAATACGATTTCGTCCTGTGTTTTTCCTCGTCGGACGCGTACTGGCAGGCTTTCCCGAAAATGGTGAAGCCGCAGGGCAAGATCGGCATGATCGTGCGTACCGTGAAGCCGGTCGACCTGTCCATCCTGCACGACAAGAGCATCACGGTGTGCCTGGAGGGCATGTTCACCCGTTCCACCTTCCAGACCCCCGACATGGCGGCCCAGCACGCCCTGCTGGAGGAGACGGCCGGATTAATCGAGGCGGGGGTGTTGAAGACCACCATGACCCGGAATCTCGGGAATATTCACGCTTTAAATCTCAAGCTCGCGCATAGAATGCTCGAAGAAGGCCATGTGATCGGCAAACTCGTGCTCGAGGGATGGTGAGATGAACGAGCGTGTGAAACGACGGACCTTGTTGCGGTACATGGGCGCCCTGGGCGCGGGCCTCGCCGTGCCGGGTTTCTCCTGGGCGCAGGCCGCGAAAAAAATGCCCGTGGTGGCCGTGCTCTACGCCGGCGATTCCGAAGACGACGAGCCGGTGGTGCGGCCGTTCTACGAAAAGATGACGCGCCTGGGCTGGATCGAAGGCAAGACCGTCGTCTACGAGCGGCATTCCGGCAAGGGCACCCGGCAATACCTGACCACCATGGTGAGCCAGGCCGCCGGCCGCGAGCCGGACCTGATCTATGCCACCACCGCGAGCCTCGCCTCGGCGGTGGTCAAGGAAACCGAAACCGCGCAGGTGGTGTTTTCCACCAACGCGGACCCCGTTGCCGCGGGCCTCGTCGCATCGCTCGCCAAGCCCGGCAAGAATGCGACGGGCGTTTTCCAGGCGGCGCGGGATTCGTCGCCGAAGCGCTACGAGCTGGTGCGCCAGGCGCTGCCGCAGATCAAGCGCATGGGCGCGGTGTTCGACCGCGCCGCGCAGGATACCCAGGTGCGCAAGGCCGCGCACGAGAAGGCGGCGCGCGCCAACGGCATCGAGCTGGTGAGCGCGGAATTCACCAATTTCGAGGCGATCGCGAAGATCTTCGCGCAATTCAAGCGCGACAACCTGCCGGCGGCGGAAATCACGCCGTCGTTCGCGCTCATCGGGCGCCGGGTGGAAGTGGCCAAGCTCGCCGCGATCAACGGCATCGCGCTGATCGCGCACCGCGTGGAGTGGGCCGAGGCGGGCGCCGTGCTGACCTACGGCCCGGACGTGAGCGAGTCGCACAAGCGCGCCGCGCGCATCGCCAGCAAGATCCTCAAGGGCGCGAAGGCGGCCGAGATTCCCGTCGAGCGCGTGGACAAATCCGAGCTCGCCTTCAACACCCGCGTCGCGGCCGAACTCGCGCTGCACATCTCCAAGCCGATGCTGCAGCGCGCCGACAAGGTTTTCAGCTGAGCTGAGGTGCACGATCTCCTGATTCGCGGCGCGGTCGTCTACGACGGCCTTGGTGCTTCGTTCACCGGAGACGTTTCCGTCAAGGACGGAAAAATTTCCGGCGTCGGGAAAATAACGGGCTCCAGCAAATCAATTGTCGATGCTGGCGGCCTCTCGCTGATGCCCGGCATCGTCGACGTCCACACGCACTACGACGCACAGGTCACCTGGGATCCGACGCTGTCGCCGTCGCCCTCGCTCGGCGTCACCACGGCGGTGATGGGCAATTGCGGCTTCGGCATCGCGCCGTGCCCCGCCGCGCAGCGCGACACGGTGCTGCGCAACCTCTCGGTGGTGGAGGGCATGGACCTCGCCGCGCTGCAAGGCGGCGTACGCTGGGAGTTCGAGAGTTTCGGCGAGTACATGGCCAACCTGCGCCGCATCCGGCCGCTCGCCAACGTCGCGGTGCTGGCGCAGCACTCGACCATCCGCAGCGCGGTGATGGGCGACGAGGCCTCGACGCGTGCCGATCCCATCGCGCTCGAACTTTCGAAAATGCAGGTCATGGTGCGCGACGCGATGGACGCGGGTGCGATCGGGTTTTCCTCCTCTTTCTCGCCCAACCACGCCGGCTGGGAGGGCAAGCCGATGCCGTCGACGATTGCGAGTGATCTTGAACTTTTTTCATTGACAAAAATCCTTGGAGAAAAATCCAAAGGAATCTTTGTGATGGCCACGGGGCCGCGCGGCACGACCGAATACATGGAGGAGATTGCCGCCGAGACTGGCCGCCCGGTGTTCATGGTCACGGTGCTCACCATGTACAACGACGCCGATCCGGCCAAGGCGATGCAGTACTACGAGCGCTGCGCCGCGGCGCGCGCCCGCGGCCGCGAGGTGTACATCCACACCAGCTGCCAGCCGCTGTCGTTCGACTTCACGCTGGAGGAGCCGTATCTCTTGTATTCGCACGACGCCTTCGACCGGGTGAAGGCGGCGAAGACGGAAGATCGCGCGGCGATTTACAAGGATCCTGCGTTCAGGAACCGCTTCCGTGAAAACCTGAAGCATCCGAAGCAGGGCATTCTTTTCTACGGGGACTGGGCAAAGATAGAGAAAGACAGTCGTTCGATTGCAGATCTTTCCCGTGAGGCAAAGCAGGATCCTGTTGATTACTTCTTTGACCTCCCGGTCGACCAGCAACTCATCGGCAAGCTGTTCCAGAACAACGACGCCGGCGTCGCGCCGCTGCTGAAGCATGCGCAGGGCGTGGTGGCGCTGTCGGACGCCGGCGCGCACCTGATCTATTTTTGCGACGCGGGTTTCGGCCTGCACTTCCTGCAGCACTGGGTGCGCGAGACCGGCACCTTCACGCTCGCCGAAGGCGTGCGCAAGCTCACCAGCGATCCGGCGCGGATGTACCGGATTCCGGGGCGCGGGAAGATCGAGGTGGGTGCTTTTGCCGACCTGGTTCTTTTTGATTCTTCCAGGGTTGGAATTTCTTCATTGAAAAAACAAAAAGATCTTCCAGGTGGCGGTACTCGCATGATCCGCGACCCGGTGGGCGTGCACGGCGTGTGGGTGAACGGCGTGCAGGTGCATGACGGCAGGAACTACCTCGCCCCGGCGCAGCGGCCGGGACAGGTGCTGACCGAATTCAGTTCCTGAGCGTCACGCTGCTCGCCGCGATCGGCTCCTTGCGGCCGCGCAGCGTGAGTGCGCCGCGATTCGCCGATTTCGCCGGCGATCACTTCTCCCAGATGCCGCTAGAATGGCCCGCATGTTCAACCGGGGGGGGAACAACATGACACGTTCGGGAAAACTGGCAGTCGTCGTTGCACTGGCGTTCATCGGGGGCGCCGCCATCGCGCAGCAGGCAGGATTCACGCGCATCGCGCTGCAGGACCAGCCGCTGAGCGACCCCACGCGCCACGCCGTGCAGGCACGCGCCGAATTCGCGCCCGGCGTCGCCGCCGGAAAGCACACGCACCCGGGCGAAGAGCTGGGCTACGTGCTCGAAGGCGAACTCCTGCTTGAAATCGACGGCCAGCCGCCGCGCACGGTGAAGGCGGGCGAATCCTTCTTCGTCCCGGCCGGCCTCGTGCATGACGGCAAAAACACCGGCTCTGGAACGGCGAAAGTGCTCGCCACCTACATCGTGGAGAAGGGCAAGCCCGTAGCCACGCCGGCGAAGTAGCGTATGTGGCGGTTCTGGTTTCTAGCCCTGGTTTGCCTTTCGAATGCAGTGCAAGGGCAAACGTATCCATCCAAACCGGTCAGGATGCTGCTCGCCTTCCCGCCGGGCGGGCCGACCGACATAAACGCGCGATTGTTCGCGCAGAAGCTCACGGAGCAGACCGGGCAGCCGTTCGTGGTGGAGAACCGTCCCGGTGCGGGCGGCAATATCGCCGCGGTGGAGGCGGCGAAGGCGCCGGCGGACGGTTCGACGATCTTCTACAACACTTCCGCGATCACCATCGCGCCCGCGTTGCAGTCGAGCGCGCCGTTCGACCCGGTGAAGGATTTCGCGCCGGTGGCGCTCACCGCCACCGTGCCGCTGGTGCTGGCGATCCACACCCACGTGCCGGCGAAGAACCTGCAGGAATTCATCGCCTACGCCAGGGCGAACCCGGGCAAGCTGAACTACGCTTCTTCCGGCACGGGCACCATCACGCATCTCTCGGGCGCGTTGTTCGCGTCGCAACTCGGCTTGAACATGCAGCACGTACCCTACAAGGGTAGCGCCCCGGCGCTGGTCGACGTGGTGGGCGGGCAGACGCAGATGATGATCGACACCATCAGCACGGTGCTGCCTTATGCGCGCGACAACCGCCTGCGGCCGCTCGCGGTCGCGGTGCAGCGCCGCCTCTCGGTGTTGCCCGACGTGCCGACGCTGGAGGAAGCGGCGAACCTGCCCGGCTTCGAGATGAGCGCCTGGCAGGGCATCGTGGTGCCGGTGGCGACGCCGAAGGACATCGTCGCGAAGCTGAACGCCGAGATCAACCGCGCGGTGCAGAACCCGGACCTGCGCCAGAAACTCGCCCTGGGCGGCAGCGAACCGCTCGGCGGGACCTCAGAGCACTATGCCGCCTACATCCGTTCGGAACTGCAGCGCTGGACCAGGGTCGTGAGGGACGCGGGCGCCAAAGCGGACTGAGGAACGGGTAGGATTGAATCAAGGGGGACCTGCAATGCCGCTGATCGCCATGAACCGGGAAATCGGCTCGCTCGGCAAGGATGTCGCCGCGGGCCTGGAGCAGGCGCTGGGAATGAAGGTGCGCTACCACGAGATGATCGACCACCTCGCCAACCGCGCGCGCATCCGCAAGAGCCACGTCATCAGTTTCCTCGAGGGCAAGCAGGGGCTGCTCGAGCGCCTCACCACCGACCAGCTGACGCTGCGCATCCTGACCGCCGACGAGATCCTGTCGATCGCCGAGTCGGGCGAGCCGGTGATCCTGCGCGGCTGGGGCGCGAGCTCGCTGCTCAAGGAAGTGCCGCACGCGGTGCGCGTCTGCATCTCGGCCTCGCGCCGCACGCGCGTGAAGCGCATGATGGAGCGGCTGGGCGCCGACGACCAGTCGAAGATCGAGCGCATCGTCGACCAGAACGACGAGGCGGAGCGCGCGGTGATGCGGCGGCATTTCCACATCGACACGCGCGACATCAACGAATACGACGTCGGCTACAACACCGACCGCGTGCCGGTGGCGCGCTGCGTGGACGAAATCGTCGAGATCGTGCGCTCGGCGCAGTTCGCCGAGACCGACGAGTCGCGCGCCCGGCTGCGCGACCTCGCGCTGGAGCAGCACGTGCGCGCGGCGCTGCGCACCCACGGCTCGACCGCGCACTGCTCGGTGCGCGTCAGCGCGAAGGGCGGGCGCGTCGACCTGCGCGGCACGGTGGCCTACATCGAGCAGAGCGAAGCCTGCAGCGACATCGCGGCGCGCATCAAGGGCGTGCGCGTGATCGAGAACCATCTGCACATTTCGGAAACCGGCCCGGCACCCCGGGACGAATGATCCGGGCGCGCAGGATCGCCGGAGCCCTGGGCGCCGAGATTACCGGGGTCGATTTGTCCGTTCCTTTGCCTGGAAACCTTGTAAAGGAAATTCGAAAAATATTTCTCGACAACCTGGTCATATTCTTCCGCGACCAGGCATTGACTGAAAAGCAATACATGTCCTTCGCCGGGCAATTCGGCGAGCCGGTCGAGTACCCGATGGTGAAGGGCCTGCCGGGTTTCCCGAAGATCATCGAAGTGAAGAAGCTCGAGCATGAGCGCATCCCCTTCGGCGGCATCTGGCATACCGACACCGCCTACCTCGAGCGCCCGCCCATGGCCTCGATGCTGCTCGCGCGCGAAGTGCCGCCGTTCGGCGGCGATACGCTGTTCGCGAACATGTACCTGGCTTACGAGGGCTTGTCCGGGGGATTGAAGAATTTGCTGTCGGGGCTGAAGGCGGTCAATTCATCGGCCAAGGCCGACGTGTCGAAGACGCGCGAGGATGCCCTCAAGGCTTCCGGAGCGAAAGCAAAGGATTTCCTGGCCGAACATCCGGTGGTGCGCACGCACCCGGAGACCGGGCGCAAGGCGCTGTACGTGAACTCCGGCCACACGGTGCGCTTCGCCGGCTGGACGGAGGAGGAGAGTGCTCCTCTTTTGCAGTTTTTATTCAATCATCAGACAAGACCGGAATTCACCTGTCGCTTCAGCTGGCTACCGGGCTCGATCGCGCTGTGGGACAACCGCTGCGCGCAGCACAACCCGGTGAACGATTACCACGGCTACCGGCGCGTCATGCACCGGATCACGCTGGCGGGAGATGTGCCGGAGTGAGGTGGTTCCTGGTTCTTGTTCTCGTTTTCAGTCCATCCCTGAAGGCCAACGAGCCGCAAACCCGTTTCATCCGCTACGTCTACAGCCCGGGCCTGGGCATGGTGTACGTGCAGGGCGAGGACTAGGCGCGTGCTGCGGCTCTTTGCGGTTTTCAATGCGAGAATTTTTTTCCAGAAAGGACGCATTCTCCTCTCGGTAGCCGCCATCGCGCTCGGCGTCGCGCTCGGCTTCGCGGTGCACCTCATCAACCGCGCGGCGGTGAACGAACTCGCGGCGGGCGTGCGCACGCTGGCGGGCGAGGCCGACCTGGAGGTGCGCGGCGGGCGCAGCGGGTTTCCCGAGCAGCTCTACGCGCAGCTCGCGCGCCTGCCCGGCGTCGCCGTGGCGAGCCCGGTGCTGGAAGTGGAGGCCGGGATCCTGGGAGGCACCCGCACCATCCGCCTGATCGGCGTCGATCCGCTGCGCGCGGGCCTGATGCAGCCCGTGCTGTTCGCCGATGCGCCCGACCGGCGGCTCGAACTGCTGCGGCCGGACGTGGTGCTGCTTTCCGCCGCCGCCGCCGAGGTCCTCGGCAAGGGAACGATAGAGAAGCTGAGTGTCGTCTCGGCCCTGGCCGCGGTCGATCTCGATGTCGTCGGGGTGCTGCCCGCCTCCAGCCTGCGCGGCGTGGCGGCGCTGACCGATATCTCGACCGCGCAGTGGCGGCTGGGGCGCCTGGGCGAACTCAACCGCGTCGACCTGCGCCTCGAACCCGGCATCGATCGCGAGGCGATGCAGCGAACCATCGCGGAGCTGCTGCCGCCGGGCACCTATGTCTCTTCGCTGGACGCGGTGGAGGAGTCGGGCGCCAACCTGTCGCGCGCCTACCGCGTGAACCTGAACGTGCTGGCGCTGGTCGCGCTCTTCACCGGCGGCTTCCTCGTGTTCTCGGCGCAGGCGCTGGAAGTCGCGCGCCGGCGGCAGGAGCACGCGCTGCTGCGGGTCCTCGGGCTCGAGCGCGGCGGAGTGATGCGGCTGGTACTCGTCGAAGCGTCGGCGCTTGGCCTGCTGGGCGGCGTGCTGGGCATCGCCCTCGGCTACGGCATCGCGGTGGCGGCCGCGAGCGCCGGCGGCGCCGACCTTGGCGCGGGATTCTTCCGCGGCATCGCGCCGCAGGTCGAATTTCCCGTGGCGGGGAGCGTCGCGTTCCTCCTCGGCGGCATCGCCGTGGCGCTCGCCGGCGCGCTGCTGCCGGCGCTCGACGCGGCGCGCGCCGCGCCCGCGCAGGCGTTGAAGGCGGGCGACGAGCAGCGCATGTTCGGGCGCGTGGTCACCGTATGGCCCGGAGTGCTGTGCATTTTCCTGGCGCTGGCGTTGCTTCCGCTGAAACCCTTGCATGGCATACCGGTGGCGGGCTATGCGGCGATTGCCTTGCTGCTGCTGGGTGGAATTTTCCTCATGCCCCTGGTTTCAGAATTAACCCTGGGGAAAATAAAAACCAATCGCAACATTCCCTGCACGCTTGCCCTGTCCCAGCTGCGTGGCGCGCCGGGGCAGGCGATGGTGAGCCTGGCGGCGATCGTCGCGAGTTTTTCGCTGATGGTGGCGATGGCCATCATGGTGGCCTCGTTCCGCAGCTCGGTGGACGACTGGCTGGGCGCGGTGCTGCCCGCCGAGTTGTATTTCCGCACCACCCACGCCGGCGAGACCGCGTGGCTCGATCCGGCGCTGGAGGCGCAGGTGCGGGCCCTGCCGCAGGTGGAGCGCGCGGTGTTCCTGCGCAGCACCCGCATCACGCTCGATCCTGCGAGGCCGGCGGTGGCGTTGATCGCGAGGGATGGAGCGGGGCAGCACTTCCCGCTGGTGGGGAAATCCTACCAAAGGAAAAGCGATGATCCGCCCGCGGCGTGGATCTCGGAGGCGGTGGCGGACATCTACGGCTTTGCCGTTGGTTCCCGCATGGAAGTGCCCATCTCGGGCAAGAAGCAATCCTTCGTCGTGGCCGGCATCTGGCGCGACTACGCGCGCCAGCACGGCGCGATCATGGTCGAGCGCAGCACCTACGCCGCGCTGTCGGGCGACCGGCGCGCGAACGACGCCGCGCTCTGGCTCAAGCCGGGCGCGAGCGTCGCCGCCGCAACCCAGGCGCTGCGGGCGCTGCCCGGCGGCGGCCTGCTGGAAATCTCCGGGCCCGGCGAGATACGCAGCGCGTCGCTCGCCATCTTCGACCGCAGCTTCGCGGTGACCTACGCGCTCGAGGCGGTGGCGGTGATCGTCGGCCTGTTCGGCCTGTCCTCCAGCGTCGGCGCGATCGTGCTCGCGCGGCGGCGCGAATTCGGCGTGCTGCGCCACCTGGGCATGACGCGCCGGCAGATCGGCGCCATGCTCGCCGCCGAGGGCGGCCTGCTCGCGGTGCTCGGCGTCGCCGCCGGCCTGGTGCTGGGCGGCGCGATCAGCCTGATCCTGATCCACGTCGTCAACCGGCAGTCGTTCAACTGGAGCATGGACCTGCACCCGCCCTTCGGATTGCTGCTTGGTTTGTCTTTGCTATTGATTATTCTTTCCTCTTTCACGGCCTTTCTTTCCGGTCGCGAGGCCACTGGAATCGGCCCAGTGCGCGCGGTGCGGGAGGACTGGTGAACCGCAGGCGATTCCTCGCGGCGGGGCTGGCGTTCCCGATCGTGACGCCCGGCCATCGCTTTGATTTCCCTCGCGACCATGGCGCGCACCAGGATTACCGGCAGGAGTGGTGGTACGTCACGGGCTGGCTCAAGACGGCGCGCGGCGAGGATCTCGGGTTCCAGGTCACTTTTTTCAGGACAAGGCCGGCGTTGGAAAATTCCAACCCCAGCACGTTCACGCCGCGCCAGGTGATCCTCGCGCACGCCGCGCTGTCCGAGCCGCGCCATGGCCGCCTGCGCCACGATGAACGCGCCGCGCGCACCGCGCTCGGCCTGGCGGGAAGCAGGGAAGGAACGACCAAGGTATGGGTGGACGACTGGTCGCTGGAACTGGGAGCGGACGGCTACGAGACGCGCATTCGCGCCAGGGATTTCACCCTGGAGTTGAAATTCGATTCGAAAAGCGCCCCCACGCTGCAGGGCCAGTCCGGATTCAGCCGCAAGGGCAACGGCCCCGGGGAGGCTTCCTACTACTACAGCCGTCCCCAACTCGCGGTACGGGGAACCGCCAACGGCCAGCCGGTTACCGGCACCGCGTGGCTGGACCACGAATGGTCGAGCCAGTACATGGCGGCCGGCGCGACCGGCTGGGACTGGTGCGGCATCAACCTGGACGATGGCGGCGCGCTGATGGCCTTCCGCATGCGGGACAAGGAAAGCAAGACCGCTTTTGCGCCACCGGGTGTTTCGTTTGAAGTTCTCAGGGAATGGAAATCTCCACGCACGGGCACGAACTATCCAGTTGCCATGATGGTGAACAACGAGCTTCGCCTGGAACCCCTCATGGACGACCAGGAGCTCGATGCCCGTGCCAGCACCGGCACCATCTATTGGGAAGGGGCGGTCCGGGCGTTTCGCGGCGACCGGCAAGTCGGCCGCGGCTACCTCGAACTCACCGGCTACTGGCGGCCGATGAAGCTTTAGTCGACGACAGGCCGACGCCGGCGAGGATCAGCGCGATGCCGGCGCCGTGGTACCAGCTCGGGTATTCGCCGAGGAAGAGCATCGACAGGAGCACCGCGATGCCGGGCATCAGGTGCATGGACGCACCCGCGCGCGCGGCGCCGAGG
>JANYII010000066.1 GCA_025358705.1 Betaproteobacteria bacterium | reverse complement strand
CGGCTGCACGAGTTGCCGGGCCCCACTTCGATGAAGGTGCGCACGCCGGCGTCGTAGGCTGCGCGGATCACGCGCGGGAAATCGATCGTGTCCAATGCTTGGGCCTCGAGCGCATCCGCGGCCGATTCGCGGTCTGGCACGTAGGCGCGGCCCCAGCCGCAGCTATAGAACTCCACGCCGGGCGCGGGCGTCGTTTCGAACCGATGCAGCTCGCGATAGGCCTTGCGCACGGGGCGCGCGAGCTCGCAATGCACCGTGCTGACTCCCTGGAGCGGGAACCAGTGGCAGCCGAGCGCGGCGACGACTTCCGCGGCAGCCTCGCGATTGCCGCCGCCGACGCATTCATCCGGCGTGTTCGAAATGAGGAGGTACACGTTCTTGCGCTTGCCGATGGCGGTGCGCACGGCGTCCGCCGAACGGTCCACCACGCCGGTGACCCAGTCGGGCCCTCCCGCCAGGTCGTGCGCGAACAGCGACGAATGGCTCAACCGATCCAGCATTTCGTCGCGCTGCCGCCATACGCGCAGCGCCAGCAGCGCGGTGGATTCGCCGAGGCTGTAGCCGATCGCAGCGTCGGGCTTGATGCCGAAATGCATCGCGAGGTCGGCGACCATCGTGCCGAAGCAGACCTGGCCGCAGATCAGGGCGCGGTGGTCGGCGAGGGTCTCCGGGGTCAGCGGCCCGTTCCAGAACTTGTCCGCGTGCATCTGGCTGGCGAGCCGCGCATTGTCCCGGTCCTGCCGCTGCAGGATTTCCGGCCATTGCAGCGCGAGTTCGCGGCCCATGCCGGCGAACTGGTTTCCCGAGCCGGGAAACACGAACGCGATGCGGCCCGGCGACGCGTTAGCAGTTTTCCTCTTTTCCAGGATCTTCAAATCCGGCAGCGGGCGCGCGGGGCGGATGGCGCCGTCCCTGTTTTCTTCCAGAACGATATGCAGGCTGTCGCCGGCCACGCCCGTGGAGCGCACGCCCGCGCGGCGCGGGCCGTCGGCGCGATTGCGCACCCAATATTGCGGCGCACGTCCGGGGATGACCTCCTGGTACAGGCAAAGGCTGGCCTTGATGAACGAGACCAGTCCCGAGGCGGCACCCGTGTGGCCGACATCCGCGTCCGCGTTCTCGATCGGCTGGACACCGGGCGTGTCGGAGGCGCCCACGTCGCGAATCACGGAGTAGATCCGGTCGCCATCGCGCTGGGCATCGCCAAGCCGCTTGAGCACCACGCAAGCCGCGCCTTCGCCGGGGATTGTTTCGGGGCCGGACTGCAAGGCATCCGTGGCGAGCAGCGTGCGCAGGTCGCCGTTCAGGTCCACGGCACCGGCGAGCGCGACATCGAGTTCGCGTTTCTGCAGCGCGTGCACCGCCACCTGCAGCGCGCGCAGGCCGGAGGTTTCTTCGCTGGAGATGCTGTGGCTCGGCCCGCCGATGTGGAATTCGCGCGCAATGCGGCTGGCGACAATGCCGCCGAGCGCGCCCAGCGTGCGGTCGGCGCTCAGGGGCGGACCCGCGGCGTCGCAAAGGTCCGCGATCCATCGGTTTGATTCGACGCTTCCCGCGTCGAGGCCTGCCTTGCGAGCCCAATCGGCGGCACGCGCCTTGATGGCCCAGCGGAAATGGAAATCGGTCGAGCGCAGGTCCAGGCCCAGGCCGATGAAGACGCCGCTGCGCGACGAATCGAGCTTGGGGTTGCCTGCATCGCCCAGCGCCGAGCGCGCGACATCCAGCATGAGAAGCTGCTGCGGCAGCATCTCGGCCAGTTCGCGCGGCGCGATGTGAAAGCGCTCGACCGGAACGGACAGGTCGTCGAGGAAATAGCCCGGAAACCCGCGACCCCATGCGCGGCGAATCTCTTCGTTGTCCAGGCCGCGCCACTGCACGCGTTGCGCGGGTTCTTTTCCGTTTTCTTTGTATAAAACCCGTTTTTCGAAAGCGTCGAGGTCCGGCCAGCAGCCCACCCGCGTTGCCATGCCGACGACGGCGACGGGCTGCGGCGGCGGCTGCGAAGGCGCGGTGTGCGTGTTTTCCTGGCCGAGCCATTCCTCGATGAGCAAGTGCGCGTTGATGCCGCCGAAGCCGAAGCCGTTGATGGCGGCGCGGCGTGGCACGTCGGCCGCGCGCCGCTCCCAGGGCCGGCTCTGCT
>JANYII010000042.1 GCA_025358705.1 Betaproteobacteria bacterium | reverse complement strand
CGCAACGAAGACAGTGTTCCCCTCAACCCGGTAGACGAGGCGATGTTCCCCGGTAATTCGCCGTGACCAGTAGCCGGACCACTCGTAGCGCAACGGCTCGGGTTTGCCGATGCCTGCGAACGGATGCTCCAGAATGTCTTCGATCAGCCGGTCAATCTTGGCCAAGATGCGGCGATCGCTCTGCCGCCAATGCCCGCGATCCCGCTCCGCCTGAGAGGTCCAGAAGACCTCGCGCTTAGGCGGCTTTGCGTCTGCGCCGGGCAATCTCCGTCTCGATCTCGGCGTGGGCGGATCGCAGCCGCCGCACGTTGGCCTTGGTGCTCGTCAGGTGCGCGGTCTCGCGATGGGAGCGCACGAACTGGCGCAGCGCGTCTTCGGCCAGCTCGGACACGTCCTGGTCTGACTTGGCGGCGATCCTGCCCAGCTCGCGGAGCAGGGTAGGGCGTACGCGGAGAGTAGTGCTCATGGCGCTGCCATTTTAGCATCCGCTCTCCGCGCAGCCGGAACGTACCAACAGCGTGCTACGTTGTAGCCTTTCCGTGGCTGTTCTAGCCGTTGCAAGGGGCAGGCGAGCGCTGCAAGGTGTTGATTGATAAACTGCCCCAATTCACAACTACGGATGGGGTGCAGGTGGTCGGAGGTTCAAATCCTCTCGCCCCGACCAGTTTTCCCCTCCTGCTTCCTTCTTCCTACTTCGCGGTTTCCTGCTTTTGCTTCGCTGCCGGCTTAGCCGCGGCTTTCTCGGTTGCGGGCGCGGGCTTGCGCACCGAGTAGTCGTAGGTCGCGTTGAAGTTGCCATCGGCCGTGAACGTCATCGTCACGCCGGTCCAGCGTTGCTGGCTGGGCTGCAGGTAATCGTTCAGCGTGATGACGCCATCGACGATGCGGTTCGCGCCGCAAGGCCTGAACTCCCGGCCCTTGACGTCGTTTGCGTTGGTGGCGTAGTGAAAAGTCGCCTCGAATCGCCGCGTGGCGCCGGCACCCTCCTTGTCGCGGCCGATTTCGCTGATCACGAACCAGGTTTTTTGCCATCCTTCCGGCAATCCCTCGGCCATGCAACGCATGATCCCGTCGAGAATCCGGGGGTCGGGTTCCTGTCCGGGTCCCGGCGCCGGCCTTGTGGCGGGAGCCGGTTGCGCCTCCGCCGCCGGCTTCTGGGGGGCCTGCGCCTGGGCGGCAAAGGCGAGCAGCGAACCAAGTGCGAGGGCGACCATGGAATGTCTTTTCATCGTGCTATTTTACGCCGCAACCGACGAGGAGAAAAACACCGTGATCCACGAACTTCGCATCTACCGCTGCATGCCGGGCCGCCTGCCGGACCTGAACAGGCGCTTCGAGAGCGTGACTCTGAAGCTGTGGGAGAAGCACGGCTTCCGTCCGGTCGGCTTCTGGACGACGGTGATCGGCGAGAGCAACCAGGACCTGACCTACCTGCTCGAATGGAAGGACCTCGCCGAGCGCGAGCGCGTCTGGGCCGGGTTCATGAGCGACGCGGACTGGCTGAAGGCGCGCGCCGAAAGCGAGAAGAACGGGCCGATCGTAGCGCAGATCACCAGCTCGATCCTGGCGCCTACGGTTTTTTCGAAATTGAAGTAGCGAGCAGCACGCCCGCGAGGATCGTCGCGATCCCCGCAGCGTGGAAACCGGCGAAGGATTCGCCCAGAAAGAGGATCGCGAGCACTGTGCCGAACGCGGGCAGCAGGTGCACGGTGAAGCCCGCAGCGTTGGCGCCGACCACGGACACGCCGCGGTTCCAGCAGATGAACGCGAATACCGACGCTCCCAGGCCCATGTAGAGCACGCCAAGGGCCTGCACCCCGGTCGGCATCCGCATCGGCGATTGCAGGGCCTGGTACGCGGCGACCGGCGCCAGCATCAGCGTGCCCGCCAGCGAAATCGCGAACAGGAATTCGAGCGCGCCCAGACCCGCCGGCCGGCGCTTGAGCAGCACCGAGTAGACACCCCACACCGGCATTGCCAGCAGGATCCACGCATCGCCCGCGTGCAGCTGGAACTGCAGCAGCGCCTGCGCGTCGCCGCGCGACAGGATCACGCCGATCCCCGCGAGAGAAATCAGTATGCCGGCAATTTGCCTCGGCGAGGGGTGTTCGCGCTCGATCACCCAAGAACAAAGCAGCATGAAAAGCGGCATCGATGAATTCAGCAGCACGGCGTTCACCGCGGTGGTGCTGCGCAGGCCCATGTACACCAGGTTCTGGAACACGGCGACGCCGGACAGCGCGAGCAGCAGCAGGATTCCGGCATGTTGCCGCAACAAGGGGAGTTTGCCGCGCAGCCCGGGCAGCGCGAAGGGCGCCAGCGCCAGCGTCGCCACCGTCCAGCGCCAGAAATTCAGCGGTACCGGCTCGAAGACGTCGCGCAGGGCACGCCCCGCGATCCAGTTGCCGGACCAGAACAGGTTGGCGAGCGCGAGCAGCAGGAAGGCATGAAGGCGGGAAACCGGCATGCGGTCAGTTTAAACTGTGGCCATATATGGCTGAATCAAAAGCGGCCGATGCCAAAGTGGCCTTGGTGATTGGCGCCGGTGAGGCGACCGGCGGCGCGATCGCGCGCCGTTTCGCGCGCGAGGGCTACGTCGCCTGCGTCACGAGGCGCAATGCCGACAAGCTTGCGCCGCTCGTCGAGCAGATCGAACGCGCGGGCGGCAAGGCCAAGGCCTTCGGCAGCGACGCGCGCAAGGAAGTCCAGGTCGTGGAACTGGTGCAGGCCATCGAACGCGACATCGGGCCGATCGAGGTGTGCGTGTTCAACGTCGGCGGCAACGTCCGCTTCCCGATCCGCGAGACCACGGCGCGGGTCTACACCAAGGTCTGGGAGATGGCGGCGCTCGCCGGCTTCCTGGTCGGCCGCGAGGCGGCGAAGGTCATGGTGCCGCGCGCGCGCGGCACCATCCTCTTCACCGGCGCCACCGCCAGCCTGCGCGGCGGCAAGGGCTTCTCGGCCTTCGCTGGCGCCAAGCACGCGCTGCGCGCGCTCGCGCAGAGCATGGCGCGCGAACTCGGCCCCGAGGGCATCCATGTCGCGCACGTGGTGATCGACGGCGCGATCGACACGTCGTTCATCCGCGAGACCTTTCCCGAGCGCTACGCGTTGAAGGAAAAAGGCGGGATCCTGGACCCGGAGGCGATCGCGGAGAATTACTGGCAGCTGCACCTGCAGAAGCGCAGCGCGTGGACGCATGAGCTCGACCTGCGCCCCTGGATGGAATCCTGGTGAGCTTCCAGGAGGCCCTCAAGCGGATCGACGCAGTGCACGCGGAAGATCCGGAGCAGGAGGGCAGCCGTCCGAAAGAACTCGTCTATGCCGAGCGAATGAGCGCGTGGCTCCTGAAGCTCGCGCCGCAGTCCTCCGACGCGCTGAAGCTGGCCGTGCGCTGCCAGCATCTGAAACGCTGGGCGATCCCGCGCGCGAGCTTTCCCGAGGGCAAGGTGGGTTATCTCAGCTGGCGCAAGCAGGAATCGCTGGCGCACGCCGCGCTGGCTGGAGATATCCTGGAAAAGGCCGGCTATGACGCCGAAGACGTGAAGCGCGTGCAGTCCCTGGTAAAGAAGGAACGCATCAAGCACGATCTGGAGGCGCAGGTGCTGGAGGACGTGACCTGCCTGGTGTTCCTCGAATTCGAGTTCGCCGCCTTCGCGCCGAAGCACGACGAAGCGAAGCTCATCGACATCCTGAAGAAAACCTGGCCGAAGATGTCGGCGCAGGGCCAGCAGGCGGCGCTGGCGCTCAAGCTGCCCACGCCGCTGCGCGTGCTCGTGGAGAAAGCGCTGGCCTAGCTCCCGCGGTTCGCGTAGCCCCTACGCGCGCTTGCGCGCCGTCTGCGGCGGCGGCAGGCTGCGGTGCAGCAGGAAGAACGCGATGCAGAGGTTCAGCGCGTTCCAGGCGATGCCGTTCAGGAACGCGGCGCGATACGACCCGGTCAGGTCGAATACCAGCCCGGACATCCAGCCGCCGAGCGCCATGCCAAGCAGCGTGCACATGATGACGAGACCCACCTTGGCGCCCGCTTCCGAGGCCGGGAAGTACTCGCGCACGATGATGGCGTAGGAAGGCACGATGCCGCCCTGGAACAGGCCGAACATCGCCGAGACGATGTACAGCGAGGCCAGGCTGTCGAAGGGCAGGAACAACGTCAGCGCCACCGCCTGCAGGCCGGAGCCCAGCAGCAGCGTGCGCAGGCCGCCGATGCGGTCGCAGATCAGGCCCGAGAGCAGGCGGCTGACGATGCCGAAGCCGAGCATGACGGAGAGCATCTCCGCGCCGCGCGCGGCCGCAAAGCCGAGGTCGCCGCAATAAGCCACGATATGGACCTGAGGCATGGCCATCGCCACGCAGCAGGCGACGCCGGCGACGCACAGCAGGCGCAGCAGCGCCGGGCGGGAGACGCCGATCGGCTTGGTCGTGGCGGCGCTTTCGCTGGCCGTTAGCATCGGCGGACGCCGCCGCAGCAGGAAAGCGAGTGGCACGATGCTGGCGAAGCAGAAGAGGCCGACGCCGGTGAAGGTCGTGCGCCAGCCGACGGTGTCGAAATAGTGCTGCAGGATCGGCGGCCAGACGGCGCCGGCGAGGTAGTTGCCGCTGGCGCAGATGGCCACGGCGATGCCGCGGCGCCGGTTGAACCACAGCGAGGTGTCGGCCACCAGGGGCGCGAAGCCGGCAGATGCGCCCAGCATGCCGATCAGCACGCCGTTGGCGAGCGCGAACTGCCAGAGGCTGCCCGCGTTGCCGGCCACAAGGAAGCCCAGCGACAGGCCAGTCGCGCCGACCAGCACCGGCACCATCACGCCGAAGCGGTCCGACAGCCGGCCCATGAGGATGCCGCCCAGGCCGAAGCCGATCATCAGCGCGGCATAGGGCAGTGAGGCGCCAGAGCGGTCCGCGCCGAACTCGGCCTGGATCGCGGGCAGCGCGACCGCGGCTGCGTACATGCCGACGCCGCTCAGCGCCGTGATCGCGAGCGAGACGACGAGCCGCATCCAGGCGTAGGGCGAGTCGGCGACGGACGGCGAAGGATTCATCGTCCGATTCTAACGGTCGGATAGAATCAACTCCCGCGATGCGCATCCTTGTTTCGAATGACGATGGTTACCTGTCTCCTGGCATCGCAATCCTGGCGGAGCGGCTCGCGGCGCTTGGCGAGGTCACGGTGGTCGCGCCCGAGCGCGACCGATCCGGCGCTTCCAATTCGCTCACGCTCGACCGGCCGCTCATGGTGCGGCTCGCCGGCAACGGTTTTCGCTACGTGAACGGCACGCCAACGGACTGTGTGCACCTCGCGCTCACCGGCCTGCTGGACGCGTTGCCCGACGTGGTGGTTTCCGGCATCAACTTCGGCGCCAACATGGGCGACGATACGATCTATTCCGGCACAGTTGCCGCCGCGACCGAGGGCTATCTGTTCGGCGTGCCGTCAATCGCGATGTCCCTCGCCAGCAAGGCGGGCAGGCATTTCGATACGGCGGCGGCTGTCGCGGTCCAGTTGGTGCAGCGCTTCGGGCGCACGCCAATCGGGCAGCCGGTGCTGCTAAACGTCAACGTGCCCGACCTCGCGCTCGAAGAACTCGGCGCGCTCGAAGTAACGCGCCTGGGCCGCCGTCACAGGGCCGAGGCGGTGGTGAAGATGCAGACGCCGCGCGGCGAAGCGTTCTGGATCGGCGCCGCGGGAGAGGCGCAGGACGCGGGACCCGGCACTGATTTCCACGCGATCGCCTCCGGCCGCGTTTCAGTCACGCCGCTGCAGGTCGACCTCACCTTCCCGTCGCAGCTGCCGCTGGTACGCGAATGGTTGCAGAAATGAATTCCCCGCGGCCGGGAAGAAACGTCGCCGGCATCGGCATGACCTCGCAGCGTACCCGCGCTCGAATGATAGAAAGGCTGCGCGAGCAGGGCATCACCGACGCCCGCGTGCTGGAGGCGATGGCTGGCGTTCCCCGGCACCTGTTCGTGGAGGAGGCGCTGGCCAGCCGCGCCTACGAGGACACCGCGCTGCCCATCGGTTACGGGCAGACCATTTCGCAGCCCTACGTGGTCGCCCGCATGATCGAATGCCTGGTGCAGAACAGGGAGCCGGGAAAGGTGCTGGAAGTCGGCACCGGCTGCGGCTACCAGGCGGCGGTATTGGCCAGCATCGCCGCCGAGGTCTATTCCATCGAGCGCATCCGCGAGCTGCTCGATCGTGCGCGCGCCAACCTGCGCGAGCTGCGCCTGAAAAACCTGCGCCTCGCGCATGGCGACGGCGCCGCGGGGCTGGAGAAGGCCGCGCCCTTCGATTCCATCATCCTCGCCGCCGCCGCGCCCGAGCTGCCGCAGGCCCTCTTACGGCAGCTGGCGCCAGGTGGCAGAATGATCCTGCCATTGCGCGACACGGGTGCGGACGCGCAGCGGCTGGTGCTGGTAGAGCGCGGTGCGCGCGGCTATACCGAAACCACGCTGGATCCCGTGCGCTTCGTTCCGCTCCTTGCTGGAAAGGCCTGATGCGACCGTTTGCTTGCGCTGCATTGCCTGGCGCCGTCCTCTTCGTGCTGCTGGCGGCGGGTTGCGCCTCGCGCGCGCCCGCGCCGGTGGATGACCGCCGCCCCGTGCCCACCGCCCAGCCCAGGCTGCCGATCCTGCAGCCGACGCCGGTGCCGGGAGCCGGGCCGGGCACTTACGTCGTCAAGCGGGGCGACACGCTTTATTCCATCGCGCTCGAGCACGGCTCCGACTACCGCGAGCTCGCGCAGCTGAACAAGCTGGACGATCCCTCCAAGATCCGCGTCGGCCAGGAACTGCGCATTCCCGCGGCGGAAGAGCGTCCGGTGGCGCAAGTCGGCACCGCGCGCCCCTCCAGGGAAATCGAATCGCGGCCACTGAATTCCAGCTCGCAATCTTCTTCCTCCACCGGTTCTTCGTCTCCCGCGCAGGCGGCCGCCGATCCCGGCATGAAGACTTCGCCCAAGGCCCTGCGCCTGCCGTACTCGGAGCAGAACCTCGCCTCCCTGTCTCGCGGTGACACCAGGACGGAGACAAGGCCCGAAGCGAAACCCGAGCCGAAGCCGGAACCGGCGAAGCCGGCACCCGCGGCCGACCGCGATCCGGACGCGATCGATTTCGCCTGGCCGGCGCGCGGCAAGGTGATGCAGGGGTTTGCCGAGCCGAACAACAAGGGCCTGGATATCGCCGGCAAGCCGGGCGACCCGGTGCTCGCCGCGGCGAGCGGCCGCGTGATGTACACCGGCACCGGGATCCGCGGCTACGGCAAGCTGATCGTGATCAAGCACGACAACAATTTCAACAGCGTCTACGCCCACAACCGCGAGATCCTGGTGAAGGAAGGCCAGAACGTGACGCGCGGCCAGCGCATCGCCGAGCTCGGCGATACCGATGCGGACGCCCCCAAGCTGCACTTCGAAATCCGGAAATCCGGCAAGCCGGTGGACCCGGCGAAGTACTTGCCTAGCGCTTCGCCTTGATTTCCTGCGCGAGGTCGTAGACGGCCGAAGCGTAGAGAACGCTGCGGTTGTAGCGGGTAAGGACGTAGAAATTGCGCAGGCCGAGGCGGTATTCGGTCGCCGCGCCCGGGCTCTCCAGCTCGATCAGCGCCACCGGCGTTTCCAGCGCGAGGTCGGTGCGCGTTTCCACGCCGTAGCGCTTGAGCTCCGCGAGGGGCGTCTTGGGCTCGATCCCCGCGTCCACCAGTTCGCGGTGCGCGGCTCCGCCCGTATTTCCTCCTGTCACCCGCGCCGGCAGCTCCACGCGCTCGCCGCGCCGCCAGCCGTGCCTGGCGAGGAAGTTGGCGACACTGCCGATGGCGTCCGCGGGGCTGGCGCGCAGGTCGATCGCGCCGTCGCCGTCGAAATCGACCGCGAAGCGCCGGTAGCTGCCGGGCATGAACTGCGGAATGCCGATGGCGCCGGCGTAGGAACCGCGCACGCTGAACACGTCGATCCCGGCGTCGCGCGCGAAGAGCAGGTACTGCTCCAGCTCGTCGCGGAAGAATTCGGCGCGCGGCGCGTAGTCAAAGGCCAGCGTCGACAGCGCGTCGATCACGCGCCAGGTCCCCATCTGCCGGCCGTACACGGTCTCGACGCCGATGATGGCGACGATGATTTCCTCCGGCACGCCGTGTTCCTTCGCGGCCCGCTCCAGCGCGGCGGCGTGGCGCCGCCAGAACTCGGCGCCCTCCGCGATACGCGCGTCGTTGATGAAGCGGCTGCGGTAGGTCTGCCAGGAACGCATCGGCGCGGTTTTCGGCGGCGCGATCGCGGCGAGGATCGCGGGTTCGCGGCGCGCGCGGGAGAAAAGGAATTTCAGCTCATGCTCGACGAAGCCGTGCCGCTCGGCCATCTGGCGGATGAAGCCCTGCACGTCTTCGCGCTTGCCGTAGGGTTTCGAGGGAAGAGATGCGGCGGGCGGCGCAGATTGTGCGGGCAGCGCGGCCAATGAAATGAACAGGGATGCAAGAAGAAAGTTGCGCCTCATCCGAATTCCAGTTCCTTGACGCGCCGGCGCAGTTCCACCACCTCTGTCTCCGCGGCGGACCTGCCGTAGCGCAGCCCCATGTAGAGCGCGGCGATGCGCTGGATCGAGTCCTTCGCGGAAGGCAGGCTGCGCGCGGCGCGCTCGGAATAGTCGCGCGGGCCCTCGTTCGGCGAGCGCGTCACGCCCCTCTCGCCCAGCTTGCGGCAGAACTGGTCCCATGACTTTTGCACCGGATCGGGCCGCACCATGCCGTGCAGCATCCAGGCGAAAAGGCCGAGGACGAATGCGCCCAGCACCGCCATCAGCGCCGAGGTGAGCTCGAGCCAGTCGGCGCCTCTCACGCCGAGCAGCGACAGCAGCTCGCGCTGGCGGTCCGGGTTGTAGCCCAGCACCAGCAGGTTCCACTGGTGCGCGAGCGCCTCCCAGTTGTAGCGCAGCCCGCGCAGCCATTCGAGTTCGGGCCGCATCAGCAGCGGCATCGCATTGCCCGCCGGCAGCGCGCGCGCAAGGCCCGCATCCAGCCGCAGCGGCACCGACAGCACGGTCGGATCGACGCGGATCCAGCCGCGGCCGATGATGAAGACTTCGCTCCAGGCGTGCGCGTCGGACTGGCGCACGGTGAATTTTCCATCCACCGGGTTCATGTCGCCGCCCTGGTAGCCGGTCACCACGCGCGCCGGGATTCCAGCGGCGCGCATCAGGAACACGAACGCGGAGGAAAAGTGCTCGCAGAAGCCTTCGCGGGTGTCGTAGAGGAATTCGTCCACCGAGTCGCGCCCGAGCAGCGCCGGCTCGGTGGTGTATTGCAGGCGCGCGCCGCGGAAATACTCGATCGCCCGCGCCAGCACCTCGGTGTCGCCGGCCGAAGCCGCGCGCCAGCTTTCGGCCAGGCTCCTGGCGCGCGGATTGAAGCCGGGCGGCAGGCGGCGCGCGCGCTCCAGCGCCAGGAACGTCTCGGACGGATTCGGTTCGGACTCGATCGTCGACGCAATTTCGTAGCTGATGCGCGAACGCACCTGGGCCAGGCTGATGATCTGGCCGTCATCCAGGTAGCGCGCCTGCGGCGGCAGGCTGGCAGGCATCTCAAGCGCGAACAGCCAGTTGCGGTTGTGCGGTTCCATCAGCACGGAATATTCGACGCGCGTGCCGCCGGCGCGCGGCTCCAGGTCGGCCAGCCGGGGATTTCCCAGCCTCCAGGTGCGGCCGTCGAAGTCCCACAGGACCGGTCCGCGCCAGTAGAGTGCGCGCCGCCGCGGCGCCTCGCCGTGGAAATCGACGCGAAAGGCGATCGCGTCGGACAGCGTGAGCTGCGACAGGTTGCCCGGCGCCATCGAGTCCGACAATCCGGTGACGCCCGTAAAGGCGTCCTGCGGCAGACCCCAGAGCGGGCCCTGTACGCGCGGAAACAGCAGGAACAGCACCAGCGCGGCCGGCACCGCCTGCCCCAGCAGCATCCATGCGGTGCGCAGGTTGGCGCGCGGCGCGCGGCGCGGCGCGGCGCAGCTCACGAGGGCCGCGACGCTGGCCGCGACGGCGGCGCACATGCCGATCGCAGTGGGGATCGACTGCGTGTAGAGGAAGCTGGTGATCGCGAGGAACCAGGTGAGGAACACCACCGCCGCCGCGTCGCGCTGGTGGCGCGTTTCCAGCATCTTCAAGCCGGAGAACAGCACCAGCAGCATCAGGCCGGGCGTGCGGCCGAAGATGGCGCGGTATTGCAGCCAGATGCCGGCCATGCCGAGCGCGACGATGGCGACCAGCAGCCAGCGCGAGGGCAGCAGGCTGCGGTTGCTGACAGCCAGGCCGCGCCAGGCGTAGAGAAAAAGCGTGAACAGGATCAACCACCAGGGCGCGCGCAACGCGTGCGGGCCGGCGGCAAGCAGCAGGCCGGCAAGCAGCATCGCGTACTCCCGCCAGGCGATCGGGCGTTGCCCGGGCAGGACAATGCCGTGGCGGGCCAATTCGTTCTGTTTCATGCCGGCTTGTACAAGGCCAGGGTTTCCAGGCAGGCGGCGCGATGCGCTTCGCCGCGGCCGGGATCGAGCTGGATTCCGGGAAGGCGCAGGCCATAGAGCGCGCCCGCGCGCTCCGCCGCGAGCACCCAGCCGGCGAGCCGCGAAAGTCGCTGCTCCAGGCCGAGCGAGGCCGGAAGGTCGCTTAGGCTCAACCACAGTTCGACGATCGCGTCGCCGGCGAACTGCTTGGTCAGCATGTCGTCGCTGCGCGCGTGCTGCGTGTCGATTCGCGCCACGGATTTCCAGGCGACGTGGCGCGGGGAATCGGCGGGCTGGTAGGCGCGCAGGCCGGAAAAATCATCGCTGCCCTGCGCGTGGGCGCGCGCGCCGCCCGCTTGCGCGTTGGGCGCGGGCGGCGGCAGGGCGCTGGCCACGGGACGCGGATAGACCAGGCAGCGGCAGTCGGGTTCGACGTAGCTCCAGGCGCGGAACAGGCCGACCGGGAATCGCGTCTCGAGCATCACGCGGCCAAGCGGCAGCCAGCCGCGGCGCTGCGCCGGTACCGGCAGCACTGCCTCTGCCGAATCCGACGCGGCCACATCGACGCTCTGCTGCGCGCCGGAGCCGAGGTGACGTACCAGGATCTCGGGTCGGTCGAAATCGCCGGCGTTCGCCATCGCCAGCCTGAAGCGCGCCGCGTCGCCGGCGAACACCGCGTCGCTGCGCCCGGCGCGCACCGACAGCCGCGCCAGGTTGCGCGTGGTCTGCACCATCGCCGCGATTCCCATCCCGGCCAGCAGGAAGGTCAGCGCGAAGCCCAGCGACAGCGCATAGTTGATCGAGCCTATCAGCAGGATCGTCAGCGTGCCGCCGAAGAAGAACCCGAGCCGGCTGGGCACGATGTAGACGCGCCGGTGGCCGAGCACGATTTCGCCGCGCTCAGCTGGTGGCACCGTCGTACTTCCAGCGGCCGCGCCAGGCGGCGTGGACCGCGTCGGGATACTCGGGACGGCCCAGGCTGCCGTTGTAGCGGCCGAGTGCGCGGAAATAGTCCCCGTTCTCGAGGTTCAGGTAATGGCGCAGGATGACGCAGCCGTAGCGCAGGTTGGTGCGCAGCGCGAACAGGTTATGGTGGGGCTCGCCGATGATCTTGATCCAGAACGGCATCACCTGCATGTAGCCGCGCGCGCCGGAACTCGACACGGCGTACTTGCGAAAACCGGACTCAACCTGGATCAGGCCGAGCACCATTTGCGGGTCCAGCCCGGCGCGTATCGCCTCGTACTGCACCGTCTTCAGCAGTTCGGTGCGCTGCTTGCGGTCGGGGATGCGCTGTTCCAGACGCTTTGACATCTCGTACAGCCACTTGTGCCCGTTCTCGGAACCGCTCTTGAAGTTCAGGAACGGGGCGACCCGGTCCGCGATCGAGGCCTGCATCGAGGAGCGCACGCTGTCGGCGAGTGCTTCTTCGGCCTGGTTGCCGCCGAGAGCGTGCACGGAAACCAGCAGCAGGACGAGCGCGAGGGCGCTTCTCATGCGGCGGCGAATTTTTCCCTGAGCATTTGCAGCGCGGTGGCGAGCGGCGCGTTCTCCGCCGCAGCCTGCGTGCGGCCCTTGTACTCGATGGTGCCGGCGGCGAGGCCGCGGTCGGACAGCACCAGGCGGTGGGGGATGCCGAGCAGGTCCATGTCGGCGAACAGCACGCCCGGCCGCTCGTCGCGGTCCTCCAGCAGCACGTCGATGCCTGCGGCGAGGAGTTCTGCGTAGAGCTTCTCCGCAGCCTCGCGCACCGCGGCGCTCTTGTGGAAGCCGATCGGCACCAGGCATGCCTCGAAAGGCGCGATCGGGCGCGGAAACACGATGCCGCGATCGTCGTGGCCCTGCTCGATCGCGGCCGCGGCGATGCGCGTGATGCCGATGCCGTAGCAGCCCATCTCCATCGGTTGCGGCTGCCCCTTCGCGTCGAGGTAGGTGGCCTTCAGCGCCTCGGAATATTTGGTGCGCAGCTGGAAGATGTGCCCGACCTCGATGCCGCGCAGGATCCTGAGCGTGCCCTTGCCATCGGGCGACGGATCGCCATCGACGACATTGCGGATGTCCGCGACTTCGGGTTCGCCCGCGTCGCGGCCCCAGTTGACGCCGGTCAGGTGAAAGCCTTCCTCGTTCGCTCCGCAGACGAAATCCGCCATCGTTGCAACGGTACGGTCGGCGATGATTCGCGCTTTCGCGCCGACAGGGCCTATGTAGCCGGGCTTGCAGTTCAACGCGGTCCGGATTTCAGTTTCCGACGCAAAGCGGAATGCGCCAAGCGCCTTCTGCGCCTTGACCTCGTTCAGGCTGTGGTCGCCGCGAATGAAGAGCAGCGCGAACTTGCCCTCGCTCATCACCGCGATCGCCTTGATGGTCCGCTGCAGCGGCAGC
>JANYII010000031.1 GCA_025358705.1 Betaproteobacteria bacterium | reverse complement strand
CATCGGTGCGGTCGCTGAGCAGGCCGCACAGCAACGCTTCCAGCAACAGGCCGCCATAGCCTCGAACAACCTTCTCGATCATCAACTAAAGAGCGAGAATATCGTCCGCAATGTGGGCGACAAACTCGCCACCGGAGAGTTGACCCCCGAGCAGGCGCCAGCTGAGTACCAGCGCCAGGCGGCCGATAACGTGCTGCCTCGGGTCGATCATCTGGAACCCGCCGCTGCTGAGGCCTACACGCGCGGTGCGCAGCGCGTGGCCGCCGAGGGTGGGCTCAAGGTCGAGGACTTCGCCGATCTGGCCCGCAAGCAGCGCTACAGCGATCAATTCGGCCAGGCCGTGGACAGCTCCAGAAAGCTCGCCGGGCAGCCCGGCACCGACCCCAAGCAAGTGCAGCAGATTGTGGATCAGCTCCAGACCTGGCGGCAGGTGGGACTGGCCGCGAAGGTTCCACCGGCCGCGATCGACAAGGCGATCCAGGATGCCACAGACGGCATGTGGTTCGACAACGCCGTGCAGCGCTCGATCGAATCGCACGACAACATGGCGGGCCTCCAAAATCTACAGCACGACCTGACCGACAAGGGCGGCCTGTACGATGGCAAGCTCGACTCCAACAAGCGCGCGGCGGTGATGATGCAGGTCGAACACCGCATGGATGCCATTCACATGCGCCTGGAGCACGAAGCCGACAAGCGCGATGCCGATGGGGCGCGCGCGATCAACGAAATCACCCTCCAGACCTCCAGCGGCGTGCCGGCTCCGGCTTCGCAGTGGACCCAGTGGGCGCAGCGCACCCAGGGCACGAGTTCTGCCTCGGCCTTCACGGACGCGATGAAGGGGGAGGCGCAGGTCCAGGATTTACTGCGCCAGCCGATCGACAAGCAGATGGCCTATTTGCGAACCGAGCAGGCGCGTCAGGACACCCAGGGCGCCACGATCAAGGAGCAGACTGACCTGTACAGGCTTGGCAACTCCGTTAAGCGCAACATCACGACCATGCAGCAGGACCCGCTCGTGTTCCTCCAGCAGCGCACGGGCAAAGAGACCCCGCCGCTCGACATGACGCAATTGGCGGACCCGAACGGCGCTGTGGCGCTGAAGGCGCAGTTTGATCAGCGCGCGCTCGATCTGACCACGATGCAAGCCAAGTACGGCCCGGTGATCAAGACGCGCCCGCTCCTGCCCGAGGATGTGAGCACACTCGGGGCGATAGTCGAGGCGGGCAGTCCCAAGGACGTCGCCGGGCTATTCAAGACGCTGCGCTCGCTCTCGCCGAACGATCATTTTTACTCCGGCATGATCGCGCAGCTCGCGCCCGACCATCCGGTGCTGGCCTTGGCCGGCGAGCGGGCGATCCAGGACCCGCTGGTGTCCCAGTACATCATCCAGGGCGAGGCCAAACTCAACCCCAGCAAAGCCGCAAAGCAGGCCGATGGCAAGCCAGCCGTTTCCCTCTTTGAGCCGACTGACGCGGTATTCCAGCAGGCCTTTACCAATGCTGTCGGGGCGGCCTTCATCTACCGGCCCGCCGCCGCCGAGACCGCTTACCAGGCGGTCAAGGCCTACTACGTGGGCAAATCCTCGGCGAGCGGCAATATGCTGGAGAAGCCCAGTCAGCCCGACTCCAAGCTCATCGACGAGGCCATCACGGCGGTTGTCGGCCAGGTCGTCAACTACAACGGCAAGGGCGAGGTGACGGTGCCTTGGGGCATGGACAAGAGCACCTTCGAGCAGCGCGTTGACAACGCCGTCGCCCTCGCCGCCACCCGTTACAAGGCCGTGGCGGATTTGAGCCCCGCGCAGCGCTCCCAGCTTGCCTTGCAGGGCACGGAGCAGGAGGGCGTCTACGTCATCCCCTACGGATCGGACTGGCTGGGCGTGTCCGATGGGCACGGCGGCAAAGTGCCGATCGTCCTTGATCTGAATGATCCGGCCTCGATCCATCCCCCGGCGCCGATGCCGCCGAACATGATCGACCCGCGCACGGGCCACAGCGCGACCTACGGGCGATGAGCGGCCTGTTCGGTCTGGACGAGGAGGGCAACAACGCGCAGCGCGAGGCAATGGCCGGTCACCTCATCTCCCCCGATCAGGTCAGGCCCGGCTTTTTTGCCGGCATCCCCACGGCCGTCGGCGAGGTGCCCTTCCAGGCGGCTGGCGTAGCGGCGCAACTGGCCGAGTTGGTCGGCGTCATTCCGACCACGATCGTGGGGAGCCTGCTGTCCCCGCAGACGGATGTGGCGCAGAAATACTTTGAGACCTTCGACCCTTACGTGAAGGGTTGGAACGACTATTTCGCTCCGAACCCGGTTGAGACCGGCACGGCCGCGAAAATCATCGGTGGCTTTGGCAAGACCGCCGCGCTCCTGGCCGCTGGCGGTGGCAATCCCGCGCTCTTGATTGCGAGCGCCGGGGCCGAGGGCTCGATGGGCCTTGGGGCTCAGGGGGTCAATCCAGACGTCGCAGCCCTGGGCGGCACACTGGATGCGGCAGCGACCGCGGTCGGATTCAAGGTGCCCTTTCTCGGCAGCACGCTGCCGATGCGCATGGCAAGCGGCGCGGCAGGGTTTGCCGCGACCAATGTGGCCACTGTCGAGGCACAGAAACAGCTGCTGCTGGCCACTGGCTATGCAAACCTGGCCGCGGCCTATCAGCCTTTCGACGCCACCGATCGCGCTACCGACCTTCTGGTCGGCGGCCTGTTCGGTGCCGTGCATCACTTCGGGGCCAGGAATCTCACGGCTCCGGTGCGCGATGCCGCCCTGGCGCTCGGAAACGCGCACCACTGGCAGATCGACGCCGCGCCGGGCATCCCGCTCGATCTGACCACCTCGGCAGCACACGAGGAGACGATCAAACAGGCCATGGGCCAGCTGCTGCGCGACGAGCCCGTGAGCGTGCCGGAGACCATGAGCGAGGCCTCCTTCCAGCCCAAGCCGCCAACCCTGGCGCTCGAGGACGTCCCGGCCGAGCTCAAGCAGGTCGATGCGAACCGGGCCGCCGCCGCCCCGGCCGCTGAACCTGCGCCGATTGTGGAGCCCGTGGCGGCGAGCGAGGGTGGGGCGGTAGTCACGCCTAGCTTCCCTGAGATACCGGCTGCTGCCTCGCTACACCCAGTACAGCAGGCCGTCCTGCGCGAACTCTACGGCCTGGCCCACGCCAGCAAGTCCGCCTTCGATGGCGTACTGACCGGCATTGCACAGGCGGTCGGTGCGAAGGTCAAGCTCGCCGACATCAAGGGCTCCGTGCGCGCGGTCGAGAAGATCAAGGGCGATTACAGCGGGGATGCCTCCAGAATCAAGGACCTGGTGCGCGGCACACTAGAGGTGCGGACCATCGGCGAGGCCATGGGGGCCATCGAGCGGCTCAAGGCTGCCGGGGGCATGGTGGTGCTGGACAGTGGGCAGCGCAACCTCCTGGACCCGGCCGTGCCCACGCCGATCGACGGCTACCGGGATGCGAAATTCAACGTCCGCATGCCCAATGGAGCGATCGCCGAGGTGCAGGTCAATCTTGGCCCCCTATTGGAGGCCAAGGCGATCGGTCACTCGCTCTATATCGAGCGGGCTGCGATTGACCGTGCGGCGCACGGACGCGAAATGACCCCTGAGGAGGGGGCGCGCATAGACGACCTCAACGGGCTGATGCGGG
>JANYII010000025.1 GCA_025358705.1 Betaproteobacteria bacterium | reverse complement strand
TGTACGCGTGCGTGCCGTGCGGAATCGAGCATGAGACGAACAGGTCCGGCTTGCGCTCGCGCAGGATGTGGAGCCCGAACTGCAGCAGGGAGTGGTAAACCTCGCCCCGGTCCCGTGCGGAAAATTCGCTGCCGGTCGGATCGTAGAACTCTAGCATCTGCATGAACGTTCGCTCGTAGGGCAGCATGCGCTCGATGAGCGCCCGGTCCACCGCAGGCATCCGGCGCGGATCGACCGGATAGGGCAGCAGCCCGCGCGACGCCTTGCTGGGTTGGTGCACGACCGCGCCGGGCAGATAGCGCTCGGCGGTGATCTCCGGGTTTCTCGACGGATGCGCACCGAACCAGTCGGTGACCGTCGCCCCGAGCTCGGCGCAGACCCGCCGCATCACGGGCAGGAATATCTCGTCGGTATAGGACGAGACGAGGATTTTCACGGGCGACCGGGCGGCGTGCCGGCGGAAGCGGGAAAGTTGATCCGCTCCTTTTCAGTGACCAGCGGCCGGTTCATGACGCGGGTGTGAATGGTGGCGATGTATTCGCCCAGCAGGCCGATGAAGAAGAGCTGCACCGAAAACAGGAAGAACAAGCCGATCAGGAGCGGCGCAAGGCCGATCGAGAACGAATCCCAGTACAGCAGTTTCACCGCCAGGTAGCCCATCGCCACGACAAAGCTGGCGAGCGACAGCAGGAACCCTCCCATCGTCGCCAGCCGCAGCGGCACCTTGGAATGGCTGGTGATGCCGAGCATCGCCATGTCGTACAGCGAATAGAAATTATTCTTGGTGATGCCGCGCCGCCGTACCGGCTGCACGTATTCGATCTGCACCGGATCGAAGCCGACTTCCGATATCAGGCCGCGGAAATACGGGTAAGGTTCGCGCAGCTCGCGCAACGCCTCGACCACCTGGCGGTCGTAGAGCCCGAAGCCGGTGAAATTGCGCACCAGCGCATGCTCGCCGATGCGCGCGAGGAAGCCATAGTAGGCGCGCCGGATGGCGAACATGGCGCGCGACTCTTCGCTCTGCGACTTCACCCCGATGACGATGCGATGGCCTTCGCGCCACTTGCGGATGAATTCGGGGATCAGTTCGGGCGGATCCTGCAGGTCGGCCACCATCAGGATCACCGCATCCCCCGAGGCCTGCAGGATGGCGTGATACGGGGAGCGGATGTGCCCGAAGTTGCGCGCGTTGACGATGATCCGCACCTTGGGGTCCTGCGCCGCGATCTCCTTCAGGCGGGCGACCGTGCCGTCGGTGGAGGCGTTGTCGATGAAGATGTGCTCGTAATCGGCCTGCGCGAGCGCCATCGCGGCGCGCACCCGCTGGTGCAGCTCGGCGACGTTGCCTTCCTCGTTGTAGCAGGGCGTAACGATCGAGATCAATTTCTTTCCGCCTTCAGGAACACGAAACGGTTCTGCAGCGCGTAGGCCACCAGCGTCGCCGCCGGCATCGAAATCGCCCCTCCGACATAGGGGCCGAACCCCTCGGCCAGCAGCAATTCGATCAGGGCCAGGTTGAAAACATAGACGATCGCGTAGACGGCGACAAATCTGGGCAGCCGCGAGCCGTCCCGGTTGCCGAATACCAGCCTGCCGGTGGAGAAGAAATTGAACACGACGCCGGCGCAGGTGGCGATCAGCAGCGCCCACGCGTGGCGCAGGCCGGCATACAGCAGCGCCGCGTACACCGAGTAGCCGAAAGCGGTGTTCAGCCCCCCGACCAGGCAGAAGGCGATGAAGCGCCGGCTAAGCACCATCGGTGCGGGCCGGGAGCTCCGGCAGCTGCTGGTCCAGCTTGCGGCCGAAGGCCAGCCGCGGACGGCACTCGGTGGCGTAAGGCATCAGCAATTCGAACAGGCGCGGGCCCTTCTGCGCACCGCGCGAGCGCAGCACCGCCGCGAGTTCTTCGGTGCCGGACAAGCGTTTCGACTCGATGCCGAACGCTTTTCCAACGGCGGCAAAATCCGGGCAGCTATAGCCCTTGCGCGTGGACTGGTCGCGGCCGTCGAAATACCGGTCCTGGAAATTCTTCACCATGCCGAGGGACTGGTTGTTCATCACCACGATGTCCATGTCCAGCCCGAGCCGCGCAACCGTATCGAGTTCCTGGATGTTGACCTGCAGGCTGCCGTCGCCGGTC
>JANYII010000009.1 GCA_025358705.1 Betaproteobacteria bacterium | reverse complement strand
GTGAAGCCGAGCTTGCGGCAGAAATCGAGCATGTCCCGGTTGGTCGAGAGCACGTCACCGTAGATCTGCTCCAGCCCGCGGCCGCGGGCCACGGCGATGAGCTTCACCATCATCCGGCGGCCGATGCCGCGCCCCTGCCATTCGTCGGCAATCACGATCGCGAATTCGCAGGCACGGCCATCGGTTTCAAGCACGTAGCGCGCGACGCCAATCAGGATTTCGCGTCCGTCCAGCATCAGTGCTGCGGCGAGCGCCATATCGCGGGAGAAGTCCACGGTCGTCAGGCGCTCGAGGTATTCGCGTGTGATCTGGATCATGCCGCCGAGCAGCCGATTGTGGCGGGATTCGGGCGACAGCCCGGTGAGGAAAGCGGCCTCGATATCGATGTCGTCGCGCCGCAGTGGCCGCAGCATGACGGACTGCCCGATGATCGGCTGGAAGGACTCGGCGAGGTCGTCGGGAATTAGAACTTGATCTTGCCGGTGAGGATTTCTTTCCACATTACCCAGTCGCCGATAAAGCTCCAGCGAGGATATTTGAAGGTGGCGGGGCGATTGTGTTCGAAAAAGTAGTGTCCGACCCAGGCCCAGGCGTAGCCCTGCACGATGCCGCCGAGCAGCCACCAGAAGTTCAGCGTCGAGATTGCGTGCAGCAGGCATATCAGGCCAATGGTGGTGCCGATGAAGTGCAGCCGCCGGCAGGTGCGGTTCGAATGCTCGCCGAGATAGAACGGGTAGAACTCGCGGAAGGTTTTCATCGTCACATGTTCGGATAGTTCGGGCCGCCGCCGCCCTCGGGCGTGACCCATACGATGTTCTGCGTCGGGTCCTTGATATCGCAGGTCTTGCAGTGCACGCAGTTCTGCGCGTTGATCTGAAGTTTTGGGTTTGAATCTACATCAATGAATTCATAAACTCCGGCAGGGCAATAGCGTTGCTCGGGACCGGCGTACCGTTCAAGGTTAACGCTCACCGGCACCGCGTCGTCCTTCAGCGTCAGGTGGGTCGGCTGGTCTTCGCCGTGGTTGGTGCTCGAGAAGGAGACATTGGTAAGGCGGTCGAAGCTGATGACGCCGTCGGGCTTCGGATAGGCGATCGGTTCCGCTTCCGTCTTCTCCTTCAGGGTTTCGTTGTCGGCGTGATCGTGATGCAGCGTCCAGGGCGCCTTGCCGCCGAAGACGATCTGGTCGATGCCGACCATGAGAGATCCCGTGTAAAGGCCTTTCGACATCCACGGCTTGAAGTTGCGCGCCCGGTAGAGTTCATCGAACAGCCAGCTCTGCCGGAACGCTTCCGGGTAGGCGACAAGCGCATCGCTCGAGCGTCCCGCGCCCAGCGCCGCGTGCGCAGCCTCGGCGGCGAGCATGCCGGACTTGATGGCGCAGTGGCTGCCCTTTATGCGCGAAGCGTTCAGGAATCCCGCGTCGTCGCCGATGAGGCAGCCGCCAGGAAATACCAGCTCGGGTAGCGATTGGAGGCCGCCCGCGGTGATGGCGCGCGCCCCGTAGGCGACACGTTTGCCGCCTTCCAGGAAACCGCGGATCGCGGGATGGGTCTTGTAGCGCTGGAATTCCTCGTAGGGGCTGAGGTAGGGATTGGTGTAGCCGAGGCCGACCACAAAGCCCACGGCGACCTGGTTGTTTTCGGCGTGATAGAGAAAAGATCCGCCATAGGTATCGCTACCGAGCGGCCAGCCCGCGGTATGCACGACGAGGCCAGGCTGGTGCTGTTCGGGTTTGACGTCCCAGAGTTCCTTCAGCCCGATGCCGTAGACCTGCGGATCGGAGCCTTTGCGCAGGTCGAATTTCGCTTCAAGCTGCTTGCCGAGGTTGCCGCGACAGCCTTCGGCGAAGAAGGTGTACTTCGCGTGCAACTCGATGCCGGGCTGGAAAGCGTCGGTGTGCTCGCCCTTGCGGTTGACGCCCATGTCGCCGGTGGCGACGCCTTTGACGGAGCCCTTTTCGTCGTACAGGACTTCGGCCGCCGCGAAGCCGGGGAAGATTTCCACGCCGAGGGCTTCGGCCTGCTGGCCAAGCCAGCGCGCCACGTTGCCCAGGCTGATCACATAGTTGCCGTGGTTCTGGAAGCAGGCAGGCAACAGGAAGTTCGGTGTTTTGAAAGACTTTTTATCAGTTAAAAATAAAAATCTATCTTCCGAAACGGGAACACTCAGCGGCGCGTCTTTTTCCTTCCAATCCGGGAACAGCTCCGCGATCGCACGCGGGTCCATGACGGCGCCCGACAGGATGTGGGCGCCGATCTCCGAGCCTTTTTCGATCAGGCAGACCGCGGTTTCCGGGGAGAGCTGCTTGAGGCGGATCGCCGCGGCGAGGCCCGCCGGGCCGCCGCCGACCACCACCACGTCGTACGCCATCGATTCGCGAGCCATGCGGGATTATAGAATGCGGATGCTGGAAAACATCCGGCAACGGCTGCTTGAATCAAATGCATGAACACGGAGGTTTTACCCAGATGAAAAAAGTCCATCCAAACGCCGGCGCTGCACTGCAGGGGCTCCTGCGCGACAACATGACCATCGCCGCGGGGGGCTTCGGCTTGTGCGGCATCCCGGAGAACCTGATCCAGGCGCTGGTGGACAGCGGGGTCAAGGGCCTGACCATCGTTGGCAACAACGCCGGCGTGGACGACTTCGGCATGGGACTGCTGCTCAAGAGCCGGCAGGTCAAGAAGGTCATTGCCTCTTACGTCGGCGAAAACAAGGAATTCGAGCGCCAGGTGCTGGCAGGCGAACTTGAGCTGCAATTGACGCCGCAAGGCACGCTGGCGGAGAAACTGCGCGCGGGCGGCGCAGGCATTCCCGGTTTCTATACGCGCACCGCGTTCGGTACCAAGCTCGCCGATGGCAAGGACACCCGGATCTTCGACGGCAAGGAATACGTGCTCGAGGAGGCGATCCGCGCCGATCTCTCGATCGTCAAGGCGTGGAAGGGCGACAAGTCCGGCAACCTCGTCTACCGCAAGACCGCGCGCAATTTCAACCCGATGATCGCGACCTGCGGCAAGGTGACCCTGGCTGAAGTCGAGCAGCTGGTGGAGGTTGGCGCGCTCGACCCGGAGCAGGTGCATACGCCCGGGGTCTACGTGGACCGCATCGTCCAGGGGACGAGTTACCAGAAGCGCATCGAATTCCGCACCGTGGCGGGTGCCGCCGCGTCCAAGAAGGAGTCGCCGGTGCGCGCCCTGATGGCGCAACGCGCCGCGAAGGAACTGCAGGACGGGTTCTACGTGAACCTGGGAATCGGCATCCCGACCCTGGTCGCCAACTACATTCCCAAGGGTATCGACGTCACCCTGCAATCCGAGAACGGGCTGCTGGGCATCGGGCCGTTCCCTGCCGAAGACCAGGTGGACCCTGACCTGATCAACGCCGGCAAGCAGACCATCACCACGATCCCGGGTTCCAGCTTCTTCTCCAGCGCCGATTCCTTCGCCATGATTCGTGGCGGCCACATCGACCTGTCGATACTGGGCGGGCTGGAAGTGGCGGAAAACGGCGACCTCGCCAACTGGATGGTGCCGGGCGCGATGGTCAAGGGCCCCGGCGGTGCCATGGACCTGGTGGCCGGCGTGCGGCGGGTGATCGTGCTGATGGAGCACAACGCGAAGGACGGCAGCCCGAAGGTCCTGAAGCGCTGCAACCTGCCGATCACGGGCAAGGGCGTGGTCAATATGATCGTCACCGACCTGTGCGTGTTCGAGGTGCAGGCCTCAGGCGGCCTGGCGCTGAAGGAAATGCATCCGGGCGTCACGCTCGAACAGGTGCGCGCCAAGACGGGTTGCGAGTTCAAGGTGGCACTGTCGCCGTAAGGCGGCGCCGGCGCGGCCGCGATTTGCGGCGCGCGGCCGGTTCCTGCATTTGAAGCCGAAGTCGGCTTCCTGTACACTCCCGCTTTCACGCTGAGCTTGGCGTATATGACCAAGTACGTGTTCGTTACCGGTGGTGTCGTTTCCAGTCTTGGAAAGGGTATCGCCGCCGCCTCTCAAGCCGCGATCCTCGAATCGCGCGGCATCCGGGTCACCAACATCAAGCTGGATCCTTATATCAACGTGGATCCGGGAACCATGTCGCCGTTTCAGCACGGCGAGGTTTTCGTCACCGAGGACGGCGCCGAGACCGACCTTGACTTGGGCCACTACGAGCGTTTCCAGTCCTCGAAGATGCACCGCTGGAACAATTTCACCACCGGCCAGGTCTACGAGTCGGTGATCAAGAAGGAGCGGCGCGGCGACTACCTCGGCGGCACGGTGCAGGTGATCCCGCACATCACCGACGAGATCAAGCTCAACATAAAGCGCGGGGCAGGGGACGCCGACGTCGCCATCGTGGAGATCGGCGGCACGGTCGGCGACATCGAATCGCTGCCGTTTCTCGAGGCGATCCGGCAGATGGGCCTGGAACTGGGCCGCGACAACGTCTGCTACATCCACCTGACCCTGGTGCCGTATATCGCCTCCGCGAAGGAGATCAAGACCAAGCCGACGCAGCACTCGGTCAAGGAACTGCGCGAGATCGGCATCCAGGCCGACGTGGTGCTGTGCCGGACCGACCGGCCGCTGCCCGAAGACGACCGGCGCAAGATCGCCCTCTTCTGCAACGTGCAGAAGGAAGCCGTCATTTCCGCCTGGGACGTGGATTCGATCTACAAGATCCCGATGATGCTGCACGAGCAGATGCTCGACGAGATCGTCTGCCACAAGCTGCATATCCTGGCAAAAGCCGCGGACCTGTCGGCCTGGAAAAACCTGGTTCATTCGCTGGCCAGTCCCGAGCACGAGGTGGACATCGCCTTCGTCGGCAAATACGTGGACCTGCAGGATTCCTACAAGTCGCTGAACGAGTCGCTGGCGCACGCGGGAATCCACACCCGCAGCCGGGTCAGGATCCATTACCTGGATTCGGAGGATATCGAGCGCGATGGCATCGGCAGCCTGGCGAAAATGGACGCCATCCTGGTGCCGGGCGGTTTCGGCAAGCGCGGCACCGAAGGCAAGATCCGCGCGATCCGCTACGCGCGCGAGAACGGCGTTCCCTACCTCGGCATCTGCCTCGGCATGCAGCTCGCGACGATCGAGTTCGCGCGCAATGTCTGCGGGCTGGAGGGCGCCAACAGCACGGAGTTCGACCCGGAAACGCCGCACCCCGTGGTCGCCCTGATCACCGAGTGGCTGGACCGCACCGGGCGTATCGAGCGGCGCAATGAATCGTCCGACCTCGGCGGCACCATGCGTCTTGGTGCGCAGAAAGTCCCGGTGGAGAAGGGCACGCTCGCGTTCAAGGTCTACGGCGCGGAAGTAAATGAGCGGCATCGGCATCGCTACGAAGTGAACATTGTCTACGTGCCGCAACTCGAGGCCGGGGGCTACAAGGTTTCGGCGCGCACGCCGAGCGAAAACCTGCCGGAGATGATGGAACTGCCGGGGCATCCGTTCTTCTTCGGCGTCCAGTTCCACCCGGAATTTACCTCCACGCCGCGTGCCGGACATCCGCTGTTCAAGGCCTTCGTCGATGCGGCCATCCGGTACCGCTCGGGTGCCAAGCGCGCGTCGCCTGACGGAAAGCTTTCCGTCGTTGCCGCATGAAGCTGTGCGGCTTCGAGGCCGGCCTGGACAGGCCGCTGTTCCTCATTGCCGGCCCGGACACGCTGGAGAGCGAGCAGCTGTGCATGGACGTGGCGGGGCAACTGAAGGAGCTCACCGGCAAGCTCGGCATGCCCTACATCTTCAAGGGATCCTTCGACAAGGCGAACCGTACCTCGGGCCAGAGCTACCGGGGGCCCGGCGTGGACGAAGGATTGAAAATACTTTCCAAGGTAAAACAGAAGATCGGCGTGCCGGTCCTCACCGATGTCCACGAGGATACGCCGCTGGCGGAAGTCGCCGCGGTAGTGGACGTCATCCAGACCCCGGCGTTCCTCTGCCGACAGACCAATTTCATCCGCAACGCGGCGAAGCAGGGCAAGCCCCTGAACATCAAGAAGGGCCAGTTCCTGTCGCCCTGGGAAATGAAGAACGTGGTGGACAAGGCGCGCGGCACGGGCAACCAGCAGATTATGGTTTGCGAGCGGGGCTTCAGCTTCGGCTACAACAATCTTGTCGTCGACATGCGCGGCCTCGCGGTGATGCGGGATACCGGCTGCCCGGTCGTTTTCGATGCCACGCATTCGGTTCAGCTGCCCGGCGGCCAGGGCACGGCGAGCGGCGGCGAGCGGGCGCATATTCCGGTGCTGGCGCGCGCGGCGGTCGCGGCGGGCGTCTCCATGAATACCCCGG
>JANYII010000320.1 GCA_025358705.1 Betaproteobacteria bacterium | reverse complement strand
CGATTAAATAAAATCGGGCTCTGACCCCGATTCATACAAGGAGATGGCGATGGCAAAGGCTTACTGGGTTACGACCTACAAATCCATCAGCAACCAGGACGCGCTGACGGCGTATTCCAAGCTGGCCGGGCCGGCGGTGTTGGCCTCGGGCGGCAAGTTCCTCGCGCGCGGCATGGCGGCCGAGGCCTGGGAGGCCGGCGTCAAGCAGCGCACCGTGGTGATCGAGTGGCCCAGCCTCAATGACGCGCTCGCGGCGCACGACACCCCCGGCTACCAGGCCGCGCTAAAGGCCCTGGGGACTGGTTCGGTGGTTCGCGATATGAGGGTGGTTGAGGGCGCGGAGTAAGTAGCAATGACGGAGTCCGGGGCGACGTTTTCGCCCTGCCGGCGCTGGCGCTATCTCTTGTGGCGGCGTTGGGATGCGGCGAAGCCGGTCGCGAATTTCCTCATGCTCAACCCGAGCACCGCGGACGAGGTGAAGCTCGATCCGACGTGCTCGCGGGCGCGCGACTATGCCGAGCGCTGGGGGTACGGCGCGCTCGTCGTCACGAATATTTTTTCTTTCAGGAATACAGACCCGAACGAGATGAAGGCGGCGGCCGATCCGGTCGGGCCGGAAAACGATGCCGCAATCGTGAAGGCGGCGCGAACATCGGCCATCGTGGTGTGCGCGTGGGGAAACCACGGCGCCTTCATGGAACGTTCTTCGCGGGTGAAAGCCCTGCTTAGGAAAACCCAGGTTCCTTTGCACGCGTTACGCCTGAACGCCAACGGCGAACCCGCGCATCCGCTTTACCTTCCCGGAAAACTCAAGCCTATTTCCTGGGCGGCTCCACCGGCGGCATGACGCTGTCGTGGTACGAGCTCGGCTTGCGGCTGCGCACGTAGCGGAAGACACCCTGGATCGCGAAGCCGACGAGGATCAGGGCGGCCACCGTGGCGCCGATCATTCCTTCCGGCGTCGAAGGCGTGTCGAAGAACACCGGCAGGCCGATGAGCGCCGCCACGGCGAACACCGCCTGGAAGATGTATCGCATCAGCTGACCCCGAGAAGCTCCACGTCGAAAATCAGGGTCGCGTTGGCCGGGATTGCGCCGCCGGCGCCGCGCGAACCGTAGCCGAGTTCCGGCGGGATGGTGAGGGTGCGCGCGCCGCCGACCTTCATGCCCTGCACGCCTTCATCCCAGCCCTTGATGACCTGGCCGCCGCCAAGGCCAAATTCGAAGGGTTGGCCGCGGTCCTTGCTCGAATCGAATTTCTTGCCGCGCTCGCCGCCGTAGAAGAGCCAGCCGGTGTAGTGCACTGAAACGTCCTGCCCGGCGACGGCGACCTTGCCGGTGCCGACGACGGTGTCGTTGATGATCAGTCCGCTGGGGGTGGTGATGGCAGGCATCTGCGCTTTCCTCATGATTAAAGGCGGCATTTTATAACCTTGTTTCTCCTCCGTTCGCCCACACCTATGGGTGAGAGCGTATGCCCGTGCTCGCAACAAGGAGAATCCGTGGATTTCTGGCGCAAAAAGAAGGATGACGTCATCGTAGCCGCCGACGCAGAGCCAGGCGAGACGGGCCCGGCGCGCAGCCGCTCGACCGCGCTCGCCGTGCGTCCGATCCCCGAGGACGCGCTGATCCTGGTGCCGCTGCGCAACGCGGTGCTGTTTCCGGGCGTGATTTCTCCGATCACCATCGGGCGCTCTTCGTCGGTGGCCGCGGCGAGCGAAGCCCTGCGCAACCAGCTCAAGGTCGGCTTCATCCTGCAGCGCGACCCGGCGACCAACAGCATCGGACCGAAAGACCTTTACCGCGTCGGTACGGCCGGGCAGGTCGTGCGCTATGCGGGCCAGGCGGGCGGCACCAGCCACCTCATGGTGCAGGGCGAGCGGCGCTTCCGCGTGCTCGAATTCCTCGAAGGCTGGCCGTTCCTCGTCGCCAGCGTGGCCTGGATTCCCGAGGCCACCGGGTCGAGCGCCGACATCGAAGCGCGTTTCCTGCAGTTAAAGGCGCAGGCCGCGGAGGCCATCACGCTCTTGCCGAACACGCCTGACGAGCTCGCCGAGGTGGTGCAGGCGATCGATTCGCCGAGCCAGCTCGCCGACATGGTGGCGAACCTGCTCGACATCAAGAACGAGGAAAAGCAGGACCTGCTCGAGACCCTGGATTTGTCCACGCGGATGGACAAGGTGCTGTCGTTCCTCGCCAAGCGCGTGGAAGTGCTGCGCCTGTCGAAGGAGATCGGCGACAAGACGCGCAAGGAGTTTGACGGCAAGCAGCGCGAGCACGTGCTGCGCGAGCAGATGCGCCAGATCCAGAAGGAGCTGGGCGACGACGAGGACACCGAGGCCGAGACCGAGGTGCTGAAGAAGGCCATCGACGCGGCGGGCTTCCCCGAGGACGTGCTCAAGCACGTGAAGAAGGAATTCAAGCGGCTCGCGCGCATGGGCGAGGGCTCGGGCGAGGCTTCGATGCTGAGGACCTGGCTCGAGTGGATGACCGAACTGCCCTGGGTACTTTCCGTTCCCAGGGAAATAAACATCCAGGAAGCAAGGGCCGTCCTGGACGAGGACCATTTCGGCCTGGAGAAAATCAAGCGACGGATCCTCGAGTACCTGGCGGTGCGGAAGTTGAATCCGGAGGGCAAGAGCCCGATCCTGTGCTTCGTCGGCCCGCCCGGCGTGGGCAAGACCTCGCTCGGCCAGTCGATTGCGCGTGCGACCGATCGCAAGTTCCAGCGCGTGGCGCTGGGCGGCACGCACGACGAGGCCGAGATCCGCGGCCACCGGCGCACCTACATAGGCGCGATGCCGGGCAACATCATCGCAGCGTTGAAGCGCGCGGGCAGCCGCTCGGGCGTGCTGATGCTCGATGAAATCGACAAGCTCGGCGCGGGCGGCTTCCATGGCGATCCGTCCTCGGCGCTGCTCGAAGTGCTCGATCCGGAGCAGAACGGCAAGTTCCGCGACAACTACCTCGGCGTGGACTTCGACCTGTCGCGCGTGATGTTCATCGCCACCGCGAACCAGCTCGACACCATCCCCGGGCCGCTGCGCGACCGCATGGAAATCATCCAGCTGCCGGGCTACACCGAGGGCGAAAAGCTCGAGATCGCGAAGAAATACCTCGTGAAGCGGCAGTTCGAGACCAACGGCCTGCAGGTCGGCCAGGTCGAGCTGAACGAGGGCACGTTGAGCAGCCTGATCGCCGATTACACGCGCGAGGCGGGCGTGCGCAGCCTCGAGCGGCAGATCGGCTCGGTGCTGCGCAATGCGGCGATGAAAATCGCCGAAGGTGCGGAGACGCCTATCGTCATCGGGTCGGACGAGCTGCACGCCATCCTTGGCGCGAAGCGGTTCGAGAACGAGATCGCGCTGCGGACCAGCACGCCCGGTGTTGCGACCGGCCTCGCCTGGACGCCGGTCGGCGGCGACATCCTTTTCATCGAGGCGAGCAAGACGCCGGGTACGGGCAAGCTGATCCTGACCGGCCAGCTCGGCGACGTGATGAAGGAATCCGCGCAGGCCGCGCTCACTGTGACGAAAGGCATCCTCAACGAAGCCTTCGACAAGTGGGATATCCACGTGCACGTGCCCGCGGGCGCGACGCCGAAGGACGGCCCGAGCGCGGGTGTGGCGATGACCCTGGCCCTGGTTTCCTTGTTCTCAAACAAGCCAATAAGGGCGGATGTCGCAATGACGGGAGAGATCTCGCTGCGCGGCCTCGTCATGCCCATCGGCGGCCTGAAGGAAAAGTCGCTCGCCGCCCTGCGCGCCGGCATCAAGACCGTGATGGTGCCGCGCAGGAACGAGAAAGACCTCGAGGACATCCCGGCCGATGCCAAGGCCAAGCTCGAGTTCGTGATCCTCGACCACGTCGAGGACGCGATCCGCACCGCGATCGGCGAACTGCCGCTGCAAGAGGAGAAGAAGGCCGCATAATCGGGGTCAGAGCCCGATTGCATGAACCTGCCGGAACTGATCCAGACCTACGGCTACGGCGCTTTTTTCGCCGGAACCCTGCTCGAAGCCGAGGCCGTGCTGCTGGTCGCCGGCTTCGCCGCGCACCGCGGCTATCTCGACCTGCCAACCGTGATCGAGGTTTCGATCGTCGGCAGCTTCCTCGCCAACCAAGTCTGGTTCTACCTTGGGCGCCGCCACGGCGTGAAACTTCTCGAGCGCTATCCGCAGTACGCCGCTCCCGCGGCGCGCGCCCACGAACTCCTCGCCAAGTACAACGTGCCCCTGATCCTTTCGGTGCGCTTCATCTTCGGCTTGCGCACCGTGCTGCCGTTTGTCCTGGGCATGGGCAACATCTCCACGCTGCGCTTCCAGGTGCTCAACCTCGGCGGCGCGATCTTCTGGTCCGTCATGGTCGGCGCCGGCGGCTACCTCTTCGGCCATCTGGTCGAGCAAATGCTCGGCGACCTCAAGCACTACGAAGAAATGTTGCTGGGAGTGCTGGTGGCAGGAGGCCTGGCTTTCTGGTGGTACACCAGCCGGCGCAAGGCGCAAAAACCAGTCGCCTAGAAATCGGGGTCAGAGTCCGATTTCAGAGCAAACGCCGTGTAAGCAGCGCCTGCAGGTCGCGCCGTCCGTCGGCGATCAGGACAACGTAAACGCGCCTTCCATCCACGTAATAGATGATCCGGTAGGGCTTGAAGAAGGTTTCACGATAGTCCCGGATTCCAAGCGCGAGCAACTCCGCCGGGTGCCGGCCGCGCTCCGGAAAGCGCTTGAGTGTTTCGATTGCCGCCTCGATATTCGCTGCAACATGAACGGCGCTTGCCAGACTGTCGTTCGCCGAGATCCAGTCATCGATCTCCTCGAGGTCGTGAACAGCGTCCGCCGTCAGGCGAACTTCGAATCGCATCAGCGGCGCGACCGCCGCTCGCGCAGGCGCCGGAAAGCAGACTCCGCCGGCACCGTTTTGCCCGCTTCCACCTGGCGCTTGCCGAGCGCGAGGATCTTGAGAAGCGCGAGCGTTTCCTGATCCTGCTCGTAGCTCGCGACGTCCTGCATCACCGCTTTTGCCTCGCCGTTCTGCGTGATGATCAGCGGCTCGCGATTCTCGGTCAGTTCGCGAATCAGTTCCGCAGCATTGGCCTTGACGTAGCTGATGGGTTTGATCCGGGTCGAGTATTTCATCGAACCAAATTTAGTCCTTTTTAAGTCTTCCCGCAAGCGCTACCCCCTTATCCCCGCAGCTTCCCCGCCACGTCGAAATCGGGGTCAGAGCCCGATTTCAGGACCAGTCGACCAGCTCGAA
>JANYII010000302.1 GCA_025358705.1 Betaproteobacteria bacterium | reverse complement strand
ATCGAGGTCCGGTACATCGGCACGTTGCGGCCGAGGCTGACGTGCCTGAGCGGCAGGCCGTCTTCGAGCAGCGCCCATTCGAAGGAAAAGGAACAGCCGAGAATGAAGCAGACCAGGTCCTCGCGCCAGAGCGAGCGGATGTCGGTCGGCTCCGCGGCCAGTTCGCCGTTGCGGAACACGCGGTAGCGCGGCACATCGGTGCGCATGTCGATGCCCGCGCCCAGCGCCGGCAGCGCCCATTCGCCCGGCGCGGAAACCGCGAGCAGCGGGCACGGCTTCGGATTCAATTGGCAGAAGCGCAGGAAATCCGCCGCCAGCGCCTGCGGCAGGATCACCACGTTGCCCTGCACGCAGCCCGGCGCGAGGCCGGAGGTATGACCGGTGATCTCGGCGCGCCGGATGCGCTGGCGGACGGCCTGCGACTCCGACGGGGCGTGCTGAACGCGATCCATGACGCAATCCTCGGACAGTGGCGCGCTATTGTCCAGCGCCTGTTCCACCGCGCGCGATTCGCACGGTCAGGATTCGCGTCCCTGGCATTCCCGCAACCCGCATGGCGCCGCCCTCAAGCAATACCGCATCGTCCGGCCCGAGTTTTTCACCGGCATCGAGCGCACCACTCGCAACCCAGGCAAGCAATGCCTCCCCTGCACGCGCTTCCAGCGTGATTGCACCTTCGAGCGCGAGGATAGCGATCCGAGACGCGGCCGCGCCTCTGCGCGCCAGCACGTTGAATACCCGTACCGGGCCGCCCAGCAGCCGGCATTCCGTCCGCCAATCGCCGCTGAACGCAAACGGCTCGAGCGGCCGGTCGATGGTCTGGCGAAGATCAGGATTGCCGTTTGCGGCCCTGCAATGCAATTCGACACCCCTGCCTTCCAGCAGCGTGAACTGCCGGTCGAGGCCGGGCAGGCTGGAGAACGGACAGTCCGCCTCGATGCTTGTGGTTCCGATCTGCCACGACAGGCTGTCGAAGCCCGCCTCGGGCGGCTGCGAAGCGATGATGCGCGCCACGCCGAGGCCGTTCTTCCAGGGCAGCGCCCGATGACCATGCGCGCGCAGGATTCGCATCCGGCTTGCGTTAGGCAGCCAGCTCGCGCAGGTTCCTGAACAGTTCCAGCGCTTCCGGATTGGCGAGCGCGTCGGTATTGCCGAGGGGCATGCCGTTCACCATCGAGCGCACCGCCAGCTCGACGACCTTGCCGTTCTTGGTGCGCGGGATGTCGGGCACCTGGACGATCTTCGAGGGCACGTGGCGCGGCGTGGTGTTGTCGCGGATTCGCGTGCGGATTTTTTCCTGCAGCTTTTCATCCAGGCCGAAGCCGGGGCGCAGGCGCACGAAGAGCACCACGCGGGTGTCGGTGGGATTGTCCGGCGGCCAGAGCTGGCCGATCGCCACCGACTCTTCGACCTCGTCGATTTTCTCCACCTGCCGGTAGATCTCGGCGGTGCCGATACGCACGCCGCCGGGGTTGAGCGTCGCGTCCGAGCGGCCGTAGACGACCATGGTGCCGCGCTCGGTGAGCTCGCACCAGTCGCCGTGGGTCCAGATGTTCGGGAACTTGTCGTAGTAGGCGCTGCGGTATTTTTCACCGCCCTTGTCGTTCCAGAAGCCGAGCGGCATGGAGGGAACGGGCCTGGTGCAGACGAGTTCGCCCTTCTGTCCGACCACCGAGTTCCCCGCCTCGTCGTACACCTCGACCGCCATGCCGAGCGAGCGGCACTGCAGCTCGCCGCGGTAGACCGGCAGGATCGGATTCGCGTCGGCGAAGGCGGCCATGATGTCGGTGCCGCCCGAGATGGAGGACAGGCACACGTCCTTCTTCACCTTCGAGTAAACGTAGTCGTAGCTCTCGGCCACCAGCGGCGACCCGGTGGACAGGATCATGCGCAGCGCGGGAAGCTTGTACGAATCGATCGGCGCGAGGCCGCGTTTTTCCAGCGAGTCGATGAACTTCGCCGACGTGCCGAAGTGGCTGAAACGCTCCTCCTCGGCGTAATCGAACAGGATCTGGCCGCCGCGTTCGAAGGGCGAGCCGTCGTAGAGCATCACCGTGGCCTCGGCGCACAGCGCGTGGAAGAGCATGTTCCAGACCACCCAGTTGGTGGTGCAGAAGTAGAACATGCGGTCGCCGGGCCGCACGTCGAACTGGAACTTGAGCATCTTCAGCGCCTGCAGCAGCGCGCCGCCAACGCCGTGCACGATGCACTTGGGCGTGCCGGTGGTGCCGGAACTGAACAGGATGTAGGCCGGATGCTCGAACGGCAGCTGCGCGTACTCGATTTCCGCGGGCGAGAACTTGCGCAGCCACTCGTCCAGCAGCACCGCCTTCGGGATATCGGAGACCCGATTGACAAGCTCCCGCGCGGTACGCAGGTGCGGGACGACCACGACCTTGCGCAGGCTGGGCAGCCCCTCCGCGATCTGCGCGACGCGCTCGAGCACGTCGAATTCGCGCCCGCCGTAGCGGTAGCCGTCGGCGACGAACAGGATTTTCGGCTCGATCTGGCCGAAGCGATCCAGCACGCCGCTGGTGCCGAAGTCCGGCGAGCAGGACGACCACACGATGCCGTCCGCGAGAGCCGCCAGCGCGAGCATCCCCGTCTCCGGCATGTTCGGAATGAACGCGGCAGCACGGTCGCCCGGGCGCAGGCCCAGTTGCTTGAGCGCCTGCTGGGCGCGCGACACGTCGCTCGTCAGGGCTGAATAACTGACGCGCTTCTGGAAGCCGCGCTCGTCCCAGAAGACGAAGGCATCGCCCTGGTCGCCGCGCTTGAGCAGGTTCTCGGCGAAATTCAGGCGCGCCTCCGGGAACCACTTGGCGCCCGGCATCTTGTCGCCGTCCAAGAGCACGGTGGAGCCCTTGCGCGAGGCGATCACGCCACAGAAATCCCAGAGCTCGCTCCAGAAATCCTCCGGGTTATCCACCGTCCACTGGTAGAAGTCCGCATAGTCCGGCTTCTCGAGGTGATACTTGCGCACGATATGGCGCTGGAAATGCGTCATCTGCGCGCTCTCGACCGCCTGCGCAGAGGGCGACCAGATAGGCGTGATGCCCGCGAAGCGCTTTGGGGCTTTTGCTTTTGTTTTCGCCGGCGCTTTCGCTTTTGCCGGTGCTTTGGACTTGGTCATGGCGACATTATCGCCGACGCCAGACGCTCGCGAGCCAGGGCTGCTGATCAAGGGGCAATCCCGGCGGGCGGTAGTAGTGTTCAAGTTCCCCGAACCCTGCCGCCGTCAGGAAGCGGCGCCAGGCTTCCAGGTCGTGGTAGGCGCCATAGCGCCCCTTGTTCCAGCCTTCCTCGTTCGCGCCGCGCGGATTCGAGCTGAACAATACCCCGCCCGGCTTCAGCGACGCATGCAGTTCGCGCAGCACGCGCGGCAGTTCCCTGCCCGGGACATGGAACAGCGACGCATTGGCGAAAACGCCATCGAAACGCGCCCCGGGCAGATCGAGCTTGAGGAAGTCCTGCTGCAGGACCTCGCAACCGCTGTGCTCTCGCGCCATGGCGGCAAAGCGCGCCGAACCCTCGAGGCCCACCGCGGCGTGCCCAAGCGCGGTGAACGCCTTAAGGTCGCGTCCGGGCCCGCAGCCGAAATCCAGGATCGTGAAAGGGGGTACACCTTCGATGTGCTTCAGCAGCGCAGCCATGTTCTGGCTGACGTCATGATCCCGCGTCCCCTGCCAGAAATCTTCCGCCCGGCAGTCGTAGTGCTCCAGCGTGCGCCGGGAAATTTCCTCGTCAGGCATCGCCCTTGGGTCGGTGCACTGTCGAAAAATGCGGTTGGGTGAGGACTTCGGGCCTGAGGATTGCGTCCAGGTCCTCGCGCGTCATGAGCTTTTTCTCCAGCACCAGTTCGTAGACGCGCCTGCCCGTGGCGAGCGCTTCGCGCGCGATCTCGCTCGAGCGCGCGTAGCCGATATACGGATTGAGCGCAGTGACCAGCGCGGTGGAGTCGTCGAGCAGGCGTCGCGCGCGTTCGCGGTTCGCCGTGATGCCCCGCACGCAGCGCTCGGAGAGCGTGCGGCAGCCGGCCGCGAGGTGCGAAATGCTCTTGAACAGGCTATGCGCGATGATCGGCTCGAACGCGTTCAGCTGCAGCTGGCCGCCCTCGGCCGCCATGGTGACGGTAATGTCGTTGCCGATGACTTCGAAAGCAATCTGGTTCACCACTTCGGGAATCACCGGGTTCACCTTGCCCGGCATGATGGAGGACCCCGCCTGGACCGCCGGCAGGTTGATTTCGCCTAGTCCGGCGCGCGGCCCCGACGACAGCAGCCTCAGGTCATTGCAGACCTTGGAAAGCTTCACCGCGACACGCTTTAACACTCCCGAGAGTTGCACGAACGCGCCCGCATCCTGCGTCGCCTCGATCAGGTTGGGCGAGACGATGAACTCGACTCCCGTAATCTCGGAAAGAATGCGCGTGACGCGCTGGGCGTATTCCGGATGCGCGTTGATCCCGGTGCCGATCGCGGTGGCGCCCAGGTTGATCTCGCGCGCGAGGCTGCCCGCCTCGCCAAGCCGGCTTTCGTCTTCCTGGAGCATCACCGCATAGGTCGAGAACTCCTGGCCGAGCGTCATCGGCACCGCGTCCTGCAGCTGGGTGCGGCCGACCTTGAGCACGTCCGAGAATTCCGCCGCCTTCAGCTCGCACTCCTTCCTCAGGCCCGCCATTTCCCGCAGCAGTCGCCGGATGCCGAACTGCAGCGCGAGCTTGACCGCCGTCGGGTAGACATCGTTCGTGCTCTGCGAAAGGTTCACATGGTCCAGCGGGTGCAGGCGCGCGTAATCGCCCCTTTTCGCTCCCAGCAGCTCGAGCGCCCGGTTGGCGATGACTTCGTTGGCGTTCATGTTGGTCGAGGTGCCCGCGCCGCCCTGGATTACATCGACCACGAATTCCTCGAGCAGCGCGCCGCCGCGGATTTCCTCGCAGGCGCGCACGATGGCGTCAGCGCGCTCGCCGTCTAGCAGCCCCAGCTCGCGATTGGCGATCGCGGCGGCCTGCTTGACGCAGGCGAGCGCCTCCACCAGGTCCGGGTAGATCGAGATCGCGGTCCCGGTGATCGGAAAATTTTCAAGCGCCCGAAGGGTATGCACGCCGTAGTAGGCGTCCGCGGGCACCTGCCGGTCGCCGATCAGGTCGTGCTCTACGCGTACAGACTGGTTCATACTGCCTCCTGCGGGGATTTTATGCCCGCCCGACATCATGAAACACCTTCTTTTCATCGCCCTGTTCGCATTCGCGTCCGCCAGCAGCGGCGCGGCGCAGTTCATGGTTGTCGCAGCCAATCCCCACGCCGCGCGCGCGGGCGTCGAGATCCTGCGCGCCGGCGGCAACGCGCTCGATGCGGCGATCGCGGTCCAGATGGTGCTCAACCACGATCTAATCAACTGGACGCGATTCGACTTCGAAGGGACCCGGACAGATACGATCTTGTACACCAACCCGACGCTCAAATATGGCCTAACAAGCTCGAC
>JANYII010000283.1 GCA_025358705.1 Betaproteobacteria bacterium | reverse complement strand
CGCCGCGGAAGCGCACCTGCCGAATCACGCGAAAAAGGATTCGACCGGCATCTGCTTCATCGGTGAGCGGCCGTTCCGCGAATTCCTCAACCGTTACCTGCCGCGCGAGCCCGGGCCGATCATGACGCCCGAGGGCGTGCGCGTCGGCACGCACATCGGCCTCGCGTTCTACACCATCGGCCAGCGCAAGGGCATCGGCATCGGTGGAACCTCGGGCGGCGCGGGCGACGCCTGGTACGTGGCGCAGAAGGACCTCGGCTCCAACGCGCTCATCGTGGTGCAGGGCCATGACCACCTGCTGCTGCTGCGGCGCTCGCTAAAGGCGCAGGACGCGAGCTGGGTTTCGGGGGATGCGCCCGAGGAAGGCGCCACGCATTCGGCCAAGACCCGCTACCGCCAGGCGGACTCCGCCTGCATCGTCACCCGCTCGGACGAGGAAGAAATCGCGATGGAGTTCGCCCAGCCGCAGTGGGCGGTGACGCCCGGCCAGTCGGTGGTGCTCTACGACGGCACGGCGTGCCTGGGTGGCGCGGTAATTAGTTAGGCTTTTGGAGGAGCGGTGTCCGCGAACGCCGGCCGTTCCATCAACTTGTCGTAGAAGCGGTCTAGGTTCGGGTATTCGGTCCGCCACTCGACGGCCCCGGGCTTGCGGAACGCCACCCAGCCGAGGCAGCAGCCCACGGCAATGTCGGCCAGCGTGTAGCGGTCGCCGTGGCACCAGGGCTTGTCGCCCAACTCGGCGGCGATCATCGCCAGGCCGCGCTTGAGTTTCCCGACCTGCTTGGCGGTCCAGTCGGTGCTCTGCTCTTTCTTCGGCCGCAGCGACTCGTAGCGGATCAGCAATCCGGCGTCGAGCGACCCGTCTGCAAGGGCCTCCCAGCGGCGCACCGCGACCCGTTCGCGGTTGTCGTCGGGGATCAGGCGCGAGATCGGCGACACGCTGTCGAGAAACTCGACGATGACGCGCGAATCGAACAGCGCGGTGCCGTCGTCCAGCAGCAGCGTGGGCACCTTGCCCAGCGGATTCAGGGCGTTGACCGGGTTCTCCGACGGCAGGACGTCGGCCACCTCGAAATCGCAGTCGATCTTCTTTTCCGCGAGGACGATGCGTACCTTGCGGGTATAGGGGCTGGGAACGGAGCCGAGTAGTTTCATGGCGGGGGCGAATTATATAATAAGCACCATGGCCTCTACGCTCACTGCGTTGTCTCCGCTCGACGGCCGGTACGCAACATCGGCGGATTCCCTCAGGCCGTTCTTCAGCGAACACGCGCTCATCCGTTACCGCGTGCGCGTCGAACTCGCCTGGCTCATGGCGCTGGCCGCCGAGCCGGCCATCGCCGAACTGAAGCCGTTCTCCCGCAAGACTGTGGCCTTGCTCGATGAATTGACGCTGCAGTTCAATGAAAAAGATTCGGAGCAGATAAAGTCGATCGAAGCCGAGACCAACCATGACGTCAAGGCGATCGAATACTGGCTGAAAGCCCGCCTGGGCAAGAACCGCGAGGTGCAGGGCGCCCTCGAGTTCATCCATTTCGCCGCGACATCCGAGGACATCAACAACCTATCCTACGCGCTGATGCTCGCCGAATCGCGCGAGCGCGCGATGCTGCCGAAGCTGGACGAAATCATCGCCGTGCTGCGCGATCTCTCGCGCCGGCACGCCGCGCTCGCGATGCTCTCGCGCACCCACGGCCAGCCTGCGTCCCCGACCACGCTCGGCAAGGAGATGGCCAACGTGGTGGCGCGCCTGCGACGCGCCCGCCAGCGCATCGCGGTGGTGCCGCTGCTGGGGAAAATGAACGGCGCGACCGGCAATTACCACGCGCACAGCATCGCCTACCCGGATTTCGATTGGGAGCGTTTCTGCTCCCGGTTCGTGCAGGGGCTGGGGCTGGAATTCAATCCCTACACGACCCAGATCGAGCCGCACGATTCGTTCGCCGAGCTGTTTGACGCCTACGCGGCCGCCAATATCGTGCTGCTCGACCTCGACCGCGACCTCTGGGGCTACATCTCGCTCGGCTACTTCACGCAGAAGACGAAAAAGGGCGAGGTCGGCTCCTCCACCATGCCGCACAAGGTCAACCCGATCGACTTCGAGAACTCCGAAGGCAACATCGGCATCGCCAACGCCCTGCTGCGCCACCTTTCGGACAAGTTGCCGGTGTCGCGCTGGCAGCGCGACCTGTCGGATTCCACCGCGCTGCGCAACGTAGGCAACGCGCTCGGCCATGCGCTGCTCGCCTACGCGTCCTGCCTGCGCGGCCTGGCCAAGCTCGAGGCCGACCCGCGGCGCATCGCGGCGGACCTGGATGCCAACTGGGAAGTGCTCACCGAGGCGGTGCAGCAGGTGATGCGCAGGCACGGCGTTGCCGGGGCCTACGAGAAGCTCAAGGCGCTTTCGCGTGGCAAGAAGCTCGACCGCCAGCAACTGGCCGCGTTCATCCGCACGCTGCCGATTCCCGCGCCAGAAAAGAAGCGGCTGCTCGCGCTGACCCCCGCGTCCTATACCGGCCTCGCAGCGCGGCTCGCCAAGCGCATCTGAGTCGCGGATGAGCTACGCCGCGACGATTTTCCTGTCTTCGTTTTTGCTGTTCCTCGTTCAGCCATTGATCGCGCGGCAGATCCTGCCCTGGTTCGGCGGCACGGCCGCCGTGTGGACGACCTGCATGCTGTTCTTCCAGACGGTGCTGCTCGCGGGCTATGCCTACGCGCACGCAACCAACGCCAAGCTGCAACCCCGGGCGCAGGCGGTGCTGCACTCGGTGCTGCTCGCCGCCGCCCTCGCGCTGCTGCCGATCGCGCCCAGCGACATGTGGAAGCCGACGGGTGCGGAAGAACCGATCTCCCGCATCCTGCTGGTGCTGACGGCCACCGTCGGCTTGCCGTACCTGCTGCTTGCCTCGACCAGCCCGCTGCTGCAGGCCTGGTTCGCGCGCGCCCGTCCCGGCGCGGATCCCTACCGCCTGTTCGCGGTATCGAACCTCGCATCGCTGCTCGCGCTGGTCGGCTATCCGCTGCTGGTCGAGCCGTTCCTCGACAACCGCGAGCAGGTGGTCTGGTGGTCCGCTCTATTCGCGGTCTTTGCCGTTTTGTGCGCCGTATTGTCCTGGACTGTTTCTTCAAAATCGCAAGCAGAAGAAACCATTGCAGCAGAAGACGTTGCCCCCTTGCGCCGTGCCGACACCCTGCTGTGGCTGGCATTGTCGGCGACCGGCTCGGTCATGCTGCTGGCGGTGACCAACCACGTGACGCAGAACGTGGCGGCGATCCCGCTGCTGTGGCTCGCGCCGCTGACGCTGTACCTGCTCACCTTCATTCTCGCCTTTGAGGGAGGAAGCCTGGGGTTCAACCTGTACCGGGTCGAGGTATTCTGGGCGGTGGTGCTCGTCTGGCTCGCCGGCATGGCCTGGCTGCTGGTGGACACCAAGTACCAGTTCGACCTGTGGATGCAGATCGGCATGTACCTGTCGGGTCTCTTCGTCGCCTGCATGTTCTGCCACGGTGAGCTGTATCGCTCGCGGCCGGCGGCGCGCCATCTCACCGCCTTCTACCTGACCATCTCCGCCGGCGGGGCGATCGGCGGGCTGCTGGTCGCGGTGGTCGCGCCGCTCGCCTTCAATGCCTTCTATGAGCTGGGCCTCGCGCTGGTTGCGCTCGCGCTGCTGGCAGCGGTGCGCTTCGCACCGGTGAACAGGGTTGCGCGCTGGGCCAGCCTGGCGATGCTGCTCGCGGTGGCCGCCTGCGCCGCCTACGAAGGCTCACGCTTCCAGAAGGACGTCATCGTCTCGGAGCGCAATTTCTACGGCGTGATCCGGGTGAAGGAATACGGCATCCCGGGCGAGTCCTACCACCTGCGCCGACTGGTGCACGGCGTGATCATGCATGGCGAACAGGACATGACCGAGGACGGGCGCCGCAAGCCGACGACCTACTACCAGCCGACCTCCGGCGTCGGAGCGGCGATGGCCGCCAAGCAGGACAAGGGCGCGGTTCGCGTCGGCGTCATCGGCCTTGGCACCGGGACGCTCGCCGCGTACGGGCGCAAGGGCGACGCGTTCCGTTTCTACGACATCAATCCGCAGGTGATCGACATCGCGCGCACCAGGTTCACCTACCTGTCCGACAGCAAGGCCGGCATCGAGATCGCGATCGGCGATGCGCGGCTGACCCTCGAGCGCGAGGCGGCGCAGGGCTTCGCGCAGGGCTTCGATCTACTCGCGGTGGACGCGTTCTCGAGCGATGCGATCCCGATCCACCTCATCACGAAAGAGGCCCTGGGCGTCTACCTGAGGCACATGAAACCCGACGGCATCGTCGCGTTCCATGTTTCGAACCGGTTCCTCAACCTCGTCCCGGTGGTGGCGCGGATTGCCAGGGAGAACGGCGCGCACGTGACGCTGGTGTCCGACCGGGGCAAGGACGGCGACGACGACCACACCACCACCGACTGGGTGCTGGTGTCGCGCGACGCGAAGGCGCTGGAGGCGCCGGAGATCCAGGCCGCGTCGCCCGAGGAAGCCGAGGACCGGGAAGGCTGGCGCACCTGGACCGACGACTACTCGAACCTGGTGCAAATACTCAGGTAACTAGACTACGGCGCCTTCGTTCTTGTCGTCCGCGGGGTTCTTCTTCGGGGCGTGGATGAACTGGGTGCGGTCGACGCCCAGCCACATCACCAGCGGGCTCGCCACCAGCACCGAGGAGTAGATGCCGAAGCAGATGCCGATCGTGAGCGCGAGCGCGAAGTAGTGCAGCGCCGGCCCGCCGAAGACGAGCATGGTGGTGACCATGGCCTGGGTGCAGCCGTGGGTGATGATGGTGCGCGAAATCACGCCGGTGATCGCGCTGTCGATCACTTCGGGCACGCTCGCCTTCCTCATCTTGCGGAAGTTCTCCCGCACCCGGTCGAACACCACCACTGATTCGTTCACGGAGTAGCCGAGCACCGCGAGCACCGCCGCCAGCACCGGCAGCGAGAATTCCCACTGGAAGAGGGCGAAGAAACCCAGGATGATCACCACGTCGTGCAGGTTGGCGATGATCGCCGCCAGGCCGAAACGCCACTCGAAGCGGATCCAGAGGTAGAACACGATGCCGATCGCGGTCACGAGCAGCGCGAGCGCGCCGTATTCGGCCAGCTCCTCGCCGACCTGCGGACCGACGAATTCGACGCGCCGCACCTCGGCGGTGGCGTCCTGCACCTTGAGCAGGCCGGTGACTTTCTGCGACAGGTCCGAGGTCGACTGGCCTTTCTCGACCGGCAGGCGGATCAGCACGTCGCGCGAGGAGCCGAAATTCTGCACTTCGCCCTTCAGGCCGGCCTTGTCCAGCGTCTCGCGGATCGACTCGACGTTGGCGGCGTCCTTGTAGTTCACCTCGACCAGGGTGCCGCCGGTGAATTCGACCGAGAAATGCAGGCCCTTGTAGGCGAGGAAAAACACCGCGGCGACGAAGGTCAGCAGCGAAATGATGTTGAAGACGAGCGCATGCCGCATGAACGGGATGACGCGGCGGATCTTGAAGAATTCCATGGCTCGCTATTTCCAGCCCGTGTCGCCGATCGCGAGGTGCGCGATGCGGCGGCGGTGCCCGTACGAGAGGTTGACGATCGCGCGCGACACCACGACCGAGGAAAAAATAGACGTCATGATGCCGAGGCAGTGCACCACCGCGAAGCCGCGCACCGGCCCTGAGCCGAAGATGAGCAGCGACAGCCCTGCGATCAGCGTGGTGACGTTGGAATCGAGAATCGTGCCCCAGGCGCGCGCATAGCCTTCGGAAATCGCCTCCTGCGGCTTGGTGCCCTTGCGCAACTCCTCGCGGATCCGCTCGTTGATCAGAACGTTGGCGTCGATCGCCATGCCGAGCGTCAGCGCGATTGCCGCAATGCCGGGCAGCGTCAACGTCGCCTGCAGCATCGACAACAGCGAGATCAGCAGCATCAGGTTGATCGCCAGCGACAGCGTCGAGACGACGCCCATCAGCTGGT
>JANYII010000239.1 GCA_025358705.1 Betaproteobacteria bacterium | reverse complement strand
GCCGCTGCGATATCGGGCGGCACCTGCGCCAGGGCGCCTGCGGAAAGCGACAACACCAACAATGCCGTCCCGGCAAAAGCGTAGGTCTTCATGGCAAGCTCCTCCCATTTGGGAGCGTGCATCATATCACAGGCTTCTCGGCCCCTCTGCTGCCGCGATTCGCAACGGCATTGTCATGGGCCGGGCCCGGCGCCTCGGGGGCACCCCGTCTCTAGTTGGCGCTGGGAGTTTTCACACCGGTGACATGGCCCGATAGGACCCCGGCGTCCTGGGGGTTCCGCTGAAGGATTTCTCCCTCGACACCGGGACGACGCACAGCGTCGAAGCGATCTGGGATTCGGTCTGCAAGGCCGCGAGCAGCGAGCTCACTGACGGGAGGGAACAGCATGGCCTCGACTGGTGGAAGGCACAAGGGCTGGCAACGAAGCCCTTCCCGCGCAGCGCGTGGTACCTGTTCCCGACGCTCGCGGCGAAAGGCCTGCGCTTCGAGATGCCTTACCAGGAGCGGCTCCTGCGCATCGGCCAGGAGCTGGGCCGTCGGCTGCACGAAAAGGGCATGACCTGGTGGGACAAGCAGCTCGCCGAATACCAGGCGCTGCCCGTATGGAAGGACTTCCCCGGCGAATGGGAAGCGGCACTGGCCGCGATGGGCGGCAGGAGCGAGGACTACCCGTTCTGGCTGCTCACCTCGCGTTCCATGCAGTACGCCTGGGGCGGCAACGTCGGCATGCAGCTCATCAAGGAGGTAGCCGGCAACATCGCCGGTCACGGGGGCGTGATCCTCAATTCCAATGAAGCGCAAAAAAAAGAAATCCAGGATGGCGACTGGCTCGAGATCGCCACGCCCAAAGCATCGGTGCGCGCGCGCGCGGTGCTGCGCCAGGGCATCCGGCCGGATACGCTGCTGCTGCTCGGCCAATTCGGCCACTGGGCGACGCCGCTGGCCAAGGATTCCGAAATGCCATCCATGAATCCCCTGGTGCCGATGACGCTGGCCCTGACTGACGCCACCGGGTCCGCGGCCGATGTCGCCCGCGTATCGATCCGTAAGGTGGCAACCCGATGACGCGCTGGGCCATGGTGGCAGACCTGCGCCGCTGCGTCGGCTGCCAGACCTGCACCGCGGCGTGCAAGCACGCCAACGCCACGCCGCCCGGCGTGCAGTGGCGGCGCGTACTCGATATCGAGGTGGGCGAATACCCGGAGGTCAAGCGCGCCTTCGTGCCGACCGGGTGCATGCACTGCGACGATCCGCCGTGCATGCACGTCTGCCCGACCACCGCGACCCGGAAGCGCGCCGACGGCATCGTCACCATCGACTACGACCTTTGCATCGGCTGCGCCTACTGCGCCGTTGCCTGCCCCTATGACGCCCGCTTCAAGGTGGACCGCGCGGAGTTTGCGTATGGCGCTTCCATGAAGAATGAAGAGAAAACAATTCATGAGGAGCGCATCGGCGTCGCTACCAAGTGCACCTTCTGCGTGGAACGCATCGACGCGGGCCTGGAAAAAGGCCTCAAGCCGGGCGCCGACCCGGAAGCCACACCGGCCTGCGTCAACTCGTGCATTGCCCAGGCGCTGCACTTTGGCGACATCGAGGACCCGCAGAGCAACGTCTCGCAGCTGCTGGCCGAAAACCAGAGTTTCCGCCTGCACGAGGAGCTCGGCACCGGGCCGCGCTTCTACTACCTGTGGGACAAGGCCGCGTGAGCAGCGCACCCGCCGGCCGCCTGCAGCAGAACTGGGATCTGCGTGCCGCGCTCAACTTCATGCTTGGCGGCGCCGGCGCCGGGCTGATGGTCAGCGCCAGCTTTTCATCCCTTCCCGTGTTTCCCATCGCGCTCTCGATGGTGCTGGTCGCCTGCGGACTGGGCGCCGTGTGGCTCGAAATCGGCCGCAAGCTGCGCGCCCTGAACGTGTTCTTCAACCCCTTCACCTCATGGATGACGCGGGAGGCCTTTGCTGCCGTACTGTTTTTCGGGCTCGGCGGCATTTCCCTCGCGCTGCCGGCATTCGTCCCCGCGGCGGCGCTTGCCGCACTGGCGTTCCTTTATTGCCAGGCACGCATCCTGCGCGCCGCC
>JANYII010000227.1 GCA_025358705.1 Betaproteobacteria bacterium | reverse complement strand
GATCGAGATCACCAGCGCGCTTACCAGGCTGACCCACATCATGTGGGCCACCGGCGCATTCGACCCGGCGCTGGTCTCGCGGCCGAAAAGCGCCGACTTGTAGCTTTCCCACATGTGGCCGCCCGGCAGCAGGGGCATCGGCGCCTGCACGATATCCTGCGCCGTGTGGGTCGATGCCACCAGCGCGAGGTAGAGGGGGAAAGCGACGACCAGCACGCCGAGCACCATCACCACGTGGGCAAGAATGCCCTGCGCTCCCTGTCGTTCAACCATGGAAATTCCCCGCCACGCTAGTACTGCACCTTTTTCTCGACGTAGCGGAACTGCACCACTGTCAGCGCCACTACGATGACCATCAGCACCACCGATTGCGCGGCCGAGCCGCCCAGGTCCATCGCCTTGAAGCCGTCGTAGTAGACCTTGTAGACGAGGATCGCGGTTTCCTTGCCCGGACCGCCCTGCGTCGAGGCGTCGACGATCGCGAAGGTATCGAAGAACGCGTAGACGACGTTGATCACCAGCAGGAAGAACGTGGTGGGCGACAGCAGCGGGAACTGGATGGTCCAGAAGCGCCGCCAGGGGCGCGCGCCGTCGATGGCCGCGGCCTCGATGAGCGATTTCGGGATCGATTGCAGGCCGGCGAGGAAGAAGAGGAAGTTATAGGAAATCTGCTTCCAGACGGAGGCCAGGACGATCAGCGTCATGGCGTGCTCGCCCCTGAGCAAGTGGTTCCAGTCGATGCCGATTTTTCCCAGCGCGTAGGCCACGACCCCGAGCGAAGGCGAGAACATGAACAGCCACAGCACCGCGGCCACCGCCGGCGCGACCGCATACGGCAGGATCAGCAGGGTCTTGTAGAACATGCCGCCGCGCACGATCCGGTCGGCGAACACCGCCAGCGTGAGCGACAGGCTGATGCCGGTGCCGGCCACCAGCACGGAAAAGAACGCCGTGGTCTTGAACGACTCGACGTAGGTCGGATCCTCGAACAGCTGCCGGAAGTTCTGCAGGCCGACGTATTCGACCGACGTGCCGAAGGCATCCTGCTGCTGCAGCGACTGCAGGAGGGCCTGCGCCGCAGGCCAGAAGAAGAACACCAGGATGACCGCCATCTGCGGCAGCAGCAGAAGCCATGGCAGCCACGCGGAACGGAAGACGACGCGTTTTTCCATGACCCTGCCCGAGCCCGACGGCGGCCCGCTACTGGCGCATCAGCCTTTACTGGCCTTCTGGAAGCGTTCCAGCTGCTCGTTGCCGCGCTTGACGATCGCGTCGAGCGCCTCCTTCGCGGTCTTCTTGCCGCTCCAGACCGACTCGAGCTCCTCGTCCTCGATCGCGCGGATCTGCACGTAGTTACCCAGGCGCACGCCGCGGCTCTTGTCGGTGACCTTGCGGATCATCTGCGTCACCGCCACGTCGGTGCCGGGATTCTCTTTGTAGAAGCCCGACTTCTCCGTCAGCTGATAGGAGGCGGTCGTGATCGGCAGGTAGCCGGTGCGCTTGTGGCTGGCGGACTGCACTTCCGGCGTCGAGATGAAGCTGAAGAACTTGGCTACGCCCTTGTATTCCTCCGGTTTCTTGCCCGACATCACCCACAGGCTGGCGCCGCCGATCACGGTGTTCTGCGGCGCTCCGGGCACGTCCGGGTAGTAAGGCAGCGGCGCGAGCAGGTACGCGAATTTCGCGTTCTTGGCGACGTTGCCGTAGAAACCCGAGGAGGTATTGATCATCGCGCATTCGCCGGAAATGAACGAGGCCTCCGGGACATTGCCGCGGCCCTTGTAGATGAACAACCCCTGCTTGGACATGTTCGCGAGGTTCTCGACATGACGCTGGTGCAGCGGCGAATCCACTTTCAGCCGCGCGTCCAGGCCCGCCAGGCCGTTGCTCTTCGACGCAAACTCGACGTTGTGCCAGGCCGAGAAGCTCTCCAGCTGCGTCCAGTTCTGCCAGGCCGTCGTGAACGGGCACTTGTGGCCGCTGGCCTTCAGCTTGGCGGCCGCGGAGACGACTTCCGGCCAGGTCGATGGCGGCTTGTTCGTGTCGATGCCAGCAGCCTTGAACGCATCCTTGTTGATGTAGAAGACCGTGGTCGAACTGTTGAACGGGAAGCTCAGCATCTCGCCGTTCGGCGCGGTGTAGTAACCCGCGACCGCGGGGATGTAGGCTTTCGGGTCGAATTTCTCGCCCGCATCCTTCATGACTTTGCCGACCGGAACGATGGCGCCCTTGCTGGCCATCATGGTGGCGGTGCCGACTTCGAATACCTGCAGGACGTGCGGCGCGTTGCCGGCGCGAAAAGCCGCGATCGACGCCGTCATCGACTCGTCGTACGAGCCCTTGTAGGTCGGGATGATCTTGTAGTCCTTCTGGCTCTCGTTGAACTGTTTGGCCAGATCGTTGACCCATTCGTTGTTCACGGCGGTCATCGAATGCCACCACTGGATTTCGGTTTGGGCATGGGCCGGGGCGCACAGGACGCCGGCAGCCAATGCAGCGGCCAAGATATTGATTTTCATTTGGTTTCCCCTCCTGGGTTTCGATCTGATTGCGAGTATAGCCAAATCAAATGAAGGAAAAACGACTATTTCTTCTTTGATTTCGCTGGAGCGGCAGGCGTGCCGTGGCCGTGCTCGCGTTCGAACTTGCGCAGCAGCAGGTCGCCACGCTCGGCCGCCCGGTCGAGCGCGAGCTTCGGCGCAACCTTGCCGTCCCAGACGCCCTCGAGCTCCTCTTCGAGGATCGCGCGGATCTGCAGGAATTCTCCCAGCCGGATGCCGCGCGAGTCGCGCGTCGGATGGTTCAGCAGCTGCCTGATCGCGATCTCGTGGCCCGGATTGTTGCGGTAGAAACCTGCTTTCGCGGTCAGGTCGTACGCGGCGCGGGTGACCGGCACATAGCCGGTGCGCTGGTGCCACTCGGCCTGGACGTCGGCACGCGCCAGCCAGGCGAGGAATTTCGCCGTGCCGCGGTACTCGGTGTTTTTCTTTCCGGCCAGCACCCACAAGGCGGCGCCGCCGATCAGCGTGTGGTGCGGCGCGCCCTTGATGTCGTCGTAGTAAGGCAACTGCGCCACGCCGAAATCGAATTTCGCCTCGTGCCGCAGGCCGGCGTAGCTCGAGGACGCCGCAGTGACCATCGCGCACTCGCCTTTCTCGAAGCGCCGCTCGCCCTCGACGCGCCGCCCGCTGTAGGTAAAGTACCCGGCGCGCGCCCAGGACGAGAGCATCGAGACGTGCCGCACCATGAGGTGCGTGTTGAACACCAGCTTCGCGTCCAGGCCGCCGAGCCCGTTTTCCTTGGTCGCGAAATCCTGGTTGTGCCAGGTGCTCATGTTCTCGATCTGTATCCAGGAGGGCCAGGCCGTGGTGTAGACGCACTCGCGGCCGGCGGCGACCAGCGCGCCCATCGCCTTGGGCATCTCGTACCAGGTCTTCGGCGAATTTTCCGGGTCAAGGCCGGCCTTGCGGAAGGCGTCCTTGTTGTAGAACAGGATCGGCGTCGAGA
>JANYII010000157.1 GCA_025358705.1 Betaproteobacteria bacterium | reverse complement strand
CCCGACATGCCGGCCGGCGCGGATCATCGCCAGGTTGACGCAGGACATGCCGTTCTCGAGCACGCAGGCAACCACGTCCGCGTCCACGCCGCGCTCCGATTCGACGTACTGGCGCGCCTGGACGCGCGACAGCGCGCGAATCTGGTCGCGGTAGATGGCCGCCTCTTCGTAGTGGCGTTCCGCCGAGGCGCCCTCCATGCGCTCGGTGAGCAGGCGGGTCACGTCGTCCTCCCGCCCTTCGAGGAACAGCTCCGCGCTGTGCACGTCGCGCGCGTAGGCCTCGGCCGTGATCAGGCCGGTGCAGGGCGCCGTGCAGCGCCGGATCTGGTGCAGCAGGCAGGGGCGCGAGCGGTTCTGGTAGACCGAGTCCTCGCAGGTGCGCAGGCGGAACACGCGCTGCAGCAGCTGGATACTCTCGCGCACCGCGTTGGAATGCGGGAACGGGCCGAAATGACGGTTGCGCTTGTCCTTGGCGCCGCGATGGAAGCCGAGCCTGGGAAACGCGTGCCCGGAAATCATCAGGTAGGGATAAGACTTGTCGTCGCGGAACAGGATGTTGTAGCGCGGCGCGAGGCTCTTGATGAGGTTGTTCTCGAGCAGCAGCGCCTCGGCCTCGGAGCGCACCACCGTCGTCTCCATCGACGCGACCTGCGAAACCATCATCTGGATGCGCGGGCTGAGGCCCTGCTTCTGGAAGTACGACGAGACGCGCTTCCTCAGGTCGCCGGCCTTGCCGACGTAGAGCACCTCGCCCGCAGCGCCGAGCATGCGGTATACGCCTGGAAGATTGGGAAGTTCGGCGACGAAGGCCTTGGGTTCGAACATGAATCTTGGATTATAATTCGCCCCCTTTTCAGGGGCTTAGGTCATGTCAAAAGTAGGCGCAGTAGAACTCAGGGTCGGCAACCTGCTTGAGTGGGACAAGCGCGTCTGGCGCGTGCTCAAGTGCTACCACGTCCATGTCGGCGGCCGCGGCGGCGCCTTCATGCAGGTCGAGATGAAGGACATCGAGGCGGGCACCAAGACCAACCAGCGCTTCCGCACCGAGGACAAGGTCGAGCGCGCGTTCGTCGATCCGCGGGAAATGACCTACTCCTACCAGGACGGCGACTTCTACGTCTTCATGGACAAGGAAAATTTCGAGGAGTTGCGCCTGTCGGCCGAATTCCTCGAAGGCCAGTCGGGCTACCTGTTGCCCAGTTCGGACGTGCAGGTCAACCTCTACAACGGCCGCCCGATCGGCATCGAACTGGCCCCCTCGGTGATCCTCACTGTGACCGATACAGAGCCGGCGATCAAGAACGCGACCGCCACCAACACCTTCAAGGCTGCGACCACGGAAACCGGCCTGGTGGTGCAGGTGCCGCCCTTCATCAGCCAGGGCGAAAAAATCAAGGTCAGCACCGATGATGGCTCTTATATGGAAAGAGCCTAAGACTCTCCAAGCGCGCGGTTGACGCGCGGCATCACCTCTTCGGCCATCAGTTCCATCGAGCGGCGCATGGCCGGCGCATCGGCCCAGTCGTGGCCGCAGTAGAGCAGCCGGCCGAACGGGCCGACCTTCTCGCGATACGCCAGCACCTTGTCGGCGACCTCGTTCACGGTGCCCGAGATGAGCATCTGCTCGACCAGGTATTCGTCGGTCAGCGCCGCGTCTGGCAGAGACGGTACGTGCTTGAAGAACGCATTGCCGCGTCCGCCCTGCGCCTTGCGCTGCAGGTTGCGGAAATAATGCGAGAACGGATTGCCGGGCTCGCGCGTCATGCGCCGGACCGTCGCGTCGTCGTCGGCGACGAAGATGCTCTTCGCCACGCGCCAGTCCTCGCCCCTGGCCTGGCGGCCCGCGCGGGCGCAGCCCTCGACGTACTTCGGCCAGTGCGTGGCGATGACCCAGGGATGCACGAAGTTCGCCGATATCGGCGCCCAGCCGCGCTCCGCCGCTGCTGCGATGCCGTTCGAGGCCGGCAGGATCGCGGTGATGACGATCGGCGGATGCGGCTTCTGGAACGGCTTGAGCATCGCGCCCTGCCCCAGGTCCGGGATCCAGGTGCGCTCGGTGGTGAGGTTCCAGATCTTGCCCTTGAGCCGGTAGGGCGGATCCTGCGTCCAGAGCGCGATCATGTGCTCGATGGATTCGAGGAACAAGGCATTGCGGTCCGCGTCCAGGCCGCCGAACATCTCCGCGTCCGAGCGCAGGCCGCCCGGGCCGATGCCGAGGATAAAGCGGCCTTCCAGCAGCGTGTCCACCATGGCGATTTCCGCGGCGGCGGCCGCCGGATGCCGGTTCGCGAGATTCACGGTACCGCTGCCCAGCTTGATGCGTTTCGTGTCGCGCGCCAGCGTGGCGATGAAGATCAGGCAGGAGGTGATGGTCTCGGCAAGATCGGTGACGTGCTCGCCGACGAACGCTTCCTCATAGCCCAGGCGATCGGCAAGCAGGATCGCCTCGCGGTCCTCGGCCAGCGTCCGCCCCCAGTCCTTGCCGACCGGGTGCAGCGGCATCGTGAAATAGCCGAGCTTCACGGGAACGCTAAGGCACTTCCTGCAGGGACGCGAGCGCCTCGCGGTAGGCGACGCTCTTCCTGAAATCGCGCCCGCCGCGGCGTTTCATTTTTTCAATCCTTTCGGGGAAGGAAACTGCAATCCCGGCAAGGGATTCCAGCAGGAGCTCCTGCTCCTTCGGCTTCTGGCATAGCAGCACCTGATCGCAGCCTGCGGCAAGTGCAGCCTGCGCCCGCTCCGCGACGCCTCCGGCGGTGCTGGCGCCCTCCATAGACAGGTCGTCGCTGAAGATCAGTCCGTTGAATCCAAGCTGCCCGCGCAGCACGTCCTGCAGCCAGTACTTCGAGTAGCCGGCGGGTTCCGCATCTGCCTGCGGGAAGATCACGTGCGCGGGCATCACCGCTGCCAGGCCAGCCTGGATGGCCACCCGGTAGGGCACCAGGTCTTTCTTGAAGATGTCCTTCGCTGGGCGCGGATCGGTCGGCACCGCGACGTGCGAATCCGCCGACGCGAAACCATGCCCGGGAAAATGCTTGCCTACCGCGGCCATCCCTCCTCCCGCGAGGCCTTCGATGAGCTGCGCCGCGAGCGCGCCGACCGCGTTCGGGTCGTAGTGGAACGCACGGTGGCCGATCACGGCGCTGGCGCCATAGTCCAGGTCGAGCACCGGCGTGAAGCTGAAATCCACGCCATGCGCGCCCAGTTCGGCCGAGATCACGGTGCCGACCGCCCTTGCGGCGCGGCGCGCGGATTCGCGGTCGCGATCCCACAGCACGCCGAGCCTGCGCATGGGCGGGATCGCCGTGAAGCCGAGCGCGAAGCGCTGCACGCGCCCGCCCTCGTGGTCGACGCAGATCGGCAGCTCCGGATCGCGCAGGCCCGCGATCTCTTCAGTGAGCGCGAGCAGCTGCTCCGGGCTTTCGAAATTGTGCGCGAACAGGATCACGCCGCCTGCGGCGGGATGCAGCAGCCGCCGGCGGTCGTCCTCGGTCAGTGCGGGGCCGGTCGGGTCGAGGACCACCGTCCCGAGCGGCAGTTTTACCCGTCGCATTCCAGGATCACGGTCGCGGCGGCGATTTCGCGTTCGTCCGTGAGGGACAGGTGCGAATGGCGGATGTTTCTTTCCTGCAGCAGGGCTTTCAACGGCGAGGAGAATTCCAGGATCGGCTTGCCGGACTTCAGGTTGACGACCCAGACCCCGTGCCAGTTGGCGGGCGCATGGATGCCCGTGCCGAGCGCCTTGGTGAACGCTTCCTTCGCGGCGAAGCGCTTCGCCAGGTAGGCGACCGGCTGCTTGTGCGTCCTGAATCGCTTCAGCTCAGGCTCGCAGAGGATGCGCTTCGCAAACCGCTCGCCGAAGCGCTTCAGCGCCTTGTCGATGCGGCCGATCTCGATCAGGTCGGTGCCGACGCCGTAGATCACCGCGCGGCGTCCACGATGAGGCGCTTCATTTCCCGCACCGCTTCCCGCATGCCGACGAACACCGCGCGCGAGACGATGGCGTGGCCGATATGCAGCTCGCGCACGCCGGGCAGGCTCGCGACAGGCCCTACGTTGAAGTAGTTGAGGGCATGGCCGGCGTTGAAGCGCATGCCCAGCGCGCGGATTTTCTCGCCGGCTTTTTTTATTTTCTTCAATTGAGAAACAACGGCCGGACTTTCGGCGTCGCGTCCCTTGGCGTGGAACGCATGCGCGTAAGGGCCGGTGTGCACTTCGCACACCGAGGCGCCGATGCGCTTCGCGGCTTCGACCTGCCGGAGGTTGGCATCGATGAATACCGACACGACGATGCCGGCATCCAGAAGCTTTGCGACTTTAATTTTTAAAGCCTTTTCCTGTGAAAAGACATTGAGCCCACCTTCCGTCGTGATCTCGTGTCGCCCCTCCGGGACCAGCATCGCCATCTCCGGCTTGATGCGGCGCGCGATCGCGACCATCTCGACGGTCGCCGCCATCTCGAGGTTCAGCTTGATGTGCGTCAGTTCCCTCAGCCGGGCAACGTCCTTGTCCTGGATATGGCGCCGGTCCTCGCGCAGGTGTACCGTGATGCCATCCGCGCCGCCGAGGTGCGCTTCCACGGCCGCCCACACGGGATCGGGCTCATAGGTGAGCCGCGCCTGCCTGACGGTGGCGACGTGGTCGATGTTGACGCCGAGTTCGATCACAGGTCCTGCAACTCCGCGAGCACGGCGCGCGTGTGCAGCGCCTGCCCGCCCAGCCGTTCGGCGATCAGGGCGCGCATCAGCTGCCGTGCTTCTTCGCGCGTGCGCGAGTTGTCGTAGTTGTCCGCTGCCATGTCGAGCAATGTCCTGCCGCTGATCACCGAATCGCCATCGGCGCGCCGGGTTTCAACCGGACCGCGCTCGGCCTCGTAGGCGTAATGCTTTGCCGCATCAATCTGCGCTCCGTTCGAAGCGTCCCGGTCGAGCACGGGAGCATACCCGAGTTCGGCGAGCATCCTGCGCTCGAAGCCGCGCAGCACCGAACCCTGCTCCTCGCCCGCGGCCAGGCGGGAAAGCGCCTTCGAATACGCATCGAACAGCGCTTCGTGCGGATCGTCGCGCGGCAGCAGCCGCAGCAGCAGCTCGTTTAGGTAGAAGCCGCACATGAGACCGATGCCCGAAAGCGAAGCCTGCCCTCCGCCCCACTCCGCCGACATCAGCGTGCCCAGTTCCGCCGACGCGGACCAGGTCAGGTGCAACGGATGGAAGCCGAGCAGCACGCCGCGCATCGCGGAGCGCGGCCGGCGCGCGCCGCGCGCCAGCAGCCCGACGCGGCCGAACCTGCGCGTGAACGCTTCGACGATGAGGCTCGTTTCCTTGTATGGATACGCATGCAGGACAAAGCCGGGTTCATGCTCCGCACGGCGCTTCATCGATAGCCCAGCTGCCGCAGCAGTCGCTCATCCCCGGTCCAGTCGCGCTTCACCTTCACCCAGACGCCGAGGTAGACCTTGCCGCCGAACAGGCGCTCCATGTCCTTGCGCGCCGCCGTCGAGATGCGCTTGAGCAATTCCCCTCCCGTGCCGATGACGATCGGTTTCTGGCTCTCGCGCTCGATCCAGATCGTGGCCTCGATGCGCCGCAGGCCCTTGCCCCTGCCCTTGGGCGGCTCGTCCTTGAAGCTCTCCAGGGACACGTCGCAGCGATAGGGCAGCTCCTCGCCCAACAGCAGGAACAGCTTCTCGCGCAGGATCTCCGCCGCAAAAAAG
>JANYII010000192.1 GCA_025358705.1 Betaproteobacteria bacterium | reverse complement strand
CGCCGCGGCGATTGCGCTCGACGTAATCGTCGCCGAATTGGCCGTGCCAGAATGCTTCCTGTTCGGTTTTGAAATCCATGCGTTTTCCATTCGCGGCAGGGCTGGATCGGCCGCCCGGCGCATTATGAACTACTCTACTTGACGCAGCCGGGATTGCACGTGATCCTGAGCGATTTCGGGGGCATTGAAGAGTGAATTCCGGACCTGTCGAGGCAGTACCAAAGACGCCGTCGCTTTACGACGAGTTCCTCGCGAACACGGATCCGGGACGGCTGCAGAAGATACTGGCCCGCTACGAGCTGTTCAAGCTGGCGCTGGATGTGCCGGGCGACATCGTCGAATGCGGCGTCTTCAAGGGCTCGGGCATATTCACCTGGGCGAAGCTGATGCTGATGTTCAAGCCCAACAACGAGTTTCGCGTCATCGGCTTCGACTTCTTCGGCGCCGACCGCAGCGGCGAATACGCGCTTGCGGCAGACAGGGAATGCGTCGATTTCCACGCCAGCGGCTGGAGCGCGCCGGAGGCGATCAAGCGGGCCTGCGCCGGCTGGGGCTTCGACCGGGTCGACCTGTATCCGGGCAATGTCATCGAAACGACGGCGCGCTACGTGCGCGAGAAAGTCGGCTCCAGGATTTCGCTGCTCTACCTGGACGTGGACAACTACGAGGGCTCGCTCGCGATCCTCGAGAATCTCTTTCCGCTGGTGGTCCCCGGCGGCGTGGTTGCCTTCGACGAGTACGCCTTGCGCGGCTTTGGCGAGTCCGACGCGGTGGACCGCTATTTCGCGGGCAGGCCGGTGCGCATCCGCTCGTTTCCCTGGGCCAATACGCCGACCGGCTTTGTCATCAAGTAATTTCCCGCCATGAAAACGCTGCAGCAGGTGGAGCGTACCCGGCGGCAATATCACGCCGAGCCGAAGCGAAGGACGGTGCACCGGTCTTCGCTCCTCGTGCCGCACATCGAGGGCTGCGCGCCGGTCATCAGTTTCGTCAATCACTTCCTGCTGAAGCGGAACTACCAGAATGTCGCCTGCAAAATCAGCGCGATCGACGCCGACGGCGGCCTGATCGAGGCGGTTACCGAGCCGGTCTCGGGCGCGCGAGTGCACACCATCGACCTTGCCGGGAAATTCGGCGGCGAAGCGCGCAATTTCCTGGTCGAGTTCTACTGCGCCGACAACCTGTTCATCCCGTTTCCCGCCGTGATGATCAATCATTGCAACGCGGAATTCTGCAATGTCGTGCATGCCTACAACCGGGTGCTGAACGATGTCTTCGAGAATGACGATATCAACCAGAAGACCGTCGACGAAGCGTCCATCGATGCCGTCAGCACTCCCGAGGCGGAGACCTTTTTCGTATTTTCGAGCGGCATCGCCGGCGTCGAGTCCGACCTGCGCGTCGAACTCACGGTAGGCGGGGCACGCCACGAAAAGGTCCTTCCCCTGCGCGTTGCCCGGCTGTCGAACCTGGTCATCGGCCTGTCGGAATTGTTTCCTGGACTGCGGATTTCCAGCGGCGCGGTGATCAAGATCCGGCAGCCCCGCCAGTCGCTGTTCTTCGGCCGCCTGCTGGCGGGCGTGAGGCTGAAATCCGGGGCCGCTTTCGCGGCCAATCATTCCTATTACGACAGTTCCGCGGTCCCGGAATACTGGAGCAACGACTCCAGCCGCAGGACATACCCTTATTTCAGCGGGTTCAGGAACGTCGTGCGCATGTATCCGATCATGTCCCCGGGAGAACTGGAGTTGTCCGTCCAGTGCGTCGACGGCAGCGGGGCGGTCCGGACATTCGCTGGCGGAACCCTGCGCTCGCCGTCGGGAGAATTCGTCGAAATCGATGTCAGCGCCCTGTTGCGCGACGCAGGCCTTGGCGCGATCGCGTCATACATGGTGGTGGCGCGCGCGAGGTCCGGCGGCGTGCCAACCCGCATCACGCACCAGCTTGTCGTCTCCGACAAAGATGGCAGGAGTCCGATGCAAGCGTCCCTGGCCGTCGGCCTGGCGAACGCCGAGGCTTTCACGCCGCCGAACCGGCGCGGCTACACCTGGGGGCAAATGGTCGTGGGCAA
>JANYII010000144.1 GCA_025358705.1 Betaproteobacteria bacterium | reverse complement strand
GAGAAAACGGTCCGCCGCCTGCTGGAATTCCGCCTCGCCCTGGAACCGCTCGTACTCTGGTTTTGGTTTTTCGTCACTCACGGATTTACGGCAAGCTTCAGGAATCCGGCCCGGTGCCACTGCGAGATTAACGGCTCGAGTCCCGCACGCGCAAGCGCACGGCCAGCGGCATGCCGCTGGTCGGCGAGGGCGGCAAGCACCTTGCGCTGCGCCGGGCGCGGCACCAGGACTTCGCCGTTGATGAAGAACCTGCTGCCCCGATAGAGCAATTGGGTTTTCGGGTCAAGTAGTACTGTTTTGCCTTCTATATTTCCAGAGAAATTCCTGTTCGATGAAAAAACGACGTTCGACTTCGGCGTGCTCAGGTACCGGCCGAGAAATTCCTCCACGTCGCCGCGCCGCCAGCGGATGCGCGCCAGGTGCGTGCCGGCGAACGCCGCCAGTTGCGCGCTGATCTGCGCCGGCCGGGCGGCCGGGCGCAGGTCAGGATCGCGGTATACCGCGTCCGGCAGGCCGCGTTCATGGAGGTGGTCGAGAAACGCGGCGGCGAGTTCGCCGCCTTGCGGCGCCCTGAATCCGATCGAGTAGGTGAGACCCGGGTCGAGCGCGATCCCGTCATGGCCCCAGCCGGGCGGCAGGTAAAGCATATCTCCCGGTTCCAGCACCACGTCGTCGTCGGGCCGGAACCCGGCGATCAGCTTGAGCGGCGCGCCGGGGACGAGCGCGAAAGGGTGACGCCGCGCCAGCCGCCAGCGCCTTCGTCCCTGGCCCTGGACGAGAAAAACATCGTAGGAATCGAAATGCGGCCCGACGCCGCCGCCGCGCGCGGCATAGCTCACCATCACGTCGTCCAGGCGTGCCTGCGGGACGAAGGCGAACCGCCGCAGCAGATGCTCGGCTTTCGCATTGTGGTGATTCATCCCGCTGACGAGCAGCGTCCAATTCCCCGTGCCGGTACGCGGCATAGATGAACGGGCCAGCGGACCGTGCCTTACTTGATATTTTCCATGCTTGCGTTCCACCAGGCGGGATTCGATGTCAGCGCGCGACGCGAGTGCACAAAGCGCCCCCTTTGTGACAATGCGCCTGAATTCGGGCAGCGCGCCGCGCACTAGCAGCGGGCGCTTTTGCCAGTGACGGCGCAAAAAAGCCTGCGGCGACATGCCCCCTAGCAGCGCATCTTCCATCACTGGATTATAAGTGTGGCAGGCGAGCGACAAACGCTGAATCTGCCCTTGTCAAAAACGCAAGTGGGCATAAAATTTCCTGAAGCCCATCCATGCTTCAGCTTGGTCAAAACGCTCCCGTATTCACGCTGCCGGATGCCGACATGCAGGCGGTCAAGCTGGCGTCGTTTCTCGGCAAGAAGAACATCGTCCTGTATTTCTATCCACGCGACAACACGCCCGGCTGCACGATGGAAGCGGCCGAGTTTTCCGATCACGAGGGAGAGTTCGGGCGCTGCAACTGCGTCATCCTGGGAGTGTCGCGCGACGACTGCCTTACGCACGCGGCCTTCCGCGACAAGCACGGCCTGTCCATCGGACTGCTTTCCGATCCCGAGGGCGAGGTCTGCCGCCGCTACGGCGTGCTGCAGGAAAAGGAGATGGACGGGGTGCGGCGCGAGAGCCTGGTGCGCTCCACCTTCGTGATCGACAAGAAGGGCGTGATCCGCCACGCCGCCTACGGCGTCAATCCGCGCCACCACGCGCAGGAAATCTACGACGTCGTTCGCAAGCTGAAGTCCTGAGCCGGGGAAATTCGCCTATCATTGGCGTTCCTGAGGGGGGAACGGCAATGATGGTGTACATCCTGTCGTACGGCATTGGCACGCTGATCGCATTCGCGGTGCTGATCGGCATCGCGTTCATATTCATCTCCGACATCACGCAGAAGAAGCACGGCGTGCTGCGCAACTACCCGGTGATCGGGCACCTGCGCTACTTCTTCGAGCAGCTGGGCGAGTACTTCCGCCAGTATTTCTTCGCCGGCGACCGCGACGAGATGCCCTTCAACCGCTCGACGCGCGGCTGGGTCTACCGCCTGGCGAAGAACGAGGGCGGCGTGATCGGCTTCGGCTCGACCTACGACCTGCACCAGTCGGGCGCGCTGATCTTCGTCAACCACCCATTCCCGGTGCTGGAGGACGAGCGCCTGCCGACGCCGTCGCTCACGCTGGGCGAAGGTTACGCCAAGCAGCCGTTCGAGGCGCGCTCCATCGTCAATATCAGCGGCATGAGCTTTGGCGCAATCTCGACGCCGGCCGTGCGCTCGCTGTCGCGCGGCGCGGCGGTGGCCGGGTGCTGGATGGACACGGGCGAGGGCGGGCTCTCGCCGCACCATATCGAAGGCGGTTGCGACATCATCATGCAGATCGGCACGGCCAAGTACGGCGTGCGTGACGCGCAGGGCAACCTCAGCCCGGATCGCCTGGTCGAGCTCTCGAAGGTGGTCAAGGCCTTCGAGATCAAGCTGTCGCAGGGCGCAAAGCCCGGCAAGGGCGGCGTGCTGCCGGCGAAGAAAGTCACCGCCGAGATCGCGCAGATCCGCGGTATCCCGGAGGGACGCGACTCGATCAGCCCGAACCGGCACCGCGATATTTCAAACATGAACGAGCTGCTCGACAAGGTCGCGTACATCCGCGACCTCACCGGGCGGCCGGTCGGTGTCAAGACGGCGATCGGCGGCTGGCGCTTCATGAATGAGCTGGCCGAAGCGGTGAACCGCCGGGGCCTGGAATTCGCGCCGGATTTCCTCGCCATCGACGGCGGCGAGGGCGGCTCCGGCGCCGCGCCGCAGGCGCTGGCCGACCACATGGCCCTGTCGATCGACGAAGCACTGCCGCGCGTCGTGGATTCGCTCATCGAATCCGGCTTGAGGCAGCGCGTGCGCGTGATTGCCGCGGGCAAGCTCGTCACCTCGGCGCGCGCCGCCTGGGCGCTTGCGGCGGGCGCGGATTTCGTCAATACCGCGCGCGGCTTCATGTTCTCGCTAGGTTGCATCCAGGCATTGCGCTGCCACCAGAACACCTGCCCGACCGGCGTCACCACGCACAACACGCGCCTGCAGCGGGCCCTGGTGGTGGAGGAAAAATACCTGCGCGTCGCCAACTACTGCAACGGCATCAACCGCGAGATCGACATGATTGCCCACTCCTGCGGCGTGCGGCACGCGCGGGAGCTCAAGCGCGAGCACGTGCGCATCGTGCAGGCCAACCACCAGTCGATCGCGCTGAACATGCTCTATCCCTACCCGGATCCGAAAGCGCGCTTCCGCGCGGCCTGACGTTAAGGCAGTGAAAGCCAGGAGTTCCAGAGTTTTCGCGCGGGGTCGATCAGTTCGCCGGCGGTGAGTCCAACCGGCCCGGTGCCGGCTTTCACGCATTCATCGGCGGCACTTCCATGCAAGTGAG
>JANYII010000126.1 GCA_025358705.1 Betaproteobacteria bacterium | reverse complement strand
CTCGAGGCGCACCGCGCGCAGCGTGCGGCGGGCATCCAGGACTTCCAATACCGAGGTGGCGCCGCGCTGGAACGCGAACTCGACCGCCTGCGCGGTGCGCTGGGCGGCCTCCAGCAGGGTCGAATCGTAGCGCTCCAGCCGCTCGCTCGCCGCGGCGAGGTCGGACGCGGCGCGCCGGATGTCATTGCCGGCAATTGCGCGCGCGCGGTCCAGCGCATCGATGGACGCATAGCGGTCGACTTCCGCGCGCCGGATATCGCCGGAGAAATCATTGCCGGTAAACAGCGGCAGGGAAATGCCGAAGCCGATCGAATCGGCAGGTATGGTCCCGGGAGCGCGCTCGTATTGCGCCCCGAACGTGATATCGCGTGTTTGTTGGCTCTTCGCCAGGTCCCGCAGTTTTTCGGCCGCGGCGACGCGTTCCCTGGCGGCGGCGACGTCGGGCCGGGCTTCGGCGGACTGCGCGATCGCCCGTTCCACCGCCGCCGGATCGAGCGGCGCTTTCACCGGCCAGGGATCCGCGGCGCGCAGCGCTTCCGGTTCCCGGTCTTCGCCGATCAGGTAGGCGAGCGCGATCCGCGCGCGCGCAAAGTCCGCTTGCGAGGCGCGCGCATCGTTCTGCGCGCGCTCGTGGTCGACCTGTACTTTCGCCACCTCTGCGGCGGCCAGGTCTCCCGCCTTGAGCCGGCTCTGCGCCGCGGCAAGGGTGCGGCCGAAAAGCTGGGCCGTTTCCGCGAGGATCGCGACTTTCTCCTCGGCCTGTTTCAGGTCGTAGTAGGCGCCGCGCAGCAGGGCAAGCTGCAGGCGCAGGACATCGAGGGAATCGCCGCGCGCCGCGCGCTCGAGACCTTCGGCGGCATCCATGCGCAGTTCGCGCTTGCCGCCGCGTTCGAAGGGCTGGTCGATCCTGAGCACGGTGTCGATGCGCTTCTGGCCGAGCGGACCGGAGCCGATGCCGGGATTGGAACTGATGCTCGAGGTATTCAGGGAAAGCGTGGGATTGGGCCGCGCCGCCGCGATCTCGCGCATCGCGCCCGCCGACTCGACCGCGCGCCGCGCGGCAACCAGCTCGCGGCTGCGCTCGCCAAGCAGCCGTTCGGCCTCGGCAAGCGACAAATCCCTGGCCTGCGCGAAGAAGGGCGCAAGGCAGAGGACCGCCGCTACAAGTCTTTGAAGAACCATGGGAACTGTAAATTTACGGGGCCAGATTGTCGCATCCCTTTCGGCAAGCTTTCGGTACCCTGACTGAAGATTATTTGCGGCACCGCAACATTGCCTCTGAGAGTTCGCTTGGCTAGGATGCACGTCCCCCCCGAAACGGCGGATCGGGGAATACTCCAGGAGGCAGCATGGCGGTAAAGGTTTCCCTCAAAGTCAACGGCAAATCGGTTTCGGCGGAAGTGGAAGAACGCACGCTGCTCGTCACGGTGATCCGCGAGCATCTGCGGCTTACCGGTACGCACGTCGGCTGCGACACCGCGCAATGCGGCGCCTGCACCGTGAGCATGAACGGCAAGGCGGTGAAGTCCTGCTCGATGCTGGCGATGCAAGCCGAGGGAGCGGACGTGATGACCATCGAGGGCGTCGCCAAGCCCGACGGCACGCTGCACCCGATGCAGGCGGCGTTCAAGGAACACCATGGCCTGCAGTGCGGCTTCTGCACCCCGGGCATGGTGATGAACGCGATCGATTTCGCAAAGAGCCATCCGAATCCATCCGAGAGCGAAATCCGCGAGGCGCTCGAAGGCAACCTGTGCCGCTGCACGGGCTATCACAACATCGTCAAGGCCATCGGCGCCGGCGCGAAAGCCATGGCCGCCGGAAAATAGGGGAGGACGAACATGGGTGCACCGCTGATCGGCGCTCGGGTCGAGCGAAAAGAGGACTACCGTTTTCTCACCGGCGCGGGCCAGTACACGGACGACGTCGACCTGCCGCGCCAATGCTATGCGGCATTTGTCCGCTCGCCGCATGCCCATGCAGTGATTAAAAAAATAAACAGTGCGAAAGCAAGAAAATCGGCGGGATTCGTCGCCATCTATACCGGCGAAGATTTTGCCGCCGCCAAGTTGGGCGGCCTGCCCTGCGGCTGGCTGATTACCGACGTCAACGGCCAGCCGATGAAAGAGCCGCCGCACCCCTGCCTAGCGCAGGGCAAGGTGCGCTATGTCGGCGACCAGGTGGCGATCGTGGTGGCCGAGACCATCGACCAGGCGCGTGATGCCGCGGAACTGGTGGAAGTGGATTACGAAGTGCTGACCGCGGTCGTGGACGGTTCCAAGGCAACCGCGAAGGGAGCGCCGCAACTGCACGAAGCCGCACCCAACAATACCTGTTACGTCTGGGCGATCGGCGACAAGGCTGCGGCCGATGCGGCGTTCGCCAAGGCCGCGCACGTGACCAAGCTCGACCTCATCAACAACCGCCTCGTTCCGAATGCGATGGAGCCGCGCGTGGCGATCGGCTCCTACTCGCGCGCCGACGACAGCTACACGCTGTACGTGGCGAGCCAGAACCCGCACGTCGAGCGGCTGCTGATGACCGCTTTCGTGATGGGGCTGCCCGAGCACAAGGTACGCGTGGTCGCAGGCGACGTGGGCGGCGGCTTCGGCTCGAAGATCTACCTGTACGCCGAGGATGTCGCGGTCACCTGGACCTCCAAGCAAATCAATCGTCCCGTCAAGTGGACGTCGGACCGCTCGGAAGCGTTTCTCACGGACGCGCATGGACGCGACCACCATACGGTGGCCGAACTGGCGATGGACAAGGACGGTCATTTCCTCGGCATGCGGGTCAAGACCACGGCCAACGTCGGCGCCTACCTCTCGACTTTCGCCTCCTGCGTGCCAACCATCCTCTACGCGACGCTGCTCGCCGGCCAGTACAAGACGCCGGTGATCCATTGCGAGGTGACGGCCGTATTCACCAACACCACGCCGGTGGACGCCTACCGCGGCGCCGGCAGGCCGGAAGCAACCTACGTCGTCGAGCGCCTGGTGGAAACCGCGGCGCGCGAGATGAAGATCGACCCGGCCGAAATCCGCCGGCGCAATTTCATCACCGCGTTCCCCTACCAGACGCCGGTCGCGCTGATGTACGACATCGGCGACTACAACGCGACCATGGACGCGGCGCAGAAGCTCGGCGACGTCGCGGGATATCCCGCCAGGAAAAAAGCCTCTGAAGCAAAAGGCAAGCTGCGGGGTCTCGGCTACGCGGCTTACATCGAGGCCTGCGGCATCGCGCCTTCGGCGGTCGCCGGAGCGCTCGGCGCAAGAGCCGGCCTGTTCGAAGCGGGCGAAGTGCGTGTGCATCCGACCGGCAGCGTGACGGTGTTCACCGGCTCGCACTCGCACGGCCAGGGGCACGAGACCACGTTCGCGCAGGTGGTCGCCGACCGCCTCGGCATGCCAATCGAGAACGTCGACATCGTGCACGGCGACACCTCCAAGGTCCTGTTCGGCATGGGCACCTACGGCTCGCGCTCGATCGCGGTGGGCGGCACTGCCATCGTCAAGGCGCTGGACAAGGTCATCGCCAAGGGCAAGAAGATCGCCGCGCACCTGATGGAAGCGGCCGAGAGCGACGTGGTGTTCGAGAACGGCGCCTACACGGTCGCGGGCACGGACAAGAAGAAGATGTTCGGCGAGGTGGCTTTCGCGGCCTACGTGCCGCACAACTACCCGCACGACAAGCTCGAGCCTGGCCTGAACGAAAATGCGTTCTACGATCCTTCAAACTTCACCTTCCCCGCCGGCACCTATGTGTGCGAGGTGGAGGTGGATCCCGAGACCGGCGTCGTGAAGATCGAAAAATTCACCGCGGTGGACGATTTCGGCAACATCATCAATCCGATGATCGTCGAGGGCCAGGTGCATGGCGGGCTGACGCAGGGCATCGGCCAGGCGCTCACCGAGGGCTGCCAGTACGACGCCAGCGGCCAGCTCACCACCGGCTCGTTCATGGATTACTGCATCCCGCGCGCGACCGACGTGCCCTTCTACCAGGTGGATACGCGCGTCACGGCCTGCACGCACAATCCGCTCGGCGTGAAGGGCTGCGGCGAAGCCGGCGCGATCGGCGCGCCTGCCGCGCTGATGAATGCCATCACCGACGCGCTCGGCGTGAAGGACATGCCGATGCCCGCCTCGCCGCAGACCGTGTGGCGCACCCTCAAGAACAAAAAAGCAGCCTGATCAGGGAATCAAGGAGACCACCATGCACGCATTCAAATATCACCGTCCCTCCAGCGTGAACGACGCCGCGGCGCTCGCCAAGGGCGAGGCCAAGCTGCTCGCCGGCGGCCAGACGCTGGTGCAGACGATGAAGCTGCGCCTCGCCTCGCCCTCGGACATCATCGACCTGGGCACCATCAAGGACCTCGCCGGCATCAAGTCCGACGGCAAAACCGTGACCATTGGCGCGATGACCCGCCACGCGGATGTCGCGCATTCGGCCGACGTGAAGAAGGCCATCCCAGCGCTCGCCGCGCTGGCCGGAATGATCGGCGACCGGCAGGTGCGCGCGATGGGCACCTGCGGCGGCTCGATCGCCAACAACGACCCCGCGGCCGACTACCCGGCGGCGGCGATGGCGCTGAACGCGACGATCACCACCAACAAGGGCAAGTACGAGGCCGAAAAGTTCTTCAAGGGCATGTTCACTACCGCGCTCGGCGCAGGTGAAATCATCACCTCGATTTCGTTCCAGGTGCCCAAGCGCGCCGCCTACACCAAGTTCAAGAACCCGGCCTCGCGCTTCGCCATCGTCGGCGTCTTCGTCGCCGATTTCGGCGGCTCGGTGCGGGTTGCGGTAACCGGCGCCGGCCCCAGCGTATTCCGCCAGGCCGACATGGAAAAAGCGCTCAGCGCGAAATTCGCGCCCGAGTCGGTGGCCAACATCAAGGTCAAGCAGGACGGCCTTAACAGCGACATGCATGCCAGCGCCGAATATCGCGCGCATCTTGTAACGGTCATGGCGAAACGGGCGGTGGAAGCTGCCCTGAAGTAACGATTCTCGGAGGGGGTTGGAGGAAGTGCGCCCGTCTAGGGCCTGGGGGTTACGGCTCCCATACCCTAGGCGGGCTTTTTTTTCGGCGATAATCACCACTTTCCCGACTTCTGCCTCCGATGCCGCGCCCGCTCCCGAAGTCCATTGACGAAACCCACAAGCTGCTCGGCGAGGCCGACTACGTCGCCGACCGCAGCCTGGCGACGGCCCTTTACCTGTCGCTCGCGATGCAGCGGCCGCTGTTCCTGGAGGGCGAGGCGGGCGTCGGAAAGACGGAGATCGCCAAGGTCATCGCGACCGCGCTCGGACGCGAGCTGATCCGGCTGCAGTGCTATGAGGGCCTCGACATCGCGCAGGCGGCCTACGAGTGGAACTACTCGCGCCAGATGATCGAGATTCGCCTCGCAGAAGCGGCGGGCGAAAAGTCGAAGGAAAAACTCTCGGCGGACATTTTTTCGGAGAAATTCCTCGTCAAGCGCGCGCTCGCGAAGGCGCTCGAAGGCAAGAAGGGCGCGGCGCCGGTGCTGCTGATAGACGAACTGGACCGCACCGATGAGCCGTTCGAGGCCTACCTGCTGGAAGTCCTCTCGGACTGGCAGATCACGATCCCGGAAATCGGCACGCTCAAGGCGGTGGAACCGCCGGTGGTGATCATCACCTCGAACCGCACGCGCGAGATCCACGACGCGGTGAAGCGCCGCTGCTTCTACCACTGGGTGGATTACCCGGACGCGGTGCGCGAACTCGAGATCCTGCGGCGCAAGGCGCCCAAAGCCGCCGCCGCGCTCTCGAAGGAAGTGGTGGCGTTCGTGCAACGGCTGCGCGGCGTGGATCTCTTCAAGCTGCCCGGCGTGGCCGAAACCATCGACTGGGCGAACTGCCTGGTCGCGCTCGACCGGATCACGCTCGACCCCGAAACCGTGAACAACACGCTCGGCGTGCTGCTCAAGTACCAGGACGACATCGAGCGCATCGCGGGCGACGAAGCAGTGCGCCTCGTCACCGAGTCGAAGACGGCCGCGGCAGCGGCCTAGTTCCGCGATGAGCGCCGCTTCGTTCCTGCGCCGCCTGCTTGGACGCCCGCGCGCAGGCGTCGGCCAGAACACGCAGCACCTGGTGTCGCTCTGCGAAGCGCTGCTTGGCGAGCGCGGCGAAGTTTCGGGAGCGGCGCTCGCGCGCCAGGCGCTCACGGCATACCAGGGTCTGGACGAGCGCAGCCGCGAGGAATTCTTCGACATCCTGGCGAAGGAGTTCGCGCCTTCGCCGGAGGCGGTCGGCAGGGCGGCGGACGCGTACCGCTACGATCCGACGCCGCAGAACCTGATCCAGCTCCAGGAGATCGTCGACAGCGCGCGGCAGGAACTGTTTCGCCGCCTCAACATGGCAACGGGCGGCACCGCGGCGCTGGTCGAAATGCGCCGCCAGGTGCTGCGCGGCCTGAAAGCACATCCGGCCTGGAGCGCGATCGACGCGGACCTGCTGCACCTGTTCCGCTCCTGGTTCAACCGCGGCTTCCTGCGCCTGGAACGCATCGACTGGCGCACGCCGGCGATCGTGCTGGAAAAGCTGATCGAATACGAGGCGGTGCACGCAGTGCAGGGCTGGCGCGACCTGCGCCGGCGGCTGGAAGGAGACCGCCGCTGCTTCGCCTACTTCCACCCGCAGTTGCGCGACGAGCCGCTGATCTTCATCGAGGTCGCGCTGACGCGCGGCATCAGCGCGCAGGTCCAGCCGCTGCTCGACATCACCTCGCCGGTGGCAGCCCCCGCGCTGGCCGATTGCGCGATCTTCTACTCGATCACGAACTGCCAGGAAGGCCTGCGCGGCATCTCCTTCGGCAACCTGCTCATCAAGCAGGTGGCGGAAGACCTGAAGGGAGAATTCCCGCAGCTGCGGAATTTCGCGACGCTGTCGCCAATTCCGGGCTTCCGCCGCTGGCTGGACAGCGCCGAGGCACGCGTGCGCCTCTCGGTCGGGCCGACCGCCGAGCAGCGATTCGCGCTGCTCGCCGCCATCGCGCAGCCCGGCTGGCACACGGGCGAAGTGCCGGAGGCGCTGCAAAAACTGCTGATGCGCCTGTGCGCGTGGTACCTGTTGCACGCCAAGCAGGGCGCCGAACCGCTCGACCCTGTAGCGCGCTTCCATCTCGGCAATGGCGCGGCGCTCGAGCGCCTGAACTGGCTGGGCGACACCTCCGAGTCTGGCATGACGCGCTCGGCCGGCATGATGGTGAACTATCTCTACCGGCTGGATGAAGTGGAGCGCAACCACGAACGCTATTTCGCCGACGGCACGGTGGCGGCGTCGCGCGCGGTCGAGAAACTCGCGCGCAAGTCCCCGCTCGCCGCGGCCGAAGTGAAGCGCACCGAGGCCTGAGTGTTTCCCGAGATCGATGCCGCCGGCACCCGGCAGAAACTCGCCGAAAACGTGATGCACTTCGCGCGGCTGCTGCGCACGGCGGGCATGCGGCTGGGTCCCGATCGGGTGGTGGACTGCGTCAAGGCGCTCGAGCTCGGCGGCTGCGATCAACGAGAGGACTGGTATTGGACCATGTCTGCTGTTTTCCTCTCGAAGGAGGAGCAGCGCCCAATCTTCGACCAGGCCTTCCGCATCTTCTGGCGCGACCCGAAGCTGGTGGAGAAGATGATGAACGCGCTGCTGCCCAAGACCTACGGCCGCGCCGGCAAGCCCGAGCAGGAGCAGAGCCAGCGCCTGTCGGACGCCCTCTTCGACCAGAAAAAGGCGGAGCAGGAGCAGAAGGAGGAGCGAATCGAGATGGACGCGCGGCTCACCTTCTCCACGCGCGAGGTGCTGCAGCGCATGGATTTCGACACCATGTCGGCGGCCGAACTGGCCGAGGCGAAGAAAATGCTGCGCCAGCTGCGGCTGCCGCTGCCCTTGATCCGGACCAGGCGAAACAAGATAAACGCGGACGGAAAGAAAATAAACCTGCGCGCCACCCTGCGCGAATCCCTGCGCGAGGGCGGCAACGTGATCCCGCTGGTGCGTGAATCGCCGACGCGCATCCATCCGCCGCTGGTGGTGCTGTGCGACATCTCGGGCTCGATGAATCCCTACGCGCGCATGTTCCTGCATTTCCTGCACGCGATCACCAATGACCGGGACCGTGTCTCGGTGTTCGTGTTCGGCACCCGGCTCACCAACATCACGCGCCAGCTGCGCCACCGCGACGTCGACGTCGCCATGGCGCGGGTCGCGGAGGCGATCAAGGACTGGTCGGGCGGCACGCGCATCGGCTGGAGCCTGCGCGAGTTCAACTGGCGCTGGGGCCGGCGCGTGCTCGGGCAGAACGCCTGCCTGCTGCTGGTGTCGGACGGCCTGGACCGCGAGGCGGGCGAAGGCCTGTCGGAGGAGATGCAGCGCCTGCACAAGTCCTGCAAGCAGCTGATATGGCTCAATCCCCTGTTGCGCTATGAAAAGTTCGAGGCAAGGCCGGCGGGCGTGCGCGCGATGCTGCCGCACGTGGACCGGTTCCTGCCGGTGCATAATCTGAAAAGCCTCATCGACCTATCCCGCGCGCTGACCGAACAGGGTCCGCGCGCCGCAATGGAGAAACGCGCATGGAAATGACGGGCGAGCAGCTGATCCACGCATCGCAGGCCGACACCTGGGCCGCGCTGAACGACCCGGAGATGCTCAAGGCCTGCGTGCCAGGATGCGAGTCGATCGACCGGACCAGCGACACGGAGTACGTCGTGCAGATGACGGCGCGCGTCGGCCCGGTGAGCGCCAAGTTCAAGGGCAAGCTCAACCTGTCGAACATGAACCCGCCGCATTCCTACTCGATCGCGTTCGAAGGCCAGGGCGGCGTGGCCGGATTCGCGAAAGGCGGCGCCGACGTCAGCCTGACTGCGGTAGGCCACTCGACGAAACTCGCCTACAAGGTCAAGGCGAACGTCGGCGGGAAGCTCGCGCAGATCGGCTCGCGCCTGGTGGATGCCGCGGCCAACAAGGTGGCCAACGACTTCTTCGTTTCCTTCAACGAGAAAGTCGGAAAACCCCAGCACGCCGCCGAAGAAGGCCACCACGACGAGCACCACCCCGAACCGGTGCCGCGCGATCCGGATCTGCCCCAGATCTCCAATGCGTCGCTGTCGTTTTTTGCCGCCGGCGCGCTGGTGGTGTTTGTAGTTGCCCTGATCACGCTCCTGTAGAACCGGACTGCGCAATAAGTCACGCCGCCGTTCGTCGGCGGGCGGCGACCGCCCGGACAATCGGATAAGGAAGCGTTAATAGTTCCTCCCTGACAGTTTCTTGCAAACCGTACCCTGCGGGCATTACTTCGCGACAGGGAGAAGCGCCATGGGCGCAGCACCGGTACCGATTCACCAGAAGACCACCGTCGGCTTCACGCCGACGACGGACCGCCGCCAGGCGGTACTCCTCGGCACCGAATTGCGCGGCCTGGCGCGGATGTCCGAAGCGCTCGATGCCAGCCTGGTGATCCTGCTCGCGAACGAATTCTTCGCTTTCGCCAGCGACATCGTCACGGCGCACAACGGCGACGCGATCACGACGCAGCACGAAATGCTCCTCTCCGCCTTCACCCGCGGCAACGCGATCCAGTCCTCGCAGCAGGCGGTGTGCGCAGCCCAGCAAGTGCAGGCCGAATTTCCAAAACTGGCGGAGAAATGGCGCAAGTCGTACGGCCTGCGCAGCGCCGTCGCGCAGGGACTGCACCTGGGCGAAGCCGTGATCGGCATCGCCGGGCCACGCGGCATGGAACGGCGCGTGGCGTTCGGCGACAGCGTCAGCCTCGCGCAGGCGATGGTGAACCGCGCGCGCGCCGGGGAGTTCGTGATGTCCGAGGCGGTGATGGGCGCGCTCTCGGTGGAGAACCTGGACCTGGACGCGGAACCCCTGCCGCAACTCGAATTGCCGCGCCGCACGCCGATCCGCATCTACGGCGTGCTGGTCACCGGCCGGCTGGATTTTACGTAGCCGCAGCTTCCCTGATCGCCTGCGCGAGTTGCTCGGGCGGATAGGCGCCGGACAGTCCCGACGTGCGGTCGAAGATGAAGGTGGGCACGCCGCTGATGCCCAGGTCCCGCACCCGTTCTTCCTGCTCGGCGACTTGCGTCGCATTTACGCCTGCCGGCCAGCTTTCCACGCCGGCCGCTTTCGCGATGCCCGCGAGGACTTCGGCATCGCCGATATCCCTGGCTTCCTCGAAGTAAGCGCGAAACAGCGCATCCACCACGGGGCCCGCCTTGCCCTGGGATTGGGCGAGGTCGATCAACTTGTGCGCGGCAACCGTGTTCGGTGTGCGCTGCATGCGGTCGAAGGCGAACGCGATGCCATCGCCCGCGCCCTCCTGCGCCACGCGCGCATCCAGCGCCCGGCCCTTTTCCACGGAACCGAACTTGGCGCGCCGGTAATCGGCGCGCGCGACGCCCTGCTCGGGCATGTCCGGGTTCAGCTGGAACGGCAGCCACTCGATGCGGACCTCTACCTCTCCCTTGAGGGACTCGAGCGCCTTTTCCAGCCGGCGCTTGCCGATGTAGCACCAGGGGCAGATGACATCGGAGGCGATTTCAATGAGCAGGGGTTTCGGCATGTTCAGTCTCCGGCTATGGTCATGTTATCCACCAGGATAGAGCCGCAACTATAGGCGCCCCGCACCAGGGTATCGCTGCCCACCGCGCTGATGCCGCGGTACATGTCCTTCAGGTTCCCGGCCACCGTGACCTCCTCCACCGGAAACGCGATCTCGCCGTTCTCCACCCAGTAGCCCGCCGCGCCGCGCGAATAGTCGCCGGTAAGCAGGTTCGTGCCGTGGCCGAGCAGTTCCGTCACCAGCAAGCCGCGCCGCATGCGCTTGAGCATGCCGGCAAGGTCCGGCCCGTTGGAGGAAACCACCAGGTTGTGGTTGCCGCCCGCGCTGCCGGTGCTTTGCATGCCCAGCTTGCGCGCTGAATAGCTGGCAAGGAAATAGCCTTTCAGCACGCCCTTCTCCACCACCGCGCGCTTGCGGGTCGCCACGCCTTCCTCATCGAAGGGCGTGCTCGCGAGCGCCCTCGGCTCATGCGGCCGTTCCTCGATCGTGATTTCCTTGGGGAATACCTGCTTGCCGAGCGCGTCGAGCAGGAACGAAGACTTGCGGTACAGGCTGCCGCCGCTGGCCGCGGCGACGAACGAACCGATCAATCCCGCCGCGATCGGCGCCTCAAACAACACCGGCGCCTGGCAGGTGGCGATCTTGCGCGAGCCCAGGCGCGCCAGCGCGCGCCGGCCGGCATAGATGCCGAGCGCCTCGGGATCGGCAAGCCTGCCCGGCACGCGCGTGGAGCTGTACCAGTCATCGCGCTGCATCAGGCCGCGGTCCTCGGCAATGACTGACAACGATAGTGAATGCCGCGATGTCGGAAAGCCGTGCATGAATCCGAGACTATTGGCGAACACGAACTGTCCCTGCTGCGCCGAAACGGTCGCGCCTTCTGTCATTTTTATTTTCGGCGACAGTGCCAACGCCGACTGCTCGATGCGGCGCGCGATGCGGATCGCCTCCTCCGTGCCGAGGTCCCAGGGATGGTAGAGATCCAGATCCTGCGGCTCCCGGGCCAGTTCCCCCGCCTCGGGTGGCCCGGCGCAGTCGTCCACCGCGGTCTTGCGCGCAATCGCCGCGGCGGCTTCGACCGCACTGGTCAGCGCCGCCGTCGAGAAGTCCGACGTGCTGGCGTGTCCACGGCGGGCCTTGGGGCGAACGCCGAAATACACCGTGATGCCGATGCCCTTGTCGAGGTTGTGCTCGATCGTCTCCGGCTCGTCCTTGCGCACGGTGACCGACAATCCCCGGCCTTCAGAGACTTCGCATTCGCACGCAGAGGCGCCGGTGCGCTTCGCCGCGTCAAGAACGACCTGGGCGAACTCCTTGAGCTGCGCGGGGGTGTACGTAAAGCGATTTGCTTTTGACATGGCGCGCTATCATACAAGCGATGAACACGGAAAACGACGGCGAAATCGTCAGCCGGACGAAGAAAAAACAGCAGGTCGAGGAGCTGCAGAAGCTGGGCGTGGCGCTGATCGATCTGCCCGCCGTCACGCTGGATGCGCTCGACCTGCCGGCGCAACTGCTGACGGCGGTGCGCGACGCACAGCGCTTCACCAGCCACGGGGCGCGGCGCCGCCAGGTGCAGTTCATCGGCAAGATCATGCGCAAGATCGACCCCGAGCCGGTGCGCGCGGCAGTGGCCGCGATCACGAACCAGTCCGCCACGGTGCGCGCGCGCCAGAAACGCCTGGAGCAATGGCGCGAGCGGCTGATCGCGGACGATGCGGCATTGACCGAGTTTGCGGGCGGGCACGCCGGCGCCGACCTGCAGGCCATGCGCACGCTCATCCGCAACGCACGCAAGGAGATTGCGGAGGGCAAGCCGCCGCGGGCACAGCGGGAACTGTTCAGGGTATTGCGGGATTTTCCCGATGATTGAACTTGCGCCCCTGATGAAAGTGGAAGTCACCCTCGAACCCATCCGGGATCTGGGTGAGACGCCGCTCGGCCGGCGCCGGATCATCGGCATCACCGGGGGAGTATTTTCCGGCGCGCGCCTCTCGGGCCGGATCCTGCCCGGTGGCGCCGACTGGCAGGTAATCCGCTCCGACGGCGTGGCCTACCTCGATGCGCGCTACACCCTCGAGACCAGCGACGGCGCGCTGATCTACGTGAACAACAAGGGCTACCGGCACGGGCCTAAGGACGTGATCGAGCGCCTGGCGAAAGGAGAGGATGTCGACCCGGCGCTCTATTACATGCGCGCCACGCCCTGGTTCGAAACCTCGGCGCCGCAGTACGCGTGGCTGAACCGCACCATCTGCGTCGCCACCGGCGCGCGACGCGCCGCGGCAGTCGAACTCGACTTCTTCGAGGTCAAATGAGCGGGCTCATAGTAGGCATCGTTTCCATCAGCGACCGCGCCTCCGGCGGCGTCTACAAGGACGAAGGCATTCCAGCGCTGAAGGAATGGCTCGGCAAGGTGATCGCTTCGCCCGCGATCCAGTTCGAGGAGCGCCTGATCCCCGATGAGCGCCCGGTGATCGAATCGACGCTGGTCGAGCTAGTCGACATGAAGGGGTGCCATCTGGTCCTCACCACCGGCGGCACCGGGCCGGCGCGGCGCGATGTCACGCCCGAGGCCACGCTCGCGGTAGCTGACAGGGAAATGCCGGGCTTCGGCGAGCAGATGCGCGCCGTGAGCCTGAAATTCGTGCCGACCGCGATTCTTTCGCGCCAAGTCGCGGTCATCAGGAAGCAGGCGTTGATCATCAACCTTCCCGGCCAGCCCAAGGCGATCAAGGAAACGCTGGACGGCGTGTTCGCCGCGGTGCCCTACTGCATCGACCTCATCGGCGGGCCCTACGTCGAGACCGATGAAGCGCTGATCAAGGCATTCCGGCCCAAGTCAGCCGTCAGGCCCAGCAAGTAGTCCGCATTCCAGTTGTCGTAGGCATGCGCACCGTAGTGCGCCGCGACGACTTCGCCGCCGGGTCCGATCAGGAAATCGGCCGGTAAGCCGAAAATGCCGTTCTCAGCTTTTTTGTAGAACCTGCCCGTGGCGAGGACGCCGCGGAAGCCGGCCCACAGCACGGCCGGGTGCAGCGGCGCAAGCAGGGAAGCCTCGACGCCGCACTTCCGATACAGCTCCTTGCCCGGGTCCGCAATGCAATCGAACGGCAGTTGCGCCTGGTATTTCAGCATTTCCTCGCGGGAGGAATGAAACACCGCGACTTCGCGTATCCCTGCCGCCTGAACGTCTGCAAAGCGCAGCTTCAGGCCGTGAAGGTGAAAATTGCAAACCGGGCATCCAGCGAAACGGCGGAATTGCAGGTGCACGTAGCGCACCGCGGAATCCGGTATGGCAACCCGCTTGCCGTGGATGGAAGCCACCGAAACTGCAGGAAATTTCATCCCCGCCCGGAGCTTCATTCGCGACGCACCTTGAACCACGTTGCGTACAGCGCCGGCACAAACAGCAGCGTCAGCGCGGTGGCCACGATCAGGCCGCCCATGATGGCGTAGGCCATCGGGCCCCACAGTACGCTGCGCGCGAGCGGGATCATCGCCAGCACCGCGGCGGCGGCGGTCAGCACGATCGGGCGGAAACGCCGCACCGCCGCTTCGCGGATCGCGGTCCAGGCGTCCGAACCGGCGGCACGGTCCTGCTCGATCTGGTCGACGAGTATCACGGTGTTGCGCATGATCATGCCGCCCAGCGCGATGGCGCCGAGCATGGCGACGAAGCCGAATGGCTTGCCGAACACGAGCAAAGCGATCGCGATCCCGACCACCCCCAACGGCGCGGTGAGCAGCACCATGACGGTACGCGAGAAGCTCTTCAGCTGGAGCATGAGCAGCGCGAGGATCACCCCGAATACCAGCGGCATGCCGACCGCGATCGAGGCCTGCGCCTTGGTGTTTTCCTCCCAGGCGCCGCCCGCGTCGATGCGGTAGCCGGGCGGCAGGCTGGCGCGAACATCGGCAAGCGTAGGTTGGATCGCCATGGTGACATCGGGCGCCTGAACGCTGTCGACGATGTCGGAGCGCACGGTCAGCGTCAGGTCGCGGCTGCGCCGCCATAGGATCGGCTCCTCCAGCGCCTCGCCGATGGTCGCCACTTGGGCGAGCGGGACGCTGCGGCCGTTCGCGGTCGGCACCGCGACCTCGCCCAGCGCAACCAGCGAGGCGCGTTCGGCGGCCGGCGCGCGCAGCGTCACGTCGATCAGGCGGTCGTTCTCGCGGTATTGGCCGATCGGAATGCCACTGACCGCAGCAGCCGCGGCGCGCGACACGCCTTGGGAAGACACGCCCAGCGCGCGCGCCTTCTCCTGGTCTACTTCGATGCGCATGGCGAGGACCTTGTCGCCCCAGTCCACGTTCACATCGACGGTTGACGGATTGGCGCGCACCTTTTCGGCGACCAGGTCGGCGATGCGCTTGAGTTCGGCGGGATTCTCCCCGGAGACGCGGAACTGCACCGGATAGTTGACCGGCGGGCCGAGCGGCACGCGACTCACGCGCCCGCGCACCCCGGGGAACTCCTCGGCCAGCGCCTTGCGCAGCGCCGCGATGGTCCGCTCGCGCGCGGCCACGTCCTTGGTCAGGACGATGGTCTGCGAGAAATTGGTGCGGAACAGCTGCTGGTCCAGGGAGAGGAAAAACCTCGGCGAGCCGTTGCCGACGTAACTCACGTAGCTTGCGACATCGGGATTGTCCGCGAGCAGCTTTTCCATGCGCTCGGTTTCCCGCTCGCTGGCGTGGATCGAGGCACCCTCGGGCAGCCACAGGTCAACCATCAGCTCGACCCGATTGGACGACGGGAAAAACTGCTTTTCGGTCAGCTTCATGCCGAGCACGCCGAGCACCAGGCTCGCCGAGGTCGCGAGCAGCACGGTCTTGCGGTTCTCGATGCACGAGTCGATCACGCGGCGCAGCCGGCGGTAGAACGCCGTATCGAACATCTCGCGCGGCCGCTCGCCCGCGGCAACCAGGTGTTCCTTGAGCAGCAGGCTGCCGATGAACGGCGTCGCGATCACCGCGGCGAACCAGGAAATCACCAGCGCCATGGTGGTGACCGCGAAGATGGCGAAGGTGTACTCCCCGGTCGAGGACTTGGCGGTGGCGATCGGCAGGAACCCCGCGGCGGTGATCAGCGTGCCCGAAAGCATCGGGAACGCGGTCGTCGAGTACGCGTAGCTCGCCGCGTGCAGCTTGTCGAGGCCCTCCTCGAGCTTGCGGTGCATCATCTCGACCGCAATCATCGCGTCATCCACCAGCAACCCGAGCGCGATGATCAGCGCGCCGGTGGAAATGCGGTGCAGGTCGATGCCGAAGACGAACATGCCGAAGAAGGTCGCCGCCAGCACCAGAGGAATGGTGAGCGCGACCACCAGTCCGGTTCTCGCGCCCAGGGTGAGGAACGAAATCGCCAGCACGATGGCGACGGCCTCGGCAAGCGAGCGCATGAACTCGCCCACGGAATCCCGCACCACGCTCGGCTGGTCGGAGACCTGCTCGAATTCGACCCCGACCGGCAATTCGAGCTTGAGGCGCGCCATGGTGCGCTTCAGGTCGTCGCCGAGTTTGAGCACGTCGCCCCGGCGCAGCATGGAGACGGCGAGCCCGAGCGCCTCCTTGCCACGATAGCGCATCGTCGAGGCCGGCGGATCGGCATAGCCGCGCGTGACGCTGGCAATGTCGCCAAGGCGGAAGGTCTGTGCGCCATTTTCCCCGCCGACCCGCAGGCGCAGGTCGGATACGGCCTGCACGGAATCGAGCTGGCCCGTGACGCGCAACGCCACCGTGTTGTTGCGTGTCTCGACGCTACCCGTGCTCACCACCGCGTTCTGCACCGCCAGCGCCTGGCCGATGGCCTGCGGATCGATGCCCAGCGCGGCGAGGCGCTTGGAGGAAATCTCGACGAAGATCCGGTCCTCCTGGACGCCGACCAGCTCGGCCTTGGACACGTTCGGCAGCCGCAGCACCTCCTGGCGCACACGCTCCACGTAGTCGCGCAATTCCGAGAGCGTGAAGCCATCGGCGGTGAACGCGTAGATCGAGCCGTAGACGTCGCCGAATTCGTCGTTGTAGAACGGACCGAGCGCTTCCGCCGGCAGCGTCTGCCGGATGTCGCCGATCTTCTTGCGCACCTGGTACCAGATCTCGGGCACATCGGCGGCCGGGGCTGAATCGAGCAGTTCCAGGACGATGAGCGATTCGCCGGGCTTGGAATAGCTGCGCGTCCATTTGAAATACGGTGTTTCCTGGAGCTTTTTCTCGATGCGATCGGTGATCTGGCGATCCACCTGCTCGGAAGTGGCGCCCGGCCAGAGGGTGCGCACGACCATGGCGCGAAACGTGAAGTCAGGGTCCTCGCGCTGGCCGAGGCGGAAGAAGGACATCGCGCCGGCGACCGCGATCGCCAGCAGGAAGAACAGCGTCAACTCGCGGTAACGCAGCGCCGCGGCGGACAGGTTGAACCGGCCATGAGAATCACCAGGCACTTACTTGTCCTGCAGGATGCGCACGTGCTGGCCGGGCCGCAGCAGCGCGGCGCCGGCCGCCACCACGACATCGCCCGGCTTGAGTCCGGATTCGATCACCACGCGCTCGCCCGCGATGCCCGCCGTCTTGACCTGCCGCGCCTGCACCATGCCGTCATTGACGACGAACACCTGCGGCTGGTCGCCACGCGAATAGAGCGCCGCCACCGGCACTTCCAGCTTGGGTGCCGCGCCGGCCGCGGTGACGGCGACGCGCGCGCTCATGCCCAGTTCGATGTCCTCGTCCGCACCGGCAATCGTGGCGCGTACCGCGTAGGTGCGGCTGACCGGATCGGCCGCGGGCGAGAGCTCCCGCAACTTTGCCTTCCACTGCTTGCCGGGAGCGGCGTTCAAGGTGAGCATAAGGTCCGTCGCGTTCTGCACCAGCGATCGCTGCGCCTCGGGCACCGCGAATGCCGCCTCCACCTCTCCTTTGCGCGCGAGCCGGGCGACAGTCTGCCCCGCCGTCACCACCTGCCCCGCTTCCGCTTCGATCGCGGTGATCACGCCGGCGCTGTCGGCCACGAGCAGCGCGTAGCCAGCCTGGTTCGCGGACTGGCGGAAAACGGCCTGCGCGGCATCCAGCTTGGCGGCGGCGGCTTCTAGGGTGCTCGCGCGCCGGTCGAATTCCGCCTGGCTGATGAAATTCTTCTCGCGCAGTTCCCGGTAGCGCGCCAGGTCCGCGGCGGCGAGATTGCGCTCGGTCTCCAGGCTCGCGGCCTGCGCCTTGGCGCTCGCCGCGGAGAGGGTGAGATCGGCCGCGTCCAGTCGCGCGACGGGCTGTCCCGCGCGCACCTTGCTGCCCACCTCCACCAGCCGTTCGACGATTTTCCCGCCGACGCGAAACGACAGTCGCACCTCGTGCCGCGGGCGCACCTCGGCGGCGTAGCTGACGGTGTTCGGTTCCGCCGATACGCCGATCGTGATGACCCGGACCGGGCGGACCTCGTCGGGTTTCTTTTCCGTTGCGTCGCTGCAGGCGGCGAGGAGGCCGGCCGAGACGAGCGCGGCCGGGACAAATGTCCATTTCATGCGAGTCTCCCTTCGCCGCGGCGCACCGCGGCATTCCAGAGGTCCTTGAGCGCAACGCCGAGCTGCGCCTCGAAATTGATGCGCAGCGCCGCCGGCTCCTGCTCGCCCGGAGCCGCGCCGGTCACGCGCAGTGGCGAGGCGACGAGCTGCCAAAGGCCGAGCATCAGCGCATAGCTGTTCTTCAGCAGCGTCGCGCCCTCGCTCGGGCGCATGCCCGGGTGCAGCGTCTCGATGCGATGCCCGATCCCGGTAAGGCGCGTCGCGACCAGTTCGCGATGGCGGCGCGCCACATCCGCCGAGACGCTGTCCTCGAGCGCGCCATGGCAGCTCGTGGAGAGGCGGAAGAATTCGGGGCGGTGTCGCAGGAACGCGAGCACGGCGCGCGCCACGGTCCCGGCGCCGACCTTAGGCTTCGAGAGAGCGCGCTCCAGCGTGTTGAACAGCTCGTCCATCTGCGCGTCGTGCACCGCGATGAGCATTTCCTCGCGCGAGCCGAAATACAGGTAGACGGTACCCTTGGCGAGCCCGGCCCGGCGCGCGATCTCGCCCACCGAGAAGCCCGCCGAAGGGTCGCGGCGCAGCAGCGCCTCGGCGGCGCGCAGGATCACTGCGCGACGCTCGGTCTTGTCCTCGGGCGCGCGTGCGCGCCGTAACTGACCCTTGGTCATTTGGCCGCGACTCTAAATGACCGCTGGTCAATTCGTCAACGGTAATATTCCCCTACAATTCGGGCATGGCACAAGCCCTTGAAGTGATTGAAATAGAGACCGGCCCCGCGCCGCGCGCGGCGGTGATCTGGCTGCACGGCCTGGGCGCCGACGGCCACGACTTCGAGCCGATCGTGCCGGAGCTCGGCCTGCCCGCTTCCCTGCCGGTGCGCTTCATATTCCCCAACGCCCCGCCGCGTCCGGTGACGATCAACATGGGCATGCGCATGCGCGCCTGGTACGACATCCTGCAGATGGGCGGCGGGAAGGAAGATGAGAACGGAATTCGCGAGTCGCAGTCACAGATCGAAACGCTGATCGCCGGCGAAGCAAAGCGGGGGATCCCGCACGGCAGGATCGTGCTCGCAGGATTTTCCCAGGGCGGCGCGATCGTGCTGCAGACCGGCCTGCGCCACGCCGAACGGCTGGCCGGCGTGATGGCGCTTTCAACCTACCTGCCGCTGTCGAATACGCTTGAAAAGGAACGCTCGGCGGCAAGCCGTGACCTGCCCATCTTCATGGCGCACGGCAGGTTCGACGGCATGATTCCGATGGACCGCGCGGCGCTGTCGCGCGACGCGATGCTTGCGCTGGGCTACGCGGTGGATTGGCGCGAATACCCGATGCAGCACTCGGTCTGTCCCGAGGAAATCGCCGATATCGCCGCCTTCCTGCTCAGGATTCTTTGATCAGCTCCCTGAATCGGGCAATTTCGTAGTCCTCGCCACGCTCGGCGACCGCCTGCGGCAGGTAGATGTGGCTGCGCCCGCCGTGCGCCATCTCGAGGTTCTGGCCCGGGGTGAATACGCCGGGCTTGAGCACGATGCGCGCCTCGGCCGCATCCGCGCTTTTCATCAGCACGCCCTGCTCCGTCACCGATGCGACGCCGGCCACCGCGAAGCGAAGCAGCATCGGCATCTTGGACAGGGTTTCTATGCCGACGCGAGCCTGCTGGCCCGCGAGCTTGTTCACCCTGCGAACCAGGCCCAGCACCCAGTTGGTGCCGCCCTCGGGTTGCAGCGCAAGCAACGCGCCGACCCGCAGCCAATCACCCTTCAACTGCGGCACCACCGCGCCGAAGCCGCCCGCGCTCACGTTTTCGACGATCCAGCTTTCCGAATTCTGGTTGTCGAAATCCAGCGTATCGCCATCGCCCAGCACGCCGAGCACGCCTGCAAATCCGTGCGCGACCGAGAGCCGCGACTTGACCGCATGGCGCTGCGTCTTGCGCTCCGGCGCCTGAGGCGACCAGTGCAGGTGCAGGTGGCGCATCACTTCGAGCGCGACATGCGGCTCGTAGGTGCCGCCCAGGTTGATCTCCGGCGGCACCTGTCCGCCGACCATGACGCGCTCGGCCAGGTCGTGCACTTCCTCCAGGGCCGCGCCGACGCCGAAGCAGCGCAAGCCCGGCGAAGGCTGCGGCGCGCGCGACAGGCGCGCGGGCGACATCGCCTGCGCCAGGTCCGACCAGAACACCAGGCCCGGCGCGGGCGCATTGGCCAGCACGAAGCGCGGCGCGAACTCCGCGATCAGGCGCTCTCCCAGTTCGACTTCCAGCGGCAGCATGCCGTCTGGCGCGCTGGCGCTGAAGATGACCCCCTTCAGGAATTCAAGCTGCGGCGTGGAACTGCCGCTGGAACCCGGATAGACCGTTACCTTGGATTGCGCGAGCTGTCTCGCCTCGGCGAACGCGTAGACGCTGTTGAACACACCCCAGCTCGCGAGGTCGATCGGCCCATAGCGCATGTGCATCCACTTGATCTGCTGCGCGAAGCTGCGCAGCGTCCGCACGACGAGCAGCGGCAGCAGGGCCTTGGCGGCCTCGATGCCCTTGGCGTTCTGCACGAACTGGTCGACCGAGCGCGCGTAGGCGTAACCCGCCTGCTTCCAGTAGCCCTGCAGGGCGGTCCAGAGCCGGTTTTCCTGGAAGCGCGACGGCCGGCCGGTCGTGAAATATTCCTTTCCCAGCTTGCGCACGAAAGGCTGCGCGGCATCGTCCAGCATGATCAGCAGCTGGATCCTGGCCTCTGGCTTGAAACCCTCCACCGCTGCCACCGACTCCACCCAGTGCATCAGCTCGTCCAGCGCCTTGACAGGGTCGTTCCCCGGCAACGCTTCGAGCAGGCGCCTGGCCTCTTTCGGGTCGGCCAGGGGGTGGTCCGGCTTGGAGCCGCCGAAGAGCTTCATCGTGCATTACCTCCGCAAGGCGGGCATGATCCTATGTTCGCCGGACTTTATCAATGCGTCCACTACCATGCGCTTCCTGATCATCGACGAATCAAGCGATTTCCGCGGCCAGACCGCGGCGATGCTGCGCGCGCGCTGGCCGGAAGCGCAGGTCGACGAATGGGACCCGCGGCAGCGGGGAAATCCCGCCGGCAGCCCGCTCATTGAAGGTTACGACCTGCTGCTGCTGGAGGTACATCCGGCGGGAGAGGACGGCATCCAATGGGTGGCGCAGATGCGCAGGGAACGCAAGTGCCCGCCGGTGATGCTGATCGCCGACCATGGCGACACGCACGTCGCGATCCAGGCAATGAAAGCGGGCGCGGCCGATTTCCTGCGCAAGACCGGGCTCACGCAGGAGCGGCTGGCGCGCGCGATCGAAGATGCGCTGCGCGAGCAGGAAACGCGCCGCCAGGAGAGCACCGGCACGCCTTCGGGTTTCGTGCGCACCATTCCGCTCGAGGTGTTGCGAACCGGCGCGCCGGTAAAGGAAAGCGCGGGCCAGATCCCGGGCTACCGGACGCTGCGCATGATCGGCGAGGGCGGCATGGCGCAGGTCTACCTCGCCGAGCGCGTGCACGACGGCATACAGCTGGTGCTCAAGGTGCTCGATCCGGCCCTGCGCCGCGATGCCACCTTCCTGCAGCGCTTCGTGCGGGAATACAAGCTCATCGTGGCGATCGAAAACGAGTACGTGGCGCACATCTTCGACCAGGGCTTTTCCGGCGATCAACCCTATATCGCGATGGAATACCTCTCGGGCGGGACCCTGGCCGCGCGCATCCAGGAGGGCATGAGTTCGCTGGCGGCGCTGCGGCTCACCTCGCAGATCGCGAAAGCCCTGGACGCGGTCCACGCGCACGGCATCGTGCACCGCGACCTGAAGCCGCAGAACATCATGTTCCGCCAGAACGGCCGGCCGGTGATCGTCGATTTCGGGCTCGCCAAGGACCTGGACTCCAATACCCACCTCACGCGGCACGGCGAGGTGATGGCGACGCCCCGCTACATGAGCCCGGAGCAGTGCATGGGCATCGCCGCCGACGCCCGCTCCGACCTCTACAGCCTGGGGGCGATCTTCTACGAAATGCTGACCGGCAAGAGGCTGTGGGGCGACGAAGGCCCCGCGGGCCTGGTCTACATGCACGTGCATGAGCCGATCCCGCGCCTGCCGGAGCGCCTGGCCGGCTACCAGACCATCATCGACCGTTTGCTGGCGAAAAAACCCGAAGATCGATTCCAGAGCGCACGCGAACTTTTCGCTACCATCGCGGTATGAATCCAGATTCCGGAGAACAGCAGTACCTCGACTTGCTCTCCCAGGTACTGCACAAGGGCGCGAAAAAGTCGGACCGCACGGGAACCGGCACATTGTCGGTGTTCGGGCGCCAGTTGCGCTTCGGGTTGGCGGACGAATTCCCGCTGCTCACCACCAAGAAGCTGCACCTGAAGTCCATCATCCTGGAACTGCTCTGGTTCCTGCGCGGCGACACCAACGTGAAATGGCTGCAGGAGCGCGGCGTCTCGATCTGGGACGAGTGGGCCGACGAGAACGGCGAGCTGGGGCCCGTCTACGGCTACCAGTGGCGCCACTGGCGCACGCCCGACGGGCGCGAGATCGACCAGATCACGAACCTGCTCGATTCCCTGCGCAAGAAGCCGGATTCGCGCCGTCACATCGTGAGCGCCTGGAATCCCGCCGACGTCGACCGCATGGCGCTGCCGCCCTGCCACGCACTGTTCCAGTTCTACGTCGCCGGCGGCAAGCTCTCCTGCCAGATGTACCAGAGGAGCGCGGACCTGTTTCTCGGCGTGCCGTTCAACATCGCCTCCTATGCGCTGCTCACGCGGATGGTGGCGCAGGTCGCCGGCCTGCAGGCCGACGAGTTCGTTCTCACGCTGGGCGACGCGCACCTCTACGTGAATCACCTGGACCAGGCGCGCGAGCAGCTGTCGCGCCCGCCGCGGCCGTTCCCGCGCATGAAGCTCAATCCAGAAGTGAAGGACCTCTTTGCCTTCAACTACGAGGACTTCACACTGGAAGGCTACGAGCCGCACCCCGCGATCAAGGCTCCCATAGCCGTATAAAACCAAGCGCCGTATAAAACCAAGCGCCGTATAAAAAAAGAGGCCCGCCACTTGGGGGAAAGGGCGAGCCCGGGGGGAAATCGGGTTACTGCTGATTCAAGCGGATGCGGCCGGCTCCGTTGCAGCACCGGCAAGGACGCTGTCGCCGCGCGGCGACGGCTTGAACATCCCCGGGGTGAGCGAGTGGCGCTCGAGCAGGCGGTAGAATTCGGTCCGGTTGCGCCCGGCGAGGCGCGCTGCGTGCGTCACGTTGCCATGCGTCATCCTGAGGATGCGTACCAGGTAGTCGCGCTCGAAGGCCCGTCGCGCCTGGTCGAGTGGCGGCGGTGCTGGCTGGACTGCTGGCGTTTCGCTTATGCCCATGCTTCTATGATCCACGTAAGAAAACGTCAGGACGAGGACGTATGTCACGAATCGGCGGGCCAAACCTTCCGTCCGTCGCCTCCGCAACGACGCGCATCTACCTGATCGCCGCGGTCGCCCGAAACGGCGTCATCGGCGCGCACGGCAAGCTGCCGTGGCACCTCCCCGAAGACCTGAAGCATTTCAAGAACCTCACGCTCGGCCACCCGATCATCATGGGCCGGCGCACCTGGGAATCCCTCGGCAAGCCGCTGCCGGGCCGCGAAAACATCGTCATCAGCCGCAAGGCAGGATTCGAAGCGCCCGGCGCCAGCGTGGCGTCGAGTGTTGCAGCGGCAGTGGCGCTATGTTCCGGCGAACCCCTTGCATTCGTGATCGGCGGCGCGGAAATCTACGCCGCGGCGCTGCCGTTGGCCGACGGCCTGGTGCTCACCGAGATTCACGGGAACTACGAGGGCGACACGCGCTTCCCCGACTGGGACCGCAAGGCCTGGCGCGTATCCCAAAAGGAAACGCACACCTCAACCGGCGGTGTGCGTTTCGATTTCCTGCTGTACGAACGCGCCTGAGCGCGTTGGCGAGCGAATCTAGCGTTTCGATTCGAAAATCCGCACCTCGGGCAGCGGAAAGCCGTTGAACTCGCTGGCGTAGGCCGTGGTGTAGGCGCCCGCGTTGCGCAGGTAGACGAAATCGCCTTCCTGCAGGTCGGAGGGCAGCGGCTCGTCGCGCAGGATCACGTCCACCGAATCGCAGGTGGGGCCCGCGACATGCCAGGGAATGTCCGGCCCCGAGCGGTCGGTGCGGACCTTGTACTTCAGGCCCTCGGTGGTCTCGATCACGCCGCCGAACAAGCCCGCGTCCCAGTGCATCCAGCGCTTGCCGGCACGCGTCGCGGTGCCCAGAACGCGGCACACGAAGTAGCCGGCATCCGACACAAGGTAGCGGCCGGGCTCGGCGACCACCTGTACTTCGGGCGGGAAAGCCTTGAGCGCCTCGTTCACGACTTCTCCGATCACCTCGATCGACGGAATGGGCTTGACGTGGCGCACCGGGAAGCCGCCGCCGATGTCGAGCATGCGCGGCTCGAGGCCCGCCTTGGCCATGGCGTCGAAAGTCGTGCGCGCCTTCTCGATGCCGACGCGCCAGTTCTCCGGGTTGCGGCACTGCGAGCCGGCGTGGAAAGTGACGCCCGCCAGGTCCGCGCCGATCTTCGCCGAAGTCTGGATTATTTCCCGCGTGTCGCCCGCGCCGGCGCCGAACTTGCCGGAAAGCGGCCAGTCACTGCCGATGTTGGGCGTGGCGAGGCGCAGGTAGGTCTTGGCGTCGGCCTTGATCTCGTGCACGCGGCGCAGCTCGTCGACGCTGTCGATGACGAACCACTCCACGCCCTTGGCGGCCGCATAGGTGATCGCCTGGCGCGACTTGACGGGGTTCGAGTAGAACACCTCGGCGGGCTTGACGCCGAGCGACAGCAGCAGGTCAAGCTCGGCTGTGGATGCGATCTCGAAGCTGCAGCCCTCCTGCAGCAGCGCCTTGAGCACGCGCCGCTCCGGATTCGCCTTTACCGCGTAGTGCGGCCGCACGCGCGGCATGGCCGCGCGGAAGCGGCGTGCCTTTTCGCGCACGATGGCGGTGTCGAGGATCAGGAACGGCCGCGTGTATTTCTGCAGGCTGGCCTGACGCACGATCTCGAAGTCGAGGCTCGACTCGGCGTGCGTATCGAAGAGCTGTTCTTGCGGTAATGAATTCTGCTTGGTGAGACGACCTATGCTGCTGGGGCGTACGCCCATCGAACTCTCCTTGCTAACTAGGTTTCGGGAAGGTCAAGGATGACGCGGACATCCGAACCTGAGTTCCTAGTGCTTGTCATGATGACCTCCTTCTTGTCCTTGAGTTAACAGGGAATTTTTGCGGATTATAGGGGTACCCCCCCGTGCGTCAAGGGTTTTGTGACACTTTTTTTACATCCCCTCAGAGGGAAATGCCGAAGCCTGGGCCTGAGAAACCACTATAGGTGGGGACGCTAACCGGCCGGGCCACTAGGAATAGTGGCGCTAGATCCTGGGCAGGGTGACGCCCTTCTGGCCCTGGTATTTGCCGCCCCGGTCGCGGTAGGAGGTCTCGCAGACTTCGTCCGACTCGATGAAGATGACCTGCGCCACGCCCTCGTTGGCGTAGATCCGCGCCGGCAGCGGCGTGGTGTTGGAAAACTCCAGCGTCACGTGGCCTTCCCACTCCGGCTCGAGCGGCGTCACGTTGACGATGATGCCGCAGCGCGCGTAGGTGCTTTTGCCGAGACAAATAGTCAGTACTTTGCGCGGAATTCGAAAGTACTCCACCGTGCGCGCCAGCGCAAACGAGTTCGGCGGAATGATGCATTCGGCCGATTTCACGTCGACGAAACTGCGCGCATCGAACGCTTTCGGATCGACGATGGTCGAGTTGATATTGGTGAACACCTTGAACTCGTCCGCACAGCGCACGTCGTAGCCGTAGCTCGATGTGCCGTAGGAAATCAGTTTGCCGCCGTTCGCGTTGGCACGGACCTGGCCGGGTTCGAACGGCTCGATCATCGCGTGCTTCTGCGCCATCTGGCGGATCCACTTATCGGATTTGATGCTCAAGCGGGTCTCCGGTGCAGGGTAGGAAAAGTCAGGAGCGGCAGAATTGTAGAATCCAACCATGTCAATGTGGATTGCGATCCTACGATTCTCCAATTCTTCGCCTCTATGTATTTTGAATCACAATCTTCGGAAAATTGATCGCCTTGCTGCGCGCGCGCAGCGACAACTGCGCGGCGGCCTTGCGCGCGATCTCGGTGTAGGCATGGGCGAGCGCGCCGTGCGGATCGGCCGCGACCGTCGGCGTTCCGCCGTCGGCCTGCTCGCGGATGCGGATATCGAGCGGCAACGAGCCGAGCAAGGCCACACCGTATTGTTGCGCCATGCGCTCGCCGCCACCCGATCCGAAAATATGCTCGGTGTGGCCGCATTGAGTGCAGGTATGCAGGGCCATGTTTTCCACGATGCCGAGCACCGGCACCTCGACCTTCTCGAACATCTTCAAGCCCTTGCGCGCGTCGAGCAGGGCGATGTCTTGTGGCGTGGTCACGATCACCGCGCCGGATACCGGCACACGCTGGCACAGGGTCAACTGGATATCGCCAGTGCCCGGCGGCAGATCGATGATCAGATAATCCAGATCCACCCAGTTGGTTTCGTTGAGCAACTGCGTCAGCGCCTGCGTGACCATTGGGCCACGCCAGATCATCGGCGTATCTTCCTCGATCAGGAAGCCGATCGACATCGCCTGCAGGCCATGAGCGAGCTTGGGTTCGATATGTTGACCGTCCTTGGAATCGGGCTTGCCGGAAACGCCGAGCATGCGCGGAATGCTGGGGCCGTAGATGTCGGCGTCGAGCACGCCGACCTTGGCGCCTTCGGCGACCAGCGCGAGCGCCAGATTCACGGCCGTCGTCGACTTGCCGACGCCGC
>JANYII010000116.1 GCA_025358705.1 Betaproteobacteria bacterium | reverse complement strand
TCGAGATCACGCGCGCATCCGTGCCCGTGGCTGCGCGCGTCAGGCCGCCGGGCATCACCACATAGCCATTCGGGCTCGCGCAGGCATAGACCCGGAGACCGATGGCGCTTGCGCGCAGTTGCTGATTCCTGGCAGGGTCGCAGACAGGCGCCTGGGAAAGCTGCACCAGTTCCTGCGCCACGTACATCTGCGGACGCGCCTTGAGCATCGCCGTGACGCGGGCGCGGCCGCGCTCATCCAGGTCCTCGCCGAACATGGGGTCGACGCGCATCTGCGAGTACGCGCCCTTGATCACCACGCGATCGAGTTTCTTCACGACATCGGCGAGCGCCGCCGGCTCGCCGCACCACCAGGTGGCGACCGACGGCATCTTCAGCGATTCGCCCAGCATGCGCTCGCAAAGTTTGGGCAGGAATCCGAGCAGGGCGCCAGTCTCCAGCAGGTTCGAGCCCAGTCCGTTGGCCACCAGCACGTTGCCGCGGCGCACCGCTTCCACCAGGCCGGCGATGCCGAGGGCCGAGTCGCTGCGCAGTTCCAGCGGGTCGCAGTAATCGTCGTCTAGCCGCCGCAGGATCACGTGCACGCGCTGCAAGCCGGAGAGCGTTTTCAGCCAGACCTTGTCCTCGCGCACCGTGAGATCGCTGCCCTCCACCAGAGGAATGCCGAGGTAGCGCGCGAGGTAGGTATGTTCAAAGTAGGTCTCATTGTGCGGACCGGGCGTCACCAGGACCGTAAGCGGGGCGGAACCGTCTGAGGGCGCCCAGTGCGCGAGGCTGTCGCGCAGCGTGGCGAAGAAACTGGCCAGGCGCTGCACGCGCAGGTCGCGGAACAGGTCCGCGTAGAGGCGCGAGATGACGAGCCGGTTCTCCAGCGCATAGCCCGCGCCTGAGGGCGCCTGCGTGCGATCGTCCACCACCCACCAGCGGCCGTCAGCCGAGCGTGCAAGGTCCGCGGCATACATATGGAGCATCACGCCGCCCGGCGGCTTGATGCCGCGGCAGGGGCGCAGGTAACCCGAATGCCCGTAGACCAGGGCAGGAGGCAGCAGGCCCTCGGCAAGCATCTGCTGCTCGCCGTAGACATCGACCAGCACCTTGTTGAGAAGCGTCGCGCGCTGCTGGATGGCAGCTTCGATGCCGGCCCATTCCTCCGCCGGCAGGATCAGCGGCAGCATGTCGAGTTCCCAGGGACGGTCCGCGCCCTCGGGGTCGGCATAGACGTTGTAGGTGACGCCGTTTTCACGCACCTCGCGCTGCAGCCATTGCGCGCGATCACGCAGCACCTCAGGCGCGGTCGCCGCGAGTTGCTCGAACATGCGCTGCCAATGCGTGCGCGGCACCGAGGGTGCTGAGAGCATCTCGTCGTAGCGGGCGTTTGCCGGCAGATAGCCGTCTAGCAATTCACGCATCATGCGCGGCGAATTATGCCTTGAGGGGCGCCGAGGCCGCTTTTTGCGTCAGTGTGAGCAGGATGTCAGCGTACCAGGCGCAATTCAGGTCGAGGGCCTCGTCCTTCTCAATGTCGCGATTGGCGATGTCCAGGCGTGTCGCGTGAATGCCGAGCAGCCGCCAGGCGAGCTCGGCGCGGCCAGCGCGCGGCGCTGACTCGCGCGTCACCACCGGTGCGCCGCTGGTGCCGCGATGCAGGCGCGCGTCGGTCAGGAAATAGCCCTTGCCCTGGAAGCGGATGCCGAAGGCCGAAGCAATCACGGCCTGCCGCGCCACGGGCAGGCGGTGCAACTCGTCGTGCACGCCTAGCGGGAAACCCACGATCAGCACCGAGGTGCCAAGTTCCACCTGTTCGAGCCGCTCGACCAGGTGCGCGGGCGTGAACGCGTGGAACCACAGCGTCTTCGGCAGCACCGCGCGCTCGAGTTCCAGGGCGACGACGTCGATGGCACCTGCGCTGTCCAGGCCTTCGAGCCAGATCGACTTGCCCTCCCGGTAGAGCGGGATCGAGAATCCCACCGTGTCGGCGACGTTCTCCGGATCGACATGCAGCTCGATCTCGAGGCGATCGGGAAAATGCTCGCTCGGCTTGTCGTGCACCACATGCCGGTTGGTGATCAGGTACAGGCGCTTGTCGCGCTCGAAGAAGAATCCCGTGGCGTTGGTCAGCGCACGTTCGCCCAGCATCGTCGTGACCCGCGTCACGGCGAGGAGTAGGGATTCGATCACCGGTGCAGGTCCAGCGTGAAAGGGAAGTTGGGATTGCGTTCTTCGGCGCGCACGGCGATGCGCCCCGGGGTATGGGCGGTGCGCGAGAAGCGCGCGAGGCGCCGGCCCTCGGCGGCATAGGCGTTGACGGGGAAGTCTTCGTGCGCACGGCCGCCGGGGTGGACGACGTGATACTGGCAGCCGCCCATGGACTTGTTCATCCAGGTATCCACGAGATCGAAGCTCAACGGCGCCTGCACGCCGATGGTGGGATGCAGCGCCGAATACGGCTGCCAGGCGCGGTAGCGCACGCCGGCGACGTATTCGCCGACCCTGCCGGTGGGTTGCAGCGGGATCGCGCGGCCGTTGCAGGTGAGCACGTGGC
>JANYII010000018.1 GCA_025358705.1 Betaproteobacteria bacterium | reverse complement strand
ACCATTTTCCCCGAAATCGTCACCTGGGCCCCTGACGTCCTGATGAGCAAACCAAAGTAGGTGAATCCCGTGATCATCGTCCATCACCTGAACAACTCGCGCTCGCAACGCATCCTCTGGCTGCTCGAGGAACTCGGCCTGTCCTACGAGGTCAAGCCCTACCAGCGGGACGCGAAGACCATGCTCGCGCCCGCCGAGTTGCGCGCGGTGCATCCGCTCGGCAAGTCGCCCGTGATCAGCGACGGCGACGTGACGCTCGCCGAATCCGGCGCGATCGTGGAATATCTTGCTTCCCGCCATGGAAATGGAATTCTCATTCCAAAAGCAAATACGCCGGAATATCTCCGCTACATCTACTGGATGCACTTCGCGGAGGGCTCGATGATGCCGCCGCTGCTGCTCAAGCTCATCTTCGACCGCATCGAATCCGGTCCGATGCCCTTTTTCGTCAAGCCCATTGCGCGCGGCATCGCGCAGCGCGTCAAGGGTATGATGGTGACGCCGAACTTGGACCGGCTCCTGACGTTCGTCGAGTCCGAGCTGGCGACGCGGGAATGGTTCGCCGGCCCGGCGTTCTCCGCCGCCGACATCCAGATGAGCTTCCCGCTGGAGGCCGCAGCGTCGCGCGGCGGCCTGGACGAGAAGCGCGCGAAATCCTGGGCCTGGCTGAAGACGATCCACGCGCGCCCGGCCTACCTGCGGGCGCTCGAAAAAGGCGGCAAGTACGAACTGCTGAAGTGAAGTGTCCCAGCCTGTCTACCTGACGCACGACATTCGCCGCATCGAGCAGGCGAATTCGAGCCTGCCCCTAATGGAGCGGGCGGGCGCGGCGGCGGCAGAGCTCGCGATCACCCTTCTCACCGACAAGGGTAAGGACGTCCTGGTCCTCGCTGGCCCGGGAAACAACGGCGGCGACGCAAAGGTTGTCGCCCGGCTGTTGAAAGAGAGATTTTTCAGAGTCTCTCTCGCATCAAAAATTGAAGAAATTCCCGAAGGCACTCACTGGAATCTTGTGGTCGACGGCCTGTTCGGCATCGGCCTCACCCGCCCCGTCGAAGGCGCCCACGCAAAGCTTGTCGAATACGCCAACGCGCAATCCTGCCCGATACTAGCGCTCGACATTCCGAGCGGGCTGCACTCGGACACGGGCCAGGTCCTCGGCAGTGCGGTGCGCGCCACGCATACGATCACTTTCCTCGGCCTGAAGCCGGGGCTGCTGACGCTCGACGGCCCGGACCATTGCGGTGACGTTTCTGTTTCAGGCCTTGATATCAAATCCGATTCCCTGAATCCCGGCCACGGATGGGTCGCGGAGCCCGCCCTCTTTGCAAATATCCTCAAGCCCCGGGCGCGGAATTTCCACAAAGGCATGGCCGGCTCGGTGGCGGTCATTGGCGGTGCTGCCGGCATGGCCGGCGCCGCCCTGCTCGCCAGCCGCGCGGCATTGAAGCTGGGGGCCGGCCGCGTCTACGCTGGCCTGCTGGAGGAACTCACGCTCGATCCGGGTGCGCCGGAACTGATGCTGCGCCATCCCGACGATGCGCTCGGACTCGATCTCGACGCAATTGTCATAGGCCCGGGCCTCGGCCAGGGCGAGCGTGCGGAAACGCTTCTCGGCGCGGTCCTCGCGAGCGACATCCCCTGCGTGCTGGATGCCGATGCGCTAAACCTCATCGCCGGCAACGAAGACCTGCGCAAGGCCTGCGCGCGGCGCAGCGCCGATACAGTCATTACGCCCCACCCCGCCGAAGCCGCGCGCCTGCTGGCATTGAAGACCTCGGACGTTCAGGCCGACCGCCTTAAAGCGGCAAGGAATCTTTCGCAGAACCTCAACGCGCACGCGCTCCTGAAAGGCAACGGCAGCATCATCGTGGCGCGCGACGGCCACTGGTTCATCAATACCTCCGGCAATCCCGGCATGGCCTCGGCCGGCATGGGTGACGCGCTGGCGGGAATCCTCGGCGCACTTCTCGCACAAAAATATTCCGGCGAAACTTCCCTTGTCCTGGGCACGCACCTGCACGGCTGCGCGGCCGACGAATGCGTTCGCGCCGGCGCCGGCCCGGTCGGCCTCACGGCGGCCGAACTCATCGACCCCGCGCGACGTATCTGGAACCAATGGGTGGCGTGCACGACGTGACGGTCGAGACAAAAAGCGACTCCTCCCTTCTGGCGCTGATCGTGGCGAACATGGTGGCGTTGCTGATCGCGTACGTCACGGGCATGGATCTGGGCGAACTGATGATGGTTTACTGGCTCCAGAGCGTCATCATCGGTATCGCCACCATCGTGCGGATTCTTTGCCTGAACCGATTCGATCCGGAGGGGAGACATTTGGCGCCCACCGACAAAAAAGAGAGGCGGCTTTTCTTTTCCTGGCGCTCTACGGTGGCCTTCACTTCCTCTACTACTGGTTTCTCACGCACTACTTCTGGCTTGTCACGCAGAATTTTGAGCCGGCCATCAAGTTTTCGGCGGGACACCTGCTGTGCGCACTAGTGTTTGCCGCCAACCACGGCTACTCGCTTGTGCTCAACGTGCGGCGTGACGTTCTCGGGCAGGATATCAACAACGTGGTGGTCATGGCCTACCCGCGCATCGTCCCCATGCACCTCGCTATCCTGTTGGGGGGAATGTTTTTCGACGGCGCCGGGGCGTTCACGCTGTTCGGCGCACTCAAGGTCGCGGCGGACGTCGCCATGCACGTGGTCGAGAAACGGGTACTCGACAGGAGCTGAGTATCCTCCCCGCGCGCTAGGCCGCCCGCACCTTTGCCTTAGGCTCCGGATACGGATAAAGCATGTTGAGCGCGATCGACTGGTGGTT
>JANYII010000008.1 GCA_025358705.1 Betaproteobacteria bacterium | reverse complement strand
CCGGGTGCGCAAGGCACTGAACCTGGCGGTAGACCGCGAGGCGATCCGGCGCGTCACCATGCGCGGCCTGTCGGTGCCCGCCGCGCTCATGATCCCGCCGGGCGTGCACGGCTACACCACCGAGCTCGACAAGGTCGTGCCGGTGGACATCGAAGGCGCGAAGAAGCTGCTGGTGGAAGCCGGCTATCCGAACGGCTTCGAGTTCCAGCTCGATTGCCCGAACAACCGCTACGTCAACGATGAGGAGATCTGCCAGGCGCTGGTGGGCATGTGGGCAAAGGTCGGCGTCAAGGTGCGCCTGATTGCCCAGAACATGGGGCCGTTCATCGCCAAGATCCAGAATTTCGACATGAGCGCCTACATGCTGGGCTGGGGCGTGGCGAACTTCGACGGCAACTACACGCTGTTTTCGCTGCTGCACACCAAGACCAGCGGCGCCGCGGGCAGCTTCAACCTGGGCCGTGTCGCCGACACCAAGCTCGACAACCTGATCGATGCGATGAATACCGAGATGGACGCCAAGAAGCGGGACGTAATGCTGCGCGACGCCCTGGTGATCACGCGCGACCAGTACTACTACGTGCCGCTGCACCACCAGATGCGGCCGTGGGCGATGAAGAGGAACGTCAGCACGGTCTACAAGGCCGACGACCGCCCCGAGTCCCGCTTCGCGCGGGTCGATTAAAGCCGGTTCTTAAAGAAGGTACCGCCTTTCATCACCGCCAGCAGGCCCTTCTCCGGGGCCTGCAGCGGCGCGAGGTCTTTCGTCGGATCGCCGTTCACCACCAGCAGGTCGGCGACCGCGCCCGGCGCGATCACGCCGAGCTTTCCGCCCTGCCCGATCAGCTCCGCCGCGATACTGGTCGCGCTCTGCAAGACTTCGACCGGCGTCATCGCCGGCAGCCGCAGCGCGAACTCGGTGGACTGGTGCGCGTGCATATTGCCCAGCAGGTCGGTGCCGAATGCGATCGGCACGCCCCAGGCCTTCGCGATGCGGATGGCCGCGACGCCTTGCTGCTCGACCCGCTTGAGTTTTTCCACCTGGCTTGAAGGCAGCTTCAGGTTTCCCGCCTCCGCATCGAGCGCGGCGTAGGTCGCCAGCGTCGGCACCAGATAGGCGCCGAACTCCTTCATCGTCCGCGCGGCTCGCTCGTCCAGCAGGTTGCCATGCTCGATCGAGCGCACCCCCGCGCGCACCGCCCGGTCTATTGCACGCGGCGAATAAGCGTGCGCCATGACGTAGGTGTTCGCTGCTTCGGCCTCCTCGCAAATGGCACGGAGCTCCTCGACCGAATACTGCGTTCCCTCGATCGGATCGGTCGGGCTCATCACGCCTCCGCCGGCCATCACCTTGATCTGGTTGGCGCCGTTGCGCAGCTGCTCGCGCGCCGCGCGCCGGACCTCCGCTACGCCGTCCGCGACGGCGCCGAACAGCCCCAGCCCCGCGCAGGTGCAGAACATGGTCTTCGCGCCCTTGGGCCGCCCGTCGCCGTGGCCGCCGGTCTGCGTCAACGGCCGCCCGGCGATGAACAACCTTGGCCCGTCGAATATCCTCCGCTCCACCGCCTCCTGAAGGCCGAAATCCGCGCCGCAGGCGTCGCGCACCGTGGTGAAGCCTCGGGCAAGCATCCCTTCGAGCACGTCCTTCGCCTGCGCCGTGATCAGCGATGGCGGCTGCATGGACAGGCGCAGCACATCGTGGTGCACGGCCGTGACATGCACATGGCAATCGATCAATCCGGGAAGGAGCGCCTTGCCTTTCAGGTCATAGACCCTGGCGTCCGCGACTTTCAGAGGCTTTAGCGAGACATGAGCGATACGCCCGGCTTCAATGACGACCGTCGCGTTCCGGCGCAGCACACCTTTTTGGCTGTCGAACAACGACGCATTGCGAAATGCGATGCGCCCCGCGCCGCGCCTCACTCGCGCCTTGCGCCGCCGGGAATCTGGAAGAACACTTCGTCGTTCTTGACCATGCCGAGTTCGTAGCGGGCGCGCTCCTCGATGGCGTCATGGCCCTGCTTCAGGTCCTTGACCTCGGCGGTGAGCGCATTGTTCCTCGTTTCCAGGCGCGTATTCTTCGCCTGCTGCGCGTCCAGCTGGCGGTCGACCTCCCAGACACGCATCCAGCCGCCCTTGCCCAGCCAGAGCGGGTACTGGATGGCGAGGATCAGCGCACCGAAGACGCCCGCGAGGATTCTCATCTGAGCTGGTGGAACGCCTCGCGCCCGGGGTAGCTGACGGAATCGCCTAGGTCTTCCTCGATGCGCAGCAGCTGGTTGTATTTGGAAGTACGGTCGGATCTCGACAGGGACCCCGTCTTGATCTGCAGCGCGTTGGCGCCCACCGCGATGTCGGCGATGGTGGTGTCCTCGGTTTCGCCGGAACGGTGCGAGATCACGGTGCCGTAGCCGGAGCGTTTCGCCAGCTCGATGGCCGCGAAGGTCTCGGTCAGGGTGCCGATCTGGTTTACCTTGACCAGGATCGCGTTCGCCGCGCCCTGCCGCACGCCCTCGCGCAACAGCTTCGTGCTGGTGACGATAACGTCATCGCCCACGATCTGCACTTTCTTCCCGAGCCGCGCCGTGAGCAGCTTCCAGCCCGCCCAGTCGGACTCGCCCATGCCATCCTCGATCGAGACGATCGGGTACTTGTCGGCAAGGTTGGCCAGGTAGTCGGTGAATTCCTGCGAGTTCAGGCTGAGGTTCTCCGATTCGAGGACGTACTTGCCGTCCTTGTAGAACTCGGACGCGGCGCAATCCAGCGCGAGCAGCACGTCCCGCCCCGCCGTATAGCCCGCCTTGTCCACCGCCTCCAGGATCAGTTCGATCGCCGCGGCATGTGTCGGCAGGTTGGGCGCGAAGCCGCCCTCGTCCCCTACCGTCGTGGGCATTCCCCTGGAATCGATTATTTTCCTTAAAGAAGAAAAAACTTCAGCTCCGCAACGCAGCGCATCCCGGAACGACGCCATCCCGACCGGCACGATCATGAACTCCTGCATGTCGAGGTTGTTGTTCGCATGCGCGCCGCCGTTGACCACGTTCATCAGGGGCACAGGCATCTGCATCGGGCCCGCGCCGCCGAAATACCGGTACAGCGGCAGGCCGGATTCCTCGGCCGCGGCCTTGGCGGCGGCCATCGACACCGCGAGGATGGCGTTGGCGCCGAGGCGCGACTTGTTCTCGGTGCCATCCAGGTCGATGAGCGTCTTGTCGATGAACGACTGTTCCGAGGCATCCAGGCCGACGATCGCCTCGGAAATCTCGGTATTCACCGACTCCACCGCCTTCAGCACGCCCTTGCCGCCGTAGCGCCTGGTGTCGCCGTCGCGCAACTCGATCGCTTCGCGGCTGCCAGTCGAGGCGCCCGAGGGCACCGCGGCGCGCCCCATGGCGCCGGATTCGAGCAGCACATCCGCTTCGACGGTCGGATTGCCGCGGGAATCGAGGATCTCTCTTGCAACGATGTCGACGATCGAGCTCATTCTAAGTTCACCCCGTTTTCACCTTGTTTTCGGCAAAGCCGTTTTTCTTCACGATACGGTCGAGCTCCACCAGCGTCTCGACCAGTTCCTTCATCATTCCGAGCGGCCAGGAATTGGGACCGTCGCATAGCGCCTCGTCCGGCTTCGGATGCGTCTCCATGAACACCCCGGACACGCCCGCCGCGACCGCCGCGCGCGCCAGCACCGGAATATGCG
>JANYII010000259.1 GCA_025358705.1 Betaproteobacteria bacterium | reverse complement strand
AGCCGCTCCTGGATCCAGCGTTTCTCGACGCGGCTGGCGATGTACATGTACTCCACGCCCAGCGTGCCGCAATAGGTCTCCTGCAGTCCGCGGATGATTTCACGCAGCGTCGCCTGCTCGGGCCCCATCAGCGTGCCGGTGTTGAACACCGTGTCCATGTCGGCTTCGGTCAGGTCGTAGTAGCCCGGTTCGAGCTCCGGGATATGCGGCTTGGCCTGGCGCTTGAGCGGATCCAGGTCCGCCAGCAGGCAGCCGCGGAAGCGGTATTCGGCGACCAGCTGGATGACGGAAACCTGCTTGCGGTCGAGGTCAGCGGGCAGCGCAGCGCGTTTGGTTGCAGTTTTTGCTTTTAAAGCAAAAGATTCAACAATCGGCGCGTGCGCGACGTCCTTCGGGGCGCTTCCCGGCAGCAGCTGCAGCTTGTCGAAATAACCGCGCCACTCTTCCGGCACGCTTGCCGGGTTCTCCAGGTACTTCTCGTACAGTTCCTCGACGAAAGGGGCGTTACCCCCGAAGAGGTACGAGTTGTCGAGAAACTGTTTCATCATGGCGCTTACCTCTCCCTGATCGGCTTCACCTCGCGGCGCGCCGCGCCCTTGTAGAGCTGGCGCGGCCGGCCGATCTTGTATTCCGGATCCGAGATCATCTCCTGCCACTGCGCGATCCAGCCAACGGTGCGCGCCAGCGCGAAGACGCAGGTGAACATCGACACCGGGATGCCGAGCGCGCGCTGCACGATGCCGGAATAGAAGTCGACGTTCGGGTACAGCTTGCGGCTGACGAAGTATTCGTCCTCGAGCGCGATCTTCTCCAGCGCGATCGCCAGCTTGAACAGGCGGTCATCGTGCAGGCCGAGCTCGTTCAGCACTTCGTGGCAGGTCTCGCGCATGAGCTTGGCGCGCGGATCGTGGTTCTTGTAGACGCGGTGGCCGAAGCCCATCAGCCGCACGCCCTTGTCCTTGTTCTTCACCTTCTTGATGAATTCGCCGACCTTGGAGACATCGCCGATTTCCTCCAGCATCTCGAGGCAGGCTTCGTTGGCGCCGCCGTGCGCCGGGCCCCACAGGCAGGCGATGCCGGCCGAGATGCAGGCGAAGGGATTGGCGCCCGAGGAACCGGCCAGGCGCACCGTCGAGGTGGAGGCGTTCTGCTCGTGGTCGGCATGCAGGATGAAGATCCGGTCCAGCGCGCGCACCAGGACTTCGTTCGGCTTGTAATCCTCGGCCGGCACCGCGAACATCATGCGCATGAAGTTGGCGGAGTAGCTCAGGTCGTTGCGCGGATATATGAACGGCTGTCCCACGTTGTACTTGTAGGCCATCGCGGTGATGGTCGGCAGTTTCGCGATCAGGCGAAACGCGGAAATGCTGCGATGCTCAGGGTTATTGATGTCCAGGGCGTCGTGATAGAACGCGGACAGGGCGCCGACAACCCCGACCATGGTCGCCATCGGGTGGGCGTCGCGCCGGAAACCGGTGAAGAAGCGGTTGATCTGCTCGTGCACCATCGAATGGTGGATCACGATATGGACGAAATCGTCCTTCTGCTTCTGCGTCGGCAGCTCGCCGTTCAGCAGCAGGTAGCAGACTTCGAGGAAGTCGCAATGCTGCGCCAGCTGCTCGATCGGGTAGCCGCGGTACAGCAGCACGCCGGCGTCGCCGTCGATGTAGGTGATGGTCGAGTTGCAGCTCGCCGTCGACAGGAAGCCCGGGTCGTAGGTGAACATCCCCGACTTGCCGTAGAGCGTGCGGATGTCCACCACGTCGGGCCCGATGGTTCCCGACATCACCGGGAAGTCCAGGGTCTTGCCGTCGGGCAGGGAGAGAGTCGCTTTCTTGTCCGCCATGGTGCTTTCCTTTATCTAGACGGCGCGCAGCCGCGCCACGATCCCCCCGTGCCTTGCATCGTAGCGGTCGCTGCGCCCGCTGACGATTTCCCACAAGTCGTTGTCCTGAAGTTCCAGAAATTCGTCCAGCTCTGCGTCGTACGGGTTCTTTTCCATGTATTTCTCAAGTACCAGGTCAAGTTCCAGCAATCCGCGCCGGCACTTCCATTTCAACCTGTTCTGCCGGAGCGTGTCCATCAAACAGTGCGCTTCACCATGAGTTCCTTGATCTTGCCGATCGCCCGCGTCGGATTGAGGTGCTTGGGGCAGACGTCGACGCAGTTCATGATGGTGTGGCAGCGGAATAGCCGGTACGGGTCCTCGAGGTTGTCGAGGCGCGCCGCGGTTTCCTGGTCGCGCGAATCGGCGATGAAGCGGTAGGCCTGCAGCAGGCCCGCGGGACCGACGAACTTGTCGGGATTCCACCAGAACGACGGGCACGAGGTCGAGCAGCAGGCGCACAGGATGCACTCGTACAGCCCGTTCAGCTCCTCGCGCTCCACCGGCGACTGCAGGCGCTCGCGCTCCGGCGGCGCATCGTGGTTCACGACGTAGGGCTTGATCGAGTCGTACTGCTTGAAGAACTGCGTCATGTCGACGATCAGGTCGCGGATCACGGGCATCCCGGGCAACGGGCGGATCGTCACGTGGTCAGGCAAGTCGACGATCTTGGTGATGCAGGCGAGGCCGTTCTTGCCGTTGATGTTGACGGCGTCCGAACCGCACACGCCTTCGCGGCAGGAACGCCGGAACGAAATCGTGTCGTCCATCACCTTCACCTTGACCAGGGCGTCCAGCAGCATCCGGTCCGAATGCTCGAGCTGGACGTCGTAGTCCTTCATGTAGGGCTTCTCGTCCTTGTCCGGGTCGTAGCGATAGATGCTGAGTTTCATCAGTATGTCCTGACCTTGGGTTCGAACGATTCCACCGTCATCGGCTTCAAATGCACCGGCTTGTACGCCAGCCGGTTGCCTTCCTTGTACCAGAGCGTGTGCTTCATCCAGTTCTTGTCGTCGCGGTTCGGGAAATCCGCCCGCGCCTGCGCGCCGCGGCTTTCCTTCCTCGCCTCGGCCGAGACGATGGTGGACATCGCGGTCTCGACCAGGTTGTCCAGCTCCAGCGCTTCCACGCGCGCCGTATTGAAGACCTTGGATTTATCCGAAATGAACGTCCTTCCCGCCCTTTCCGCGATGACTTTTATTTTCTTGACCCCTTCGATCAAATCGTCCGGAAAACGGAAAACGCCGCAATGCGCCTGCATGGTACGGCGCAGGTCGGTCAGCACGTCCACCACCCGCTCGCCGGCGGCGTTCGCATCCAGGCGCGCGAGGCGCGAGCGCGTGTATTCGCCCGCGTCCTTGGGCAGATTGCGGTGCGGGGTGGGCAGCGCGCGGATGTCCTTGATCATCTGCTCGCCGGAGGACTTGCCGAACACCACGAGGTCCAGCAGCGAATTGGTGCCGAGGCGGTTCGCGCCGTGCACCGAAACGCAGGCGCACTCGCCGATGGCATAAAAGGCGGGCACGATGCTTTCGTGATTGTTGCCCTCAGGGATCACCACGCGGCCCATGTAGTTGGCCGGGATGCCGCCCATCTGGTAATGCACCGTCGGCACCACCGGCACGAGGTCCCGCACAGGGTCGGCGTTGGCGAACTTGATGGAGATCTCGCGGATCCCCGGCAGGCGGTGGTTGATCACCTCGGGGCCGAGGTGATCGAGCTTGAGCATGACGTGGTCCTTGTCCGGACCGCAGCCGCGTCCTTCCTTGATCTCGGTGGTCATCGCGCGCGACACCACGTCGCGGCTCGCGAGGTCCTTGGCGTTGGGCGCGTAGCGCTCCATGAAGCGCTCGCCGTCCTTGTTCAGCAGGTAGCCACCCTCGCCGCGCACGCCTTCGGTGATGAGCACGCCGGCACCGTACACGCCGGTCGGATGGAACTGGTAGAACTCCATGTCTTCCAGTGGAAAACCGGCGCGCGCCGCCATGCCCAGGCCATCGCCGGTGTTGATGAAAGCGTTGGTGCTGGCGTAGAAAATCCGGCCGGAGCCGCCGGTGGCGAGCAGCGTCGCCTTGGCCTGGAAGAGGACCACTTCGCCGGTTTCCATCTCCAGCGCGGTCACGCCCAGCACCGCGCCATCCTGCGGGTCGCGGATCAGGTCCAGCGCCATCCACTCGACGAAGAACTGGGTATTGGTGCGCACGTTCTGCTGGTACAGCGTGTGCAGCATCGCGTGCCCGGTGCGGTCGGCGGCGGCGCAGGAGCGCATCGCCATCTTCGCGGAACCGTAATCCTGCGTGTGGCCGCCGAAGGGGCGCTGGTAGATCTTGCCGTTCTCCAGCCGGTCGAACGGCATGCCCATGTGCTCAAGCTCGACCACGACCTCGTTCGCGCGGCGGCACATGTATTCGATCGCGTCCTGGTCGCCGAGGTAGTCGGAGCCCTTGACGGTGTCGTACATGTGCCAGTGCCAGTTGTCCTCGGTCGAGTTGGCCAGCGGCGCCGCGATGCCGCCCTGCGCCGCCACTGTATGCGACCGGGTGGGAAACACCTTCGTGAGGACCGCCGTTTTGAGGCCGGCGCGCGCAAGCTCCAGCGAAGCACGCATCCCCGAACCCCCGGCCCCCACCACAATCGCGTCGAATCGGCGTACCTGCAAGCTCATCTCCAGAGAATCTGAATCGTCCAGCCAACGTAGGCCGCAATCGTGAGCAGCACCCCTACTTCCAGCGTCAGGCGCAATCCCGCGGGCTGGATGTAATCCATGAGGATGTCGCGCACGCCCACCCAGGCATGCCAGGCGAGGCTCGCCATGAACAGCAGCGTCGCCACGCGCATCCAGCCTTGCGCGAACAGGTCGCGCCAGACGGCGTAGGTGATTGGATGGCCGGAAAGCAGCACAGAAACAGCGATGATGGTGTACACCGCCATGATCACTGCGGTGATCCGCTGCGCGAGCCAGTCGCGCAGCCCGTAGTGGGCGCCAGTGACGATTCTGCCGGTCACCAGAGTTTCCAGCCCAGGAAAGCGGTCAGGGCAAGGCTGGCGCCGAGCACGATCCAGCTGGTGAGGCGCGCGGTTTCCAGGTCCAGGCCCTTGTCCAGGTCGAGGAACAGGTAGCGGATGCCGGCGCAGAAGTGGTGCGCGTAGGCCCAGACCAGCACCAGCAGGGACAGTTTTACGGGCCAGAGGCCGGCGTAGTGCTTGATCTTGTTGAACGCGGCCTCGGAAGACAGGCTGACGTCCAGCATCCAGAGCAGCCAGACCAGCGCCACGAAGAGCAGCGCCCCGCTGATACGGTGCAGGATTGATATCCAACCCGGAAGCGGCAGCCGGATCTCGAAGATCAGCGCCTGCAGGTTCAGATACTTCGGCCGGGGCTTCCTGACCGTCTTGACCGCTGCTTCGGACATGTTGAGGGGATTATATCGCTGCGGCGGTGCGGTAGAATCATCTGTTCGCTGCAAATTCCCTGGAGTTCTCAATGTCCAAAGCCCCCATCCGAGTCGCCGTCACTGGCGCCGCTGGCCAGATTGGCTACGCGCTCCTGTTCCGCATCGCCAGCGGCGAAATGCTCGGCAAAGACCAGCCGGTCATCCTGCAAATGCTGGAGATTCCCGACGAGAAGGCCCAGAAGGCGCTCAAAGGCGTGATGATGGAGCTGGACGACTGCGCTTTCCCCCTGCTCCACGGCATGATTCCCGCCTCCGATCCGATGGTCGCCTTCAAGGACGTCGGCGTGGCGCTCCTCGTGGGCGCGCGGCCCCGGGGGCCCGGCATGGAGCGCAAGGACCTGCTGGAGGCCAACGGCAAGATATTCGGGCCCCAGGGCCAGGCGCTGGACAAGGTTGCTGACAGGAACGTCAAGGTCCTGGTGGTCGGCAATCCCGCCAACACCAACTGCCTGATCGCGATGAAAAACGCGCCCAGCCTGAAGCCGACCCAGTTCACCGCCATGATGCGGCTGGACCATAACCGCGCGACATCCCAGGTCGCGCAGAAGATAGGAAAGCTCGTCCCCACGGTTAAAAAAATTACGATCTGGGGCAACCACTCCGCAACCCAATACCCGGATGTCTTCCAGGCCGAAGCGGAAGGGAAAAAAGTCTGGCCCATGATCAACGACCAGGCCTGGCTGGAATCCACCTTCATCCCGACCGTGCAGAAGCGCGGCGCCGCGATCATCGAAGCGCGCGGCCTGTCTTCCGCCGCGAGCGCGGCCAACGCCGCGATCGACCACGTGCGCGACTGGTCGCTCGGCACCCGCGACGGCGATTGGGTTTCGATGGGCATTCCCTCGGATGGCAGCTACGGCATCCCCGAGGGCGTGCTCTACGGCTATCCGGTGACCTGCAAGGGCGGCAAGTTCGAGATCGTCAAGGGCATCGAGGTGAGCGAATTCAGCCGCAAGCGCATGGACGCGACGCTGAAGGAACTGCACGAAGAGCGGGATGGCGTGAAACATCTCTTGGGGTAATTTGAATTTATGGTTTCTCCCGGTTCCGCGTTTAGAAAGGCAGTTTCAGAAGAAAAGCCACTTCAAGTCATCGGCACGATCTGCGCGTACCACGCGCTGATCGCCAAGCGCAGCGGCTACAGGGCGATCTATCTTTCCGGCGGCGGCGTCGCCGCCGGCTCGCTGGGAATGCCGGACCTCGGCATCTCCAACCTGGACGACGTGCTGATCGACGTGCGCCGAATCACGGATGTCTGCGACCTGCCGCTGCTGGTGGACGTGGATACCGGCTTCGGTTCCAGCGCCTTCAATGTCTCGCGCACGACCCGCTCGCTCATCAAGGCGGGCGCCGGCGCGATGCACATGGAAGACCAGGTCGGCGCCAAGCGCTGCGGCCATCGCCCCAACAAGGAACTCGTCTCCCCGGACGAAATGTGCGACCGGATCAAGGCGGCGGTGGACGGCCGCACCGACCACTCCTTCGTCATCATGGCCAGAACAGACGCACTGGCGAATGAAGGTTTTGAACTTTCTCTTGAAAGAATTCAAAAATACGTCGAAGCCGGCGCGGACATGGTGTTCCCCGAAGCGGTGACGGATCTGGACATGTATCGAAAAATCACCGCCGCGGTGAAGGTGCCCGTCCTCGCCAACATCACCGAATTCGGCAAGACACCTTTGTTCACCGTGGACGAACTGCGTTCGGCCGGCGTGGCCATCGTCCTCTACCCGCTTTCCGCGTTTCGAGCAATGAATCTGGCCGCTCTGAAAGTTTATAAATCCATAAAAAAAGAAGGTACTCAAACCCAGGTGCTGGGCTCCATGCAGACGCGCGACGAGCTCTACGACTACCTGAACTACCATTCCTACGAGAAGAAACTCGATGAGCTCTTCACCCGTAAGTAGCGCTCCCAAGCCGAAGAAATCGGTCGCCCTGTCGGGCGTCACCGCCGGCAACACCGCGCTGTGCACGGTTGGCCGCACCGGCAACGACCTGCACTACCGCGGCTACGACATCCTCGACTTCGCCGACCAGGCCGAGTTCGAGGAAGTTGCCTATCTTCTGGTGCATGAAAAGCTGCCGAACAAGGCGGAACTGGATGCGTACATGAAGAAATTGCAGGGTTTGCGTTCTTTACCCAAAGAACTGAAGGCCTGCCTCGAACAACTTCCAAAGACCGCGCATCCCATGGACGTGCTGCGCACCGGCTGCTCGGTGCTGG
>JANYII010000202.1 GCA_025358705.1 Betaproteobacteria bacterium | reverse complement strand
CAAGCGTCTCGTCGCTGTTGACCGCGAACTTGACGTCGTAATTCTTCTTCAGCATGACGCCGAAGAGATTGCGGATGTCCTCGGAATCGTCCGCGACGAGGATGACCGGACGGCGGCTCATGTTGCGAACGATTATAGGCGCTTGCGCAACTCTGTCTTGAGCACTTTGCCGTAATTGTTCTTCGGCAGTGATTCCACGAAGCGATATTCGCGCGGGCGTTTGAATCGAGCGATGTTGGACAAGCAGATATTGTCCAATTCCCGGGTTTTTACCTCTTTTAATCCCTTTTTAATAACGACAAAGGCGACAACCTCCTCTCCCCATTCCGGGTGCGGGCGCCCCACCACGGAGCATTCTGAAACGCCAGGATGGCGCAGCAGCACCTCCTCGATCTCGCGCGGATAGATGTTCGAGCCGCCCGAAATGATCATGTCCTTGGAACGGTCGCGCAGGGTGAGAAAACCGCGCTCGTCCATGCTGCCCACGTCGCCCGTGTGCAGCCAGCCGCCGCGAAGCGCCTGCGCCGTGGCCGCCTCGTTGCCCCAGTAGCCCGCCATGACGCAGTCCGAGCGTGTCACGATCTCGCCGGTTTCGCCATTCGGAATCGCCTTGTCGTTCTCGTCGACGACCGCAATCTCGACGCCAGTGCGCGCATAGCCGCAGGTTTCCAGATTATTTCTATTTTCATGAAAGATCTGGGGCAAACCTGTGATCGTCATGGGACTTTCACCCTGCCCGTACAGGTTGTACAGGCGCGGCCCGAACAGGTCGATGGCGCGCAGGCAATCGGCCAGATACATGGGCGCGCCGCCGTAGACGATGGTTTTCAGCGCTGCCGGCGTCCGCGCGGCCGGGCTGGCCAGCAGCCGTACGATCATGGTGGGCGCGGCGAAAAACGAGGCGTTCGGCCAATGCTCCATCAGGCCGAAGATCTCCTCGGCGTCGAAGCCGCCGCTCTCCGGGATGACGTTGACCGCGCCCGCGGCGAAGTGGGGCAGGCCGTAGAGCCCCGAGCCGTGCGACAGCGGCGCGGCGTGCAGGATCGCATCGCCCGTCCCGAGCTTGTCGATATCCGAGAAGTAAGCCTGCGTCGCAAACAGCAGGTTGCGGTGCGTGAGCATCGCACCCTTGGGCACCCCTGTGGTGCCGCTCGTATAGAACAACCAGGCGGTATCGTCCGGTTTCGTCGCCACCGGGGGCCGCGGTTCGCCTTTGATGCCTGCGAATTCCTTCGGTTCGTAGAAACACGCCCTGGCGCCCGAGTTGCCGACGATGTACTCGAATTCCTTCGCGTGCAGCTTGGCGTTCATCGGCACTGCGGTAAGGCCCGCGTGCCAGCACGCGAATATCAGCTCCCAGTATTGCGGGCAGTTCTTCATCGCGAACGCCACGCGATCGCCCGGTTTGAGATTGAATTTCGATGTCATGCCGGCGGCGAGCCCGGAAACCCGACGGGATAAGTCCGCATACGAGCAAAAAACCCCATCACCCACGGCAAGCGCCGGCCGGTCCGGAAGGCGCCGCGCGCTTTGCAGCAGGATCTGGGCGATATTCATGGCAGTCCGAAGAATGCCTTCGCGTTGCGCGTGGTTTCCCCGGCGACCTGTTCGGGCGGCTTGCCGAGCGCCCGCGCCACGGTGCGCAGGATGTGCGGCAGGTGTGAGGGTTCGTTGCGGCGCGCCTTCGGCTGCGGGCGCATGTCGCGCGGCGTGAGGTAGGGGGAATCCGTCTCCAGCATCAGCCGGTCCGCGGGAATGTCGCGCACCAGTTCGAGCAGGTGCGCGCCGCGCCGCTCGTCGCAGATCCAGCCGGTGATGCCGATGTAGAGCCCGAGATCGAGGTAGGCATGCAGTTCCGCTTTTTCGCCGGTAAAGCAGTGCGCAACGGCCGGAGGAAGGCTTTTGAACCGCTTTATTACTTCAACGAATTTTTCCATTGCGTCCCGTGAGTGCAGGAACAAGGGTTTCCCGAGTTCGCAAGCCAATTCCACCTGTGCTGAAAACCATTTTTCCTGGTCGGGATGCGGCGAGTAGTTGCGGTTGAAGTCCAGGCCGCATTCGCCGATCGCCACCACGCGCGGGTTCTGCGCCAGCACGCGCAGCGCGGGTATGGTGGTTTCGTCGCATTCGCGCGCATGGTGCGGGTGGACGCCGGCCGTTGCGTAGATGGATTCTGGATGGGCGTTCGAAGCCTTCAGCGCGCTCGTGCTTTCGGGCACGGAGGTCCCGGTGACCACGATCGACGTGACTCCCGCGCCGCGAGCCCGGGAGAGTACGTCGGGCAGGTCGGCGTGAAAGGCTGGATGCGTAAGATTCGCACCAATATCAATGAGTGATCGGGTCAAATCCGTCATTGCGCGCGGAGTATACTCGCGCGCCATGCCGAGCCCGGACGCCAATCTCGAAATCCTAGGTGCCGCGAGCGACCCGGGGCCGGTGCGGATACGCGCGACCGGTGCGTGGACTTTCAGCGGCCTGAAGGCGCAGCGCGAGCAGCTCGCGCATCGCCTCGCCGAGGTGAAGAAGCTTCCTCCGGCGCGCGTCGCCTGGGACCTCGCGGAGATGGTCGAGCTGGATGATGCTGGCGCCGTCTGGCTGGCGCACGCGGTGCATGGCGCAAAGCGCGTGGACGTGGCGCCGCGCCACCGCGAAATGCTCAAGCAGGTCAGCGAAGGCATGCTGGTGCAGCGCGAACCGGCCAGTTTCGATCCGCTGGCGGGCGTGGTGTGGACCGGGCAGACGGCGGCGTACGCCATGATCCACCTGCGCGACGGCATCGGCCTGCTCGGCCAGCTTGCGCTCGATCTTGGCGGCATGCTGCGCCGGCCGCGCGAATTCCCGCTGCGGGAGTTTTCCGCGGGCATCTTCCGCGCCGGCGTGACCGCGCTGCCGGTGACGATGCTGGTCGGCTTCCTCGTCGGCATCGTGCTCACTTACCTGTCGGCGCTGCAACTGAAGCGCTACGGCGCGGACCTGCTGGTGATCAACATTGTCGGCGTCGGCGTGGTGCGCGAACTCGGTCCGATGCTGGCGTCGATCATATCGGCGGGACGCTCGGGTTCCGCGATCACCGCGCAGCTGGGCGTGATGCGCGTCACCGAGGAAGTCGAAGCGCTCTCCGTCATGGGGATCTCGGTCACGGCCCGGCTGGTGCTGCCGCGCGTGCTGGCGCTGGCGGTCGCGCTGCCGCTGGTTTCGTTCTGCACCGACATCGCCGCGCTCGTGGGTGCGATGCTGGTCACGAATTTCACGCTCGGCATCACGCCGGGCGCCTTCCTGCAGGCGCTGCCGCAGGCCGTCGAGGTGATGAACTTCTGGATCGGCATCGGCAAGTCGGTGGCATTCGGCTTCGCGGTGGCGTTCGTCGCCTGCCACTATGGCCTGCGGGTGCTGCCCAACACCGACAGCCTGGCCGTCGGCGTGACGCGCTCCGTGGTCGCGGCCATTACCTGCGTCATCATTCTCGACGCCATCTTTGCGGTCATGCTGCGCAACGTGGGCTGACATGGCGAACGTGGCGGACGAGGAATACGTCATCGAGATCGAAGGCCTGGTCAACACGGTTGGCGCTGGCACGATCCTGCACCGCGACCTGGACCTGCATGTGCGCCGCGATGAAGTCCTGTCGCTGGTCGGGGGCTCGGGCAGCGGCAAGACGCAACTTGTACGCGTGATCCTCGGCCTGAAGCGGCCGGCGGCGGGCAAGGTGCGGGTGTTCGGCGTCTCCTGGGAGGATCCCAGCGCGAAGAAAGTGCGCGACGCGCGCAGGCGCATGGGCATGCTGTTCCAGAACGGCGCGCTGTACTCCGCGCTCACGGTATACGACAACATCGCTTTTCCCTTGCGCGAGCGGGGTGGACTGGACGAGGACGAGATCCGCGGCATCGTGCACACCAAGCTGGCCCAGGTGGAACTCAACCCGGGCCATGGCAAGCTGCTGCCGGCCAACCTGTCGGGCGGGATGGTCAAGCGCGTGTCGCTCGCGCGGGCGCTCGCGCTGTCGCCCGACCTGCTAATCCTGGACGAGCCCACGGCGGGCCTCGATCCCGACCGCTCGGAAGGCTTCGTGCGCCTCATCAAGCGCCTGCGCGAAGACCACCGCTTCGCGGTGGTCATGGTGACGCACGACCTCGATACGCTGTTCGAGCTGACGGATCGTGTCGCGGTGCTCGCCGACCAGCATATAATCGCCTGCGACACGCTCGCTGCGGTCAGCGGGATGGACCACAAGTTCGTGCAAAACTTTTTCGGGGGAGAACGGGGCCGCCGCGCCTTGCAGCACGGCTGAGGATCCCCGAATCACGGCATGGAAAGCAGAGCGTACGCCCTCATCACCGGCCTGTTCGTGCTCGGTATCGCTGGTTGCATCGTGCTCTGGGCGCACTGGCTGGCGAAGACGCCGATCGCCCGCACCGCCTACCGCGTGGTCGCCACCGGACCGGTGTCCGGCCTGAATCCCGAAGCCCAGGTGCGCTACCGCGGCATGGGCGTGGGCCGCGTTTCCGCCATCGCGCTGGACCAGAAGGATCCGCGCCGTATCCTGGTGAACATCGAGGTGGACGACAATATCCCGGTGACGCGCGGCACCTACGCGCAACTCGGCATGGAAGGCATTACCGGCATCGCCTTCGTCCACCTGCAGGACGACTACAAGGACATGCAACCGCTCGCCAAGGCGGTGGACGGCGTCGCCGAGGTGCCACTCAGGCCGGCGTTCTTCGACATGATCTCCGACAGCGCCGAGGGCACGATGAAGGATGCGCGCGAGCTGATGTCGAGCATGAACGGCTTGCTGACCCCGGAAAATCGCAAGCGCATCGGCAGCACGCTGGCCTCCCTTGAGCGGATCTCCGCCAACCTCGAGGCCGCGTCGGCGCGCATGCCCGCCACCATCGCGCGCGCCGAAGCATTCCTGTCTGAGGACAACCGGCGCCTGGCGACTGGTTCGCTGGAGCGCATCAATGAGACCGTCAAGGCGCTGCCCGATCTGACGCGTGAAACACAGGCGCTGGTGAAGGATGCCCGCGAGCTTGCCGGCCAGGTGGGCAAGCTCTCGAACGAAGCCGGCAGCGCCGCAGGCGTGGTGCGAGACGACACCTTGCCGCGCGTCCACGCCCTTGCCGAGTCGGTTGAGCGCAGTTCGCAACGCGTCGGGCGCCTTGCGCTGCAGCTCGACCGCGAACCGCAAAGCGCCATCTTCGGCCGCAAGCCCGGCAGGCCCGGGCCCGGCGAACCGGGATTCCAATGAAGCGAATTGTTTTCAGTCTTATTTTTGTATTGAGCGCCTGTGGTGGCTCTTCTTCTTCTGTGGAGCCAAGAACTTTTGATCTTGGCCTGGATGCCCCATCTGCGCGGCTGGCGGGCGTGCGCATCGGCCCTGTGCGCGCGGTCGCGCCGTTCGAGTTAACGGATATGCAGTACCGGCTTGCGTACCGGAACGCGGCCGAGATCGCCGCGTTTTCGAACAGCCGCTGGGCGGCGACGCCGGCGGAGATGTTCCGCAAGCAATTGCAGCGCGCGACCGGCGACGGGCCGGCGAAATGCGTGCTGGAGGTCGAGATCCAGGAATTCAGCCAGGTATTCGGCTCGAAGGAAACGAGCGACGCGCGCATCGAAGCACGTGCCGGCTTGTCATCCGGCGCCAAAGCAATGGCCAGGCAGTTCACCGTCGTGGAAAGCAATTCCGGCCCCGACGCGGTGAGCGGCGCTGCCGCGTTCGCGCGCGCGGCAAACCGCATGATCGGCGAGATCGGCGGCTGGGCCGCCGCGCAGCCGGACTGCCGCTAGAGTTTCTTCAGCCGGTAGAGCAGTTCGAGCGCCGCGCGCGGCGTCAGGTCGTCAGGATTGACGGCCTGCATCGCCTCGCGCAGCGCGTCGGCTTCAGGTTCCGTTTCCTGTTTCTTCCCATTGGAAAATAAATCGTCCTGGCCGCCGCGTTGCAGGCTCTGCTGCTCGAGCGTTTCGAGGATTTTCTGCGCCTGGCGGATGACCGGCTTTGGAACCCCGGCCAGCGCGGCGACCTGCAGGCCGTAGCTGCGGTTGGCGGGGCCTTCCTCGACCGCGTGCAGGAACACGATGGTGTCCTTGTGCTCGACCGCATCGAGGTGGATGTTGGCCGCCGTCTTGTATTCCACGGCGAGCCGCGTCAATTCGAAATAGTGCGTGGCGAACAGCGTCAGCGATTTGTTTTTCTCGAGGATGAACTTGCCGATCGCCCAGGCGAGCGCCAGGCCGTCGAAGGTGGAGGTACCGCGGCCGATCTCGTCCATCAGCACCAGGCTGGAGGGCGTCGCGTTGTGCAGGATGTTGGCGCTCTCGGTCATTTCCACCATGAAGGTCGAGCGGCCGCC
>JANYII010000195.1 GCA_025358705.1 Betaproteobacteria bacterium | reverse complement strand
AGTAGATGAACTGCCCGTCGGGCGAGTAGTACGGCTCGGTATCGATGCTCGAGGAACTCATGAGGCGCCGCACGCCGCTGCCGTCGGGATTGACGGTGAAGATCTGCGAGCCGCCTTCGCGCGACAGCGTTACCGCCAGCTTCGAGCCGTCCGGCGCCCATGCAGGCGCGCTGTTGGAGCCCTTGAAATTCGCCGCCACCTGGCGCTTGCCGTCCTGCAGCGAATGCACGTAGACCACCGGCTTCTTTGCCTCGAAGGAGACGTAGGCGAGGCGGCGCCCGTCCGGCGACCATGATGGCGAGATGATCGGCTCGAACGACGCCAGCGCCGTCTCCTCGCCCGCGCCGTCGGCGTCCGCGATCTGCAATTCGAATTTCGGCCCGCGCTTCACCACGTAGGCAATGCGCGTGGAAAACACGCCCTTCTCGCTGGTCAGCTTTTCGTAGATGAAATCCGCGATGCGGTGCGCCGTGGTGCGCAGCTGCTCGCGCGACAGCGTGTAGGCGACGCCGGAGAGGTCCTGTCCTTTCACCGCATCGAAAAGCTTGAAGCGCACCTCGAAGCGGCCATCGGGCCGCGCCGCGACCGAACCGAGCACCAGTGCGTCGGCCAGGCGCGAGCGCCACTCGGCGAAATTGACGCTGGAAGCTTCGGTGGGTGGCGGGTTCAGCGCCGGCACTTCGAGCGAGCGGAACAGGCCGCTGCGCTCCAGGTCTGCCCGGACGATGGATGAAATCCCCTGCGGCAAGGCGCCTTCCCCGGCAAAGGGTACGATCGCGATCGGGATGCGTTGCGCGCCGGCACCGGTGATCTCGATCGAGAGCTGCGCGTGCGCCGCGCCAGCGAGCAGCAACGCGAGGGAAGCCGCGATCGCGGCAATAGGCAGAGCGAAAAGACGGCGAACGAAAAGGCTGAACATCTTTAGATTATATTCAATCGAGAGGACGGTACTTGAGTTCAAAGGCGCGAGGGGCTGTTTCGGACCTGTCAGGCCTGGGCAAAGGAGAGGATTTCAGAATCGCGCGCTCTATCGCGTCATCAAGCGCCTGATTGCCACTCGTCTTCCGCAGCTTGGCCGACAGGACTTCGCCGGTTGGCAGCTGCACGACATCGAAAACCATCTCTGGATTTCCCGCCACGCCAGGCGGCAGCACGACGTTGCCGCGAATTTTCGCCCTGACTTTGTTCACCCAGTCCGCGATCGCCCTGTTATGCGTCGCAACCGCATCATTCGCGAGTTGGTCCTTTAGTTGCTGTCGCTCGCGATCCACCGCCAATGAAGCCTGCTCGCGCGCCAGCTCCTCCCGCATGCGCTTTTTCGTGTCGTCTACTCTTGGCTTTGCCGGCTCAGGCTTTGGAACGGGCTTCAGCTTCACCGGCTCCTTGAGTGCTATTTCGGGCTTTGCAATCACCGGCTCGGGTTTCGCCACCACCGGCTCCGGCACGGGCGCCGGCTTCACTTCGACCGGCGCGGGCGCAGGTTCGTTCCACAATTCCACCTGCACGGCTTCCGGCGGACGGTTTTGCCAGCTCACGCCGAATACGAGTACCGCGAACAGCGCGAGGTGCATCGCCGCTGCGAGCACGAACGACATGATCCTGCCCGGATCGATCCGCTCGTCGAACATTGCGGCGGAACTGGCGGCAGCGGCGCTCATTACTTCGGCTTTACCTGCAATCCGACCCGCTCCACGCCCTGCGCGCGCAGGTCGTCCATCACCTGGAGTACCGCCTCGTAGCGCACGTTCTTGTCTCCCGCGACGAGCACCGGGACCTTCGGATCCCTGAATATTTTCGGGAAGTCGCCACGCTCGACCGGCCGGTCGCTCACGATCCGGCCCGAGGCATCGCGCTCGCGCACCGACAGGGACCGGTCCTCCTTGATCACCACCTCGAGCGGCACGACTTTTGGCTGGCCCGCCTTGGCCACCGAGGGCAGGTCGATCACGCCGGGCGTGACCAGCGGCGCGGTGACCATGAAGATGACGAGCAGCACCAGCATCACGTCGACATAGGGCACGACGTTGATTTCGGACATCGCGCCGCGCTTGGAATGCAGCCGCGCCATCAGGTCCTCACGGTGGCCTGCCGCTGCAGCACGTTGGAGAATTCCTCCATGAAGCTCTCGAAGCGGATCGCGAGCCGGTCGATGTCGTGCGAGTAGCGGTTGTACGCCACCACCGCGGGAATCGCCGCGAACAGGCCGATCGCGGTGGCGATCAGCGCCTCGGCAATTCCGGGCGCGACCTGCGCTAGCGTCGCCTGCTGCACGTTCGCGAGGCTCCTGAACGAATGCATGATTCCCCACACGGTGCCGAACAGACCGACATAGGGGCTGACCGAGCCGGTCGAGGCGAGGAACGACAGGTGGCTCTCGAGGTGGTCCATCTCCCGCTGGTACGTGGCGCGCATGGCACGGCGCGCGCCGTCCACCATGGTCGAGGCGTCCGTGCCGCGCTGCGCCCGCAGCTTGGTGAATTCGCGGTAGCCGGCCTCGAAGATGCGTTCCAGGCTGCCGATCGTATGGCGGTTGTTGACCGAGCCCTGGTAGAGCGTGTTGATGTCGTTGCCGCTCCAGAATTCGCGCTCGAACTGCTCGGTCTGCGCGCGCGCGCTGCGGATCGTCATCCATTTGCGGAAGATGAACATCCACGACATGAACGACACCGCGAGCAGGAGCACCATCACCGCCTTCACCACGAAGGAGGCGTTGGCGATGAGCGTCCAGAGTTCCATGTCCTGCGTCATGGTCATGCCGTGATCCTCGCGCTTAAGAGTTCAGGGAGCGGCTGCGGCCGCATGTCCTTGTACCGGACGCAGGCCGCCTGGATGCGCGCCGCGGCGCACGTGCGGCCCAAATGCGCGCCCTCCGCGTGGCGCACTTCCTGCTCGAGCCAGAGATAGGTTTTCTTCATTTCCACGAGTCGGACCGTCACATCCAGCAGGTCATCCAGCCTGGCGCCCGCCTTGAAATCGACCTCGGCGCGCGCCACCACGAAGCCGATCCCTTCGACAGCGGCAAGCCGCTCCTGGTTCACTCCGAGACTGCGCAGCCATTCGCTGCGCGCGCGCTCGAAATAACGCAGGTAGTTGGCGTAGTAGACGACGCCGCCGACGTCCACGTCTTCATAGTAGACGCGCACCTGCCAGGAGAAGGTCCCGCCCGGATCTCGCTCTCGCTGCACCGGGGCATTGTATCGGCACGGCCTGCGCTATGCTTTGGCGCATGAGCACGATCGCGCACCTGCTGGCTCCGGATGGCCCGATTCCGAACCACCCGCGCTGGCCCCTGCTCATCTATCCGTCCGCGGTGACGATCTCGGGGCCGGACCCGGCAGCCGCTTTCGAGGAACTTTTTATCCGCAACCGCTGGCCCGCAGCCTGGCGCAATGGCGTGCATCCGTTCCACCACTTCCACAGCGATGGCCACGAGGCGCTCGGCATCTACAGCGGCGAGGTTACGGTGCAGTTCGGCGGCGATGCCGGCGTCACGATCACCGCGAAGCCCGGCGACGTCATCGTGCTTCCCGCGGGCACCGGTCACAAGAAACTCTCGTCGCGCGGCGCGCTGGGCGTGGTCGGCGCCTATCCCGAAGGGCAGGAAGGGCAGCATCCTGATACCTGCGTTCCGCCGCTCGCGAGGCTCGAAAGAATTGTCGAAAAGATTGCGGCGGTGCCGCTGCCAAACTTCGACCCGGTCCACGGGGCTGGCGGGCCGTTGTTCGACTACTGGAAACCGGGCCAGCTCTAGCCTTTGTCGCCGAGCAGGTCCTGCGCCGCGGTGGGCGCGACAATGCCGAAATGGCGGTACGCGGTGAGCGTCGCCATGCGCCCGCGGGGCGTGCGCTGCAGGTAGCCGCACTGGATGAGATAAGGCTCCAGCACGTCCTCGATGGTGTCGGCTTCCTCGCCGATCACGTGCGCGAGGTTCTCCAGCCCCACCGGGCCGCCGGAGAATTTCTCGATTACCGCGAGCAGCAGCTTGCGGTCCATGAGGTCCAGGCCAAGCGCATCGACGTCGAGCATCTTGAGCGCCGCATCGGCCACCGGTTTTGAGATTTTGCCGTCGGCCTTGACCTGCGCGTAGTCGCGCACGCGGCGCAGCAGCCGGTTGGCGATGCGCGGCGTGCCGCGCGAGCGGCGGGCGACCTCGCCTGCTCCTTGATTCTCAATTTCTATGTTCAAGAGCTGGGAAGAACGACGCACAATCGTCGCCAAATCCTCCTGGCCGTAGAATTCCAGCCGCGCGACGATGCCAAAGCGATCACGCAAGGGGTTGGTCAGCATGCCGGCGCGCGTGGTGGCGCCCACCAGCGTGAACGGCGGCAGGTCGAGCTTGATCGAGCGCGCTGCGGGACCCTCGCCGATCATGATGTCGATCTGGTAGTCCTCCAGC
>JANYII010000182.1 GCA_025358705.1 Betaproteobacteria bacterium | reverse complement strand
GGACGTGCTGTTCGCACCCGGCCTGCCCGACCTCGCGGCGGTGAAGAAAGTCTGCGCCTCGCTGTCGAAGCCGTTCAACTTCATGGTCGGCATCAAAGGCAAATCGTTCACCGTGGTCGAACTGGAAGCGGCGGGCGTGCGGCGCATCAGCTTGGCCACGTCGCTCTATCGCGCGTCGATGACCGGGCTGCTGGATGCTGCGAAAGAGGTCAGGGAGAAAGGCACTTTCGGCTACCTGACCGCGCGGTTTCGACGCCCGACCTGTACAAGCTGATGGAGAACTAGGGATCTACAGGTTGCGCAGGACCTGTACCGCCTGATCCACCCGCTCCACCGCGATCACTTCAATCCCTGCGACCTTCGCTTTCGGCAGGTTGGCTTTCGGCACGATCGCTTTTTCAAAGCCGAGTTTCGCGGCTTCCTTGAGGCGGTCCTGGCCGCGTGGCGCGGGGCGAACTTCCCCGGCGAGCCCTACTTCGCCGAACACGACTGTTTTATTTGTTATTGCCCTATCGGTCAAAGAAGAAACGACAGCCAGGCAAACGGCCAGATCCGCCGCGGGCTCGCCGATGCGCACGCCGCCCACCGCATTCACGAAAACATCCTGCTCGAAGGTCGCGATGCCCGCATGGCGGTTCAGTACCGCGAGCAGCATGGCTAGTCGATTCTGCTCCAGGCCAACCGAGAGGCGGCGCGGATTGGGTGTATGCGCGCTATCCACCAGCGCCTGGATTTCGACCAGCAGCGGACGGGTGCCTTCGAGAGTCGCGAGCACGCACGACCCCGCCACGTTCTTTTCGTGGTTGGAAAGGAACAGCGCCGACGGATTGCTGACCGCGCGCAGTCCCTTGTCGGTCATGGCGAAGACGCCGAGCTCGTTCACCGCGCCGAAACGGTTCTTCACCGCGCGCACCAGGCGGAAGCTGGAGTGCGTATCGCCTTCGAAATAGAGCACGGTATCGACAATATGCTCGAGCACGCGTGGACCGGCGATCGCGCCCTCCTTGGTGACGTGGCCGATGATGAAGAGCGCGGTACCGCTCTTCTTCGCGTGGCGCGCGAGCTGCGCCGCGCATTCGCGCACCTGCGCCACCGATCCCGGCGCCGATTGCAGCGCCTCGGACCAGAGCGTCTGGATCGAATCCACCACCGCGACTTCCGGCCGCTGCGACTGCAGCGAGGCCACGATGCGCTCGAGCTGGATCTCGGCGATCAGGTGCACCGCGCGCGCGTCGAGCGCCAGGCGCCGCGCCCGCATCGCGACCTGCTCGGCCGACTCTTCACCCGAGATGTAGAGGGTTTTGCTTGAACTGCCCATGCCGGAAAGGGCTTGAAGCAAAAGCGTGGACTTCCCGATACCGGGGTCGCCGCCGATCAGCACCACCTGCCCGGCCACCAGCCCGCCGCCCAGCACGCGGTCCAATTCGCCGATGCCGGTAGAAAGGCGCTCGAGTTCACGCGTTTCCACGTCGTGCAGCGAAACCGCTCCCGGTGCGGCGCCCGCCAGGCGCTTCACCGAGCCTCGCTCGGAAATCGTTTCAGTCAGGGTCCCGGCAGCGCCACACGATGGGCAGGCGCCGAACCACTGCAGCGCGGTCGCGCCGCAATCTGAGCAGACGTATGCGGTTTTGGGCTTTGCCACCTCAGATTTCCACCACCGGCACGCGGGTCGCAAGCGCGCACAGCAACTCGTAACTCACGGTGCCGGCCGCCTGGGCGACCTCATCGCACGACAGACCTTCGCCCCATAACGTCACCGGCGTCCCTACATAGGCCTCTGGAATGTCGCTGATATCCACGCACATCATGTCCATCGAAACCCGGCCGACGGTCCCGGTGCGCTGCCCGGCCACCAGCACCGGCGTGCTGGTGGGCGCATGGCGCGGGTATCCGTCGGCATAGCCGCAGGCGACTACGCCGATGGTCATCTCCTGCGCCGCTTCATAGGCCATGCCGTAGCCGATCCTCTCGCCGGACTGCAGGTGCTGCACGCCGATGATTTCGCTGGTGAGCGTCATGACGGGCCGCAGGCCGATTTCCTCCGCGGACTTGAACGAAAACGGCGAGCAGCCGTAGAGCATGATCCCGGGGCGCACCCAGTCGGCTCGCGTCTCCTCCGCGAAGCGCAGCAAGGCGGCGGAATTGGCAAGGGAGCGCGGCGCCTCGAAGGGCTGCGTCATCTCGTTGAACCATTGCATTTGCGCGGCGATGCCGCCCTCGCCGTCTGCATCCGCGAAATGCGTCATCAGGGTGACCGAGCCGATGCCAGGATTGCCGTCCAGCGCATTCCAGGCGAGGCGCACGTTGTCCACCGCGAAGCCCAGGCGGTTCATGCCGCTGTTCACCTTGAGATAGACGTCCAGCGGGCCGCCGACGCCTGCCTTCGCGAGCATCTCGATCTGCTCGATATTGTGGATCACCGGCGTCAGCCGGTACTTGAGAAGCAGCGCGATGTCCTCGGGCTTGAAGAAGCCCTCCAGCATCAGGATCGGTTTGTCGATGCCCGCGCCGCGCAGTTGCACCGCGTCCGCGAAATCCAGCATCGCGTAGCCATCGGCGTCCCGCAGCGCCTGCACGGAGCGCAGCAGGCCGTGTCCATAGGCATTCGCCTTCACCACCGCCCAGATCTTCGCCGCGCCGGCGTGCCGCCGCGCGATCGCAAGATTGTGTGCGAACGCCGCGGCGCTGATAGTTGCGCGAATGGGACGGGACATGAGGCACAGGATACTCGCCGGACAGCCAAAGGTCGTCAAGACACGCGTAAAGCGCGGCGGGGCATGCTATAAAACCGCCCGACATGGGTTCCGGCTTCTACATCATCATGGCGGCGCAGTTTTTCTCCTCGCTCGCCGACAATGCGCTGCTCGTCGCGGCGATCGCCCTGCTGGCGCAGGCCGACTCGCCCGGATGGCTCACGCCGTACCTGAAATTCTTCTTTGTCATTTCGTACGTGGTGCTGGCGCCCTATGTGGGCGTCTTCGCGGACCGGTTGCCCAAGGGCACCGTGATGTTCATCGCGAACACCATCAAGATCGCCGGCTGCGCAATGATGCTGTTCGAGGTCAATCCGCTCCTTGCCTATGCCCTGGTCGGACTGGGCGCCGCAACGTACTCGCCCGCCAAATACGGCATCCTCACCGAATACCTGCCGCACTCGAA
>JANYII010000165.1 GCA_025358705.1 Betaproteobacteria bacterium | reverse complement strand
GAAGCGCTCGCGGGCCTGTTCATCCAGCCGTCCGCGAAAAGCATGTTCGGCTTCGCCCTGCTGATCCTGGTACTGCTGTTCCGCCCGCAGGGACTGATGGGCAAGAAGCCGTGACGCCGCAGGCCAAGGCACTGCTCGCCGTGCTCGGCGTATTCCTGCTCGCCCTGCCGCACATCGTCAATCCCTACATCCTGTCGGTCGCTACGCTGATCCTCTACCTCGCCTATACCGGGCAGGCGTGGAACGTAATGATGGGCTTCGCCGGCCAGTTGTCGCTGGGGCATTCGCTGTACGTCGGCGTCGGCGCCTATGCTTCGGCGGCGCTCTTCATCCACTACGGCATCGGCCCCTGGGCGGGCATCTGGATCTCGATCGCGCTGTGCGTCGCGCTTGGCGCGGCGATCGGCTTCCTCGCCTTCCGCTTCGGCATCTCCGGGGTCTATTTCGCGCTGCTCACCATCGCTTTCTGCGAATTCACGCGCGTCGGCTTCGATCACCTGCAGTGGACCGGCGGCTCCGGCGGCCTGTTCCTCAAGGTGGCGCAGCGCGACCAGATCGACCTCGCCAACTTCCGCGGCCCTCCGGCGATGTACTACTACGCAATACTGTTTCTTGCTGCCAGCGCCCTTCTAGGATGTTATTTTTTATTGAAATCAAAGGCAGGGTATTACTGGCAGGCGATCCGGGAAAACGAAGAGGCGGCGCAGGCGCTGGGCATCAACACCTTCCGCTGGAAAATGCTCGCGGTGGTGATCAGCTCGGCGATGACCGCGGTGTCGGGCGTGTTCTTCGCGTTCTACTACAACAACCTGTTCCCCGAGCAGATCTTCCACATCAGCCGCTCCATCGAGATCATCCTCGGGCCTATCATCGGCGGCGTCGGCACCCTGTTCGGCCCGATCCTGGGTGCAGCGGTGCTGACCATCCTCGCCGACGGCATCACCGAGATCCTGGGCGTGCTCGGCTGGGAAATTCCCGGCATCAAACAGGTGTTCTACGGCATCGTGATGCTGCTGGTCATCATGTTCCTGCCGCACGGCATCTGGCCTCCGCTGGCGCGCAAGCTTGGGTTGGGCAAGTAATGCTTTCCGTCCAAGACATCTCCAAATCGTTTCGCGGCCTGAAAGCCGTTTCCGGCGCGTCATTCGACGTACCCGCCCGCTCCATCGTCGCGCTGATCGGCCCCAACGGCGCCGGCAAGACCACCTGCTTCAACATGATCGCGGGAGTCTTTTCCCCGGACTCCGGCAAGGTTCTTTTTGAAGGGAAAGAACTGCAAGGGCTGAGGCCCGACCAGGTCTGCGTCGCCGGCATCGGCCGGACCTTCCAGATCGTCAAGCCCTTCGCCGGGCTGTCCGTGCTCGACAACGTGATGGTTGGGGGATTTTTGAAGGAGAAAACGGTTTCCGGAGCAAAAAAAATCTCCATGGAAATCCTCCGCAAGCTGCATCTCGATGCAAAAGCCGATCTTCCTGCTTCTTCGCTGACCCTGCCTGACCGCAAGCGGCTGGAAGTCGCGCGCGCGCTGGCCACGCGGCCGAAATTGCTGCTGCTGGACGAAGTGATGGCGGGCTTGCGACCGACCGAGTGCGACCTCATGGTGGAAGTGTTCCGCGACCTCAACCGCAGCGACGGGCTCACCATCCTCCTGATCGAGCACGTCATGCGCGCGGTGATGGCGCTGGCGCAAAAAGTCGTGGTGCTGCACCACGGCGAGATCATCGCCAATGGCGCGCCCGCCGACGTGGTGCGCGACCCCGCGGTGCTCGAATGCTATCTGGGCGAAGAGACGGTGGTCTAGTGCTCTCCGTCAGGAACCTCGACCTTTTCTACGGCGATGCGCAGGCGCTGGACCGCGTTTCGCTGGAAGTCCCCTCGGGCGAGATCGTCGCCATCGTCGGCGCCAACGGCGCGGGCAAGACGTCGCTGATCCGGACCATCGCGGGCATCGAGAAGCGCCGATCCGGAACGATTTCGTTCAAAGATAAAAACATTGAAAACCTTGAATCCCACGACATCTGCAACCTGGGGATCGGCCAGGTCGCCGAGGGGCGCCAGGTCTTTCCCACGCTGAGCGTGCACGAGAACCTCGAGATGGGCGGCCTGCTGCCGCGCGCGCGCGCCAAGGCGCCGCAGACACTGGCCGAGGTCTACGCCATGTTCCCGCGCCTCGCCGAGCGCCGCGACCAGGCGGCCGGCACGCTCTCGGGCGGCGAGCAGCAGATGCTCGCGATCGGCCGCTGCCTGATGGGCAACCCGGAACTCATCATGTTCGACGAGCCTTCGCTCGGCCTCGCGCCGCTGGTGGTGCAGGAAGTGCTTCGCACGATCCGCACGCTGAACGAAAAGGGCATGACGATACTGCTGGTAGAGCAGAACGTCGCCGTGTCGCTCAAGATTTCCAACCACGCCTATGTGCTCGAGAACGGCAGCATCGTGATGCACGGCAAGGGCTCGGACCTGCTGCACGACGACCGCGTGCGGCAGGCCTATATGGGCCTGTAAAAGCCTACAGCGGCGCGAGCGCGCCGTTCACCAGCCTGATGCGCGAACCCTGGCTCCAGGACGGGTGCGTCTCCTGCGTGAAGACCCGGGTGCTGCCATCGTCGAAGCGCACGCCGATTTCGAAGACCTTTCCTTCACGCGCCTTTTTCTCGATCAAATGACCGGCGACCGCGCCGCCGGCCGCGCCGACAACGGTTCCCGCCGTGCGATGGTTGCTTCCGCCCACCGAGCGGCCGAGCACTCCGCCGAGCACGCCACCCGCGACCGCACCCAGGCCGGTCGCGTGGCCGGGCTTGTTGATTTCGCGGATGCCGGTGACCGTGCCGCATTCGTTGCAAACCGGGGGCGTTGGAGCGGCCGCCGGCGCAGCCGCGGCAATCGGGGCCGTGCCCTTGCGCGAAAGAATCCGCTGGATCACCGTGTCGCTTACCCCGCCCTGCTTCAGCTTGACCAGCCCATCCGGGCTGGTGTCGAAGCCGGCATCGGCGGCATTGATCGCCTGGATCACGGTCGCTTCGCCCAGGCCGCCCTTGACCATCTTTATAACGTCGTCGTTTGTCATCGGCGCGGCCAGCGCCACAAGCGGAAGCAGCGCGAGCAAACACAAAATTTTCTTCATGGCTTCATGGCCTCCCGGAGCACGCGAACATAATTTCCGCCCATTATGCCTTCAACCTCGGCGGGCTTCAGGCCGCGTTTGCCAAGTTCTTCCTCCAGCGACGCAAATTCAACGTAGCCCGGCAAGAAAGGCAAAACACCCGCTATCGCAATGAATTGCCTGCGCCTCACTCGGTCGGAATCTCCCCGGGGAATGCTAACCTATCCGGCAATGCAAACCGACTACGTCCAGCGCTTCCTGTTCGAGAACCTGGACGTGCGCGGGCGGCTGGTGTGCCTGACTGGCGCCTGGCGGCGCATGACCGAAGGCCGCGGCTATCCACCGCGCATCACCGAGCTGCTCGGGCAATCGACTGCGCTCGCGACCATGCTTGGCGCGAACCAGAAGGATGTCGGCCGGATCACGCTGCAGGTTCACGGCTCCGGGCCGATCAAGCTGCTGGTCGCGGATTGCACCCCCGATCTCAAGATCCGCGGCATGGCGCATCACGAGGGTGATGCCTCCTACATTGGCGACGGACGGCTCGCCCTCACGTTCGAGAACCTTGCCAGCGGCCAGATCTACCAGAGCCTGGTGCCGCTGGAAGGCGCCACGCTGGCGGAAATCTTCGAGAATTACCTGCAACGCTCGGAGCAGCGCGTGTCCTTCCTCCGGCTCTTCGCCAGCCCTGAGGCAGTCAGCGGACTGCTGCTGGAGAAACTACCCGGCGCGGACGCGCGCGACGCGGACGGCTGGAATCGCGTCACGCACCTGGCCTCGACCCTCGAACTTAACGAGACCGTGGACACCCAGCCTTACGACCTCCTGGTGCGGCTGTTCCCGGAGGAACTGCTGCGCGTGTTCCGCATCGATCCGGTCGAGTACCACTGCCCGTTCAACGTGCAGAACGTGGAACGCGTGCTGCGCGGGCTCGGGCGCGACGAGGTCGAATCGATCCTCGCCGAAAAGGGCGAAGTGGTGATCAAGAACGAAATGTGCAACCACGAATACCGCTTCGACCGCGCCGCGGTGGAAACGCTGTTCGCGTGACGGGGAAACCTGTTTCCAGGGTCGCGGTCGTCACCGGCGCGGCGCGCGGCATCGGCCTCGCGGTCGCGCGCAAATTCCTGCAGCAAGGGTACGGCGTCGCGCTCTTCGATATCGATGCGGCGGAACTTTCGAGATTGGACCTTCCAGGCCAGGTCCTGAAAATCGAGTGCGACGTCGCCGTTCCCGCCCAGGTCAAGGACGCCGTCGACCGGACCGTCGCGAAGTTCGGCCGCATCGACGCGCTCGTCAACAATGCCGGCGTGGCGGTATTCAAGCCGATGCTGGAGACCACCTTCGAAGAATGGTCGCGCGTTCTCGACGTAAACCTGAGCGGGCCCTTCCTCTGCACCCAGGCCTGCGCGCCGGTGATGCTGCGCAACGGCGGTGGCGCTGTGGTCAACGTCGCCTCCATCTCCGGAATGCGCGCGAGCACCTTGCGTGTCGCCTACGGCACCAGCAAGGCTGGCCTGATCCACCTGACGAAGCAGCAGGCGGCGGAGCTGGGCAATGTGGGAATCCGCGTCAACGCCGTGTCCCCTGGCCCGGTCGATACCGCGATGGCGAAGGAAGTCCACACCGCGGACATCCGCGCCGGCTACCATGACGCGATCCCGCTGAACCGCTACGGCACCGAGGAGGAGATCGCGGCCGCGGTGGTGTTCCTCTGTAGCGACGCCGCGAGCTACATCAACGGGCAAACCCTAGCCGTGGATGGCGGCTTCGACGCCACCGGGATCGGCCTGCCAGGCCTGCGCAAAACCTAGCAGATCATTTTTCCGCTAGGCGGAGTCGAAGCGGTCGAGGTCCATCACCTTCGACCAGGCCGCCACGAAGTCGGCGACGAACTTCTTCTTCGCGTCGGCGCTGGCGTAAACCTCGGCCAGTGCGCGCAGCACCGAGTTCGAGCCGAACGCGAGATCCACGCGCGTGCCGGTCCACTTCGCCTTGCCGGTGTTGCGGTCGCGGCCTTCGTATGCGCCGCCCGCGGCCTTCCACTCCGTGCCCATATCGAGCAGGTTGACGAAGAAGTCGTTGGTCAGCGTCCCGGGCTGCTTCGCGAAGACGCCGTGCTCATTGCCGCCGGCATTGGCACCCAGTACGCGCAGTCCGCCCACCAGCACCGTCATTTCCGGCGCCGTCAGCGTGAGCTGCTGCGCCTTGTCCACCAGCAGGTGCTCGGCCGGAATGGCCTGCTTCCCTTTCACGTAATTTCGAAAGCCGTCGGCGATCGGCTCCAGGTTGCCGAAGGATTCGACGTCGGTCTGCTCCTGCGACGCATCGACGCGCCCCGGCGTGAACGGAACCTTCACGCTTTGGCCCGCGGCCTTGGCGGCCTTCTCGATCGCCGCGCAGCCGCCGAGCACGATCACGTCCGCGAGCGACACCGGCTTGCCGAAGTCCTTGCGGACTTTCTCGAGTTTCTGCAGAACCTTCGCCAACTCCGCCGGCTGGTTCATTTCCCAGTCCTTCTGGGGCGCGAGGCGGATGCGCGCGCCGTTGGCTCCGCCGCGCTTGTCGCCGCCGCGGAACGTCGAGGCCGAGGCCCAGGCGGTCGAGACCAGTTGCGCCGCGGTGAGCTTCGAGGCGAGGATTTTCGCTTTCAGCGCCGCGATGTCCTTCTCGCCGAGCGGCTTGCCGCTCGCCTTCGGCAGCGGGTCCTGCCAAAGCAGCTCGTCCTTCGGCACTTCCGGCCCGAGGTAGCGGGCGCGCGGGCCCATGTCGCGGTGTGTGAGCTTGTACCAGGCGCGCGCGAAGGCATCCGCGAAAGCCTGCGGGTTGTCGAGGAAACGGCGCGAGATCCTGCCGAACGCCGGATCGAAGCGCAGCGTAAGGTCGGTGGTCAGCATCGTCGGCTTGTGCTTCTTGCCCGGGATGTGCGCGTCGGGAATGATCTCCGGGGCGTCCTTCGCCACCCACTGCTTGGCGCCCGCGGGCGATTTCGTCTGCTCCCATTCGTACTTGAACAGGTTCTCGAAGAAATCGTTGCTCCACAGCGCCGGCGTCCTGGTCCAGGTGACTTCCAAGCCGCTGGAAATGGTGTCCTTGCCGTGGCCGCTGCCGTAGTTGCTGGTCCAGCCCAGGCCCTGCGCTTCCAGCGGCGCGCCTTCCGGCTCCGGTCCCTTGTGCGATTCCGGCGCGGCGCCGTGCGCCTTGCCGAAGGTGTGGCCGCCCGCGATCAGCGCGACGATTTCCTCGTCGTCCATCGCCATGCGGCCGAACGTGGCGCGGATGTCCTTGGCGGCGGCGAGATAGTCGCCGCTCGCGTTCGGGCCTTCCGGGTTCACGTAGATGAGGCCCATGTGCGTCGCCGCCAGCGGCTGGTCGAGGTCGCGCTCGCCGGTGAATCGCTTGTCGGTGGCGAGCCACTTGGCCTCGCTGCCCCAGTTGACGTCGTTATCCGGCTCCCAGACGTCCTCGCGGCCCCCGGCGAAGCCGAAGGTGCGGAAGCCCATGGATTCCAGCGCGACGTTGCCGGCGAGGATGAAGAGGTCGGCCCAGGAGATCGCCTGGCCGTATTTCTGCTTGATCGGCCACAGCAGGCGCCGCGACTTGTCGATGTTGACGTTGTCCGGCCAGCTGTTGAGCGGCGCGAAGCGCTGCTGCCCGCGACCGCCGCCGCCGCGGCCGTCGGCCGTGCGGTAGGTGCCGGCGGCGTGCCAGGCCATGCGGACGAACTGCGGGCCGTAGTGGCCGAAGTCGGCCGGCCACCAGTCCTGCGAATCGGTCATCAGCTTCAACAGGTCCTTCTTCAGCCCGTAGTAGTCGAGCTTACCGAAGGCCTTGGCGTAGTCGAAGCCCTCGTCCAGCGGATTCGACCTCGCGGAATGCTGGATGAGGAGATCCAGGCGCAGCTGGTTGGGCCACCAGTCGCGGTTGGTCGTGCCGCCGCCGGCGGCGTGGTTGAACGGGCACTTCGCTTCGGGCTTTTGATTGGACATGGCTATTGCCTCCTTGGCTGGAGTCATTGTTCACCCAGCGGAGGAATAACGGAAATACTTCCTCCGTATCCTCCCGATTGCCTTAGCCTATCGAAGCTAGCCGCCGGCGGCGTTGCCCCCGCTGGCCGGCCGCGTCATGGCGAACACTTCCCTGACCACCGTGTACTCGTCGTAGCCGCAGCGCGCGATCGGCCGCACCGCGGCGAGGTCGAAGCGGCCGTTCTTCATGAAGCGCTCGTCGATGTGCATGCCGACGACCTGGCCGAATACCACGACGCCGCCGGTCTCGCGACCCTCCACGTCCTTGACGCGCAGCACTTGCGTCACCTTGCATTCCATCGCCGCGGGAGAGTCGGCCACGCGCGGCGCCTTGATGAGGCGGCAGGGCGCGGTGGCAAGGCCGGCGAACTCGAACTCGCTCCGGCCGCGCGGCAGGCCCTCCGAGGTGGCGTTCATCTTGTCGCGCAGGTCCCAGGTCGCCATGCTCCAGGCAAACTCCCCCGCATCGATGGCGAAGGCGGCGGCGTCCTTCTCGCTCTCGCTGCAGAAACTGACGATGCGCGGATGGCTTTGCACGCCGTTGAAGAAGCTGTAGGGCGCGAGGTTGACCTGCCCCGCCTTGTTCATCGACGAAATCCAGCCGATGGGCCGCGGCACCACCACGCCCTTGAACGGATCCCAGGGGAAGAGTTTCTTGTCCCGGCTCTCGGGTTCGAAAAAAATCATCGGCGCATCCTCAGGCGAAGGCTTCCGGGGCGCAGCGCAACGCCTGCAATTGCACGGCATCGTGGCCAAAAATGAGCGACATGCCCTCGCGGTCGCGCATGCGCCGCAGCAGGCCGAGGGAATGACGCATCTCGCCCGCATTGAAGACCGCGCCACCCGAGGGCAGCAGGTCGCGCTCCAGGTGCTCCTGCGTGTAGCAGGCATCGCCCGTCAGGCACAGGCGCATGCCCGAGCCCGCCTCGACGCGCAGCGATTGGTGTCCGACGGTATGTCCGGGTGTCGGCACGACAACGAGCTTGCCGTCGCCGAAGAGGTCGTGCTCGCCTTCCAGCAGCCGGTAGTTAAGCGGCCTGTCCCAGTCGCGATCGGGTCGGCGATCGGCATCGCGGGCGACCCGGGTCGCGCGCATTTCGACCCCCTGCACGAAGATCTCCGCGCGCGTGAACAGCGCGTTGCAGCCGCAATGGTCGAAATGGAGATGGGAATTGACCACGTGCGTGATGTCGCCGGGATCGAGACCCAGCAATCGGAGCTGGGCCACCACTCCCTCGCCCGCCCCACAGTAGAACTTGAAGTACGCGGCCAGGGCCTTGCCGAAATGGGCGATCGGATCGCGAAAGCCGTCGGCATGAATGCCGGTATCGAACAGCACCTTGCCCTTCGGATGCACGATGAGGAAGGCGGGCACCGGCACGCGCATGGCGACGCCGTGTTCCGATTCGGGAAAGAACGAGCGCCGCTCGAATTCGAGCGTCCCGCAGTTGAGCGCGTAGACCCTGACTGTCATGCCGTCGCCGACTCCGGACGCGCGAGCTTGCTGCCCGGCCAGAGCGCGGCATGCACGCGGGCGTATTGCGGCGGATAGTCGATCTTCACGCCGAAATGCTCGGCGGCATGCCAGACCCAGCGAGGGTTATCCAGGAAGGCTCGCGCCATCGCCACCATGTCGGCCTGGCCGGCGGCGAGAATCCCCTCCGCCTGGTCGGCGTCGGCGATCATGCCGACCGCGCGCGTCCTGATGCCCGCCTCCTTCTTCACTTTTTCCGCGAACCCGACCTGGAAGCCGGGCGTCACCGGGATTTTCGCGTACGGCACCGTCGCGCCGCTGGACACGCAGATGAAATCCAGGCCGATGCGCTTCAGCTCGCGCGCATAGACCACCGCATCCTCCGGCGTCCAGCCGCCGTCCATCCAGTCGGTGGCGTTGATGCGGATGCCGAGCGCCCGCTCCTTCGGCCACACGTCACGCACCGCGCGCGCAACCTCGAGCGGGAATTTCATCCGGTCCTTGCCGTACTCGTCCGTGCGCTGGTTCGACAGCGGCGAAAGGAACTGGTGCAGCAGGTAGCCGTGCGCCGAATGCAGTTCGACAACGTCGAAACCGATGCGCTTCGCGCGCAGCGTCGCGGCGACGAACGCGTCAACCAGTCCCCGAATCTCCTCGCGCGTGAATTCGCGCGGCACATGCCAGCCCTCGCCAAAGGCGATCGCCGACGGCGCAACGGTCGGCCAGGGCGACTCGGCCGGGCCCAGCGCCTTGCCGCCCAGCCACGGCACCTGCGCCGACGCCTTGCGGCCGGCATGGCCGATCTGGATGCCGATCGGATTGCGGGTGATGCCACGGTAGACCTGCACCGCGCGCGCCATCGCCGCCTCGTTGTGATCGTTGTAGAGCCCGGTACAGCCGTGCGTGATGCGCCCTTCGCGCGTCACGTTGGTCTTCTCGACCACGAACAGGCCCGCGCCCGAGCAGGCCATGCTGCCGAGGTGCACGTGGTGCCAGTCGTTCATGGAGCCGTCGTCCGCGGAGTACTGGCACATCGGCGCGACGACGACGCGGTTGGGAAGCGTAATGCCGCCCAGCTGGATCGGTTCGAACAGCTTAGGGTGCGGCAACTTGGATGTTCCTCTCTTTGAATACGTTGCGAAGATTCCTGGCGAATGCCACCGCGCCCGGCTGGTCGCCGTGCAGGCACAGCGTGTCCGCCGCCACCGGCACGCGCTTGCCGTTGAGGCTCGTGACGTAGCCCTCCTCGATCATGGCCAGCACCTGTCGGGCGGAGGCCGCGGCGTCCTCGATCATGCCGCCCGGCTGGTCGCGCGGCGCGAGCGTGCCGTCGTCGGAATAGCCGCGGTCGCCGAATACCTCGCCGGCCACCCGGATTCCGGATTTTTTCGCTATTTCAAAATTTTTGCTCTGGGACAAGGCGTAGAGAATCACCCCCGAGCCAAGATCTTTCACCGCCTTGACCATCGCCTCGGACAGCCCTTCGTCCATCGCGGCCATGTTGTAGAGCGCGCCGTGGCACTTCACGTGGTGCAGTTTCGCGCCCGCGGCGCGCGCGAATGCCTCCACCGCCCCCGCTTGGTAGACGACGAGGTCGTACATGTCCTGCGGCGAGACGCGCATCACGCGCCGGCCGAAGCCCATCAGGTCCGGCAGCGAAGGATGCGCGCCGATGGCGACGCCGTGATCGACCGCGAGCTTCACGGTCTTGCGGATCGTCGCCGGGTCCCCGCCATGGAAGCCGCACGCGATGTTGGCCGAACTGATGAAAGGCATGACCTCGGCGTCGGCGCCCATTTTCCAGGCGCCGTAGCTTTCTCCCATGTCGCAGTTGAGGTCGATTTTTTTCATGCTTGATAATCCCATGCCAGCGAACGCAGCGCCGAATCCACCCGCTGGCGCAGCGCGCGGCGCAATTCTCCCGCCTGCTCCAGGGTGCAGCGCGCGAACTGCACGCTGCCGCCCGGCGCCAGTTGCGCGAGCCGCGGCACGTCCGCGGCCGCGATCTCGGCGATCTTCGGGTAACCGCCGGTCGTCTGGTGGTCGGCCATGAGCGCGATCGGCAGGCCGTTCGCCGGCACCTGCACCGTGCCGAAGCAGGCCGGCTCCGATAGTATCTCGAAGGCTTCGGCGCGCGCCAGAACCGGGCCCACCAGGCGAAATCCCATGCGGTTGGAATCCGGCGACACTTTCCAGGTCGCCTCGAAAAACGCGCGCTGCGACGCGGCGTCGAAATGCGCGTGATGCCGTCCCTCCATGGCGTGGATCGTGATCGGCTCGCGCTCGGGCAGCGTCAGGGCCGGCGCCGACCAGCCGACGGTGCGCAGGCCCGCCATGACTTTCCTGTTTTCAAGGTTTCCGTATCTCTTCAGGGAAAGGGAGGAAATTCCCTCGCTCAGGGGCAGAGCGTCGCCGGCGCGCAGCAGGCGGCCCTCCAGTCCGCCGAACTTCGCCGGCAGGTAGGTACTGCGGCTGCCCAGCACCGGTTCCGTGGCGATGCCGCCCGCCACCGCAAGATAGCCGCGGCTGCCGAGCAATGCGCGTCCGGTCCTCAGGACGGAATTCTTCGGCAGGAAAACCGGCCGGTTCGCGGGAACCGGCACGCCGCCGACATTTGCCTCGAACAGCGCCCCGCAAAGGGAAATCAGTGCGTCCGCCTCGAACGCAATCTCGGGCCCGAGCACCGTGAATTCGATCGCCGCCTCGCCGTCGCGGTTGCCCACCAGCGCATTGGCCAGTTCGAGCGCCACCGGGTCCATCGGCCCGCAGGGAACCACGCCCAGGTGCTGCAGGCCGTGGCGCCCGCGATCCTGCACCGTGGTGAGCAATCCCGGCCGGATGATCCGCAGGCTCATTTCAGGATGACCCGCAGCGTCATAGCAGGATGACCCGCAGCGTCATAGCAGCTTTTCGAATTCGTCTCTTGAAATCGCGACGAAGCGGACGCGGTCTCCCGGCGCGAACAGGCTCGGCGGGTCGCGCGCCGGATCGAACACGGTGAGCGGCGTGCGGCCGATGATGCTCCAGCCCCCGGGCGTCTCGTAGGGATAGACCGCGGTCTGCGCGTTGGCAATGGCCACCGCCCCCATCGGCATGCGGGTGCGCGGCGTCGCGCGGCGCGGCACCGAGAGCTTCGGGTCCAGGCCGCCGATGTAGGGCTGCCCAGGGGAAAACCCGACCATCAGCACCCAGTGCTTGGTCGAGGTGTGCACTTTCTGGATGTTCTGGGCGGAAATCCTGGTCGCCGCGGCCACCTCTTCCATGTCGAGCGCAAAGAAAGGGTCGTAGCAGACGGGAACCTCGACCGTGCGGCCGGAATCCTCGAACTTCGAGGCCGACTTGAAGCATTCCTCCAGCAGCTCGCGGCAAACCTCCAGCACCGATTCCGGCAACTCCGGATGAAAAGGATCGAAATGCAGCGCGATGCCGCACAGCGCCGGCACCACGTCTCGGATCCACGGCACCGCGCGTACCCGGATCGCCACGGCGAGCGCCTGCAGCGAACGGTTCAGTTCCAGATCCACACCGCCGCTCGCGGCGGTCCTGTCGATGTCGCCGAATTCGGCATACACCGCCGCGTCGCCAAGCGGCGAGAGGCGCAGGGATTTGAGAAGTTTTTTCAGTGGGATTTCGGAACAGCGACGCCGATCATGCAATCGCGCGTCACGATCGAGGCGAGCCGCTCCTCGCTCCAGCCGTCGGTTTCAGCGGGGCGCATCGGCAACACCAGGTAGCGCATGTCCGCGGTGGAATCATGAACCCTTATTTTCATCTGTTCATTCAATTGCAAGCCGAATTCAGACAGCACCTCGCGCGGCTCGCGCACGGTGCGCGAGCGATAGTTGCGCGACTTGTACCATTCCGGCGGAATGCCCAGCAGCATGCGCGGGTAGCAGGAGCACAGCGTGCACACCACCACGTTGTGCACGTCCGGCGTGTTCTCGACCACCACCAGCTTGAGCGCCGCCACTTCGATGCCGAGCTCGATGCAGCCCAGCGTGCCGTCCGCGAGCAGCCGCGCCTTGAAGCCGGGATCGGTCCATGCCTTCGCCACCACGCCCGCGCCAACGGCCGGCGTGCGCTTGCGCATCGCCTCGACTTCCTCCGCGACCTGCGCGTCCGTGACGATACCCTTCTCCACCAGCAGCTCGCGCAGGCTCACCTCCATGAGCTGGAAGTAGCTGTAGGGCTGGTAGTTGCCGCTTTCTTCCTTCATTCGAGCCAGTGCTGGAAAATTTCGACTTCGAGCACGTCGCCCGGATTGCCTTTGTATCCGGGCCAGACGTCCTTCTGCTGGAAACGAACGCGGTACAACGGCTGCTTCGGTTCGCCGCTTCTCTGCTGCGCCAGTTCCTCCGGATTGCCGAAGGTGCCGCAGATGCGCTCGATCACGCCGCTGTGGCCGCGGATATAGAAAGGCGTGCGGATATGCCCGAGGGGGTAGGCCTTCCTCACCCGGACGACATCTCCAGGCTTAAACCTCGGAAAATCAGGGGCAGAGCCCGATTTCATCGCCGTGCTCACGATGCCTTCGCGGAAATCGGGCTCTGACCCCGATTTTCAATCTCAGCCATCTTCAGCCCAAGTTCTTCGGTCGTGATCACGCCGCGCTGGATCATGATCTGGGTGATGGACGTGACCCAGCGGTCGTAGTAACCCATGCGGTCGTAGGCATCGGGCGGCAGCGCCTCGATGTTCTTGCGCAACTCGTCCACCGTCATCAGCCTTTTGCCGCCCTTGCCGCCGGAGAGCAGGACCATCAGCGCATCGACGCGCCGCTCCCATTCGCCATAGTCGTGCTCGGTGGGTTCCACCTTGCCCGCGGGCAGTCCTCCCATGTCGTGATGGCTGCGTTCGATCACGACGGTTATATTAGCCGCATGGGCGTCGCCGCGCAGCAAATCCCCCACGCCGGAAGCCTGGTCGTCGATCACGTTTCGCACTTCGTGCCGGAACTCGGCGCCGCGGCGCGCGCGCTGGAGGCGCTTGGCTTTGCCGTGACGCCGCCCTCGGCGCAGCAGACACAGGACGGGCCCGCCGGCACCTCGAACGTCTGCGTGATGCTCGAGCACGGCTACCTCGAATTTCTCGCACCGACAGCCGACACGCCCAATGCGCAGCGCCTGCGCACCACGATGCAGCGTTACCCTGGTGTGCATCTTGTCTGCTTCGGCACGCCGTACGCCGAAGGTGAGCATGCGAGATTGAAAACGCATGGCTTCGAGCCCCAACCCCTGGTTCAACTTTCCCGGGAAGTTCAACCAGGAATAAAAGCGCAATTCAAGGTCGTCCGTGCCGCTCCCGGGAAAATGCCTGAAGGGCGGATCCAGTTCGTCCAGCACCACACGCCGGAGGCCATCTGGCAGCCAAAGTACATGGGCCACACCAACAATGTCGTGAAACTCGCCTGCGTGTTCGCCGTCGCCGACGATCCGGTCGCCGCCGGGGCGCGCTGGGCGCGTTTTGCCGCGCTGCTGCCGCAGCCCGCCGGGGCGTTCGTGCACCTGCCCGCCGCCCGCGGGCACGTGCTGGTCGGCAAACGCGAGAGCTGGAATGCGCTCCTCGGAGATGCGCCGGCGGCACCGGCGCTCGCCGGCTACGCGCTTGAATGCCGCGATCCCGCGATCCTGGTTTCGCGCTGCAAGCTGCTCGGCCTCGCGCTCAGGAAACTGCGCGAGAATCTGTACGCGGTGTCGCTGCCTGAAGCACTGGGCGGGGCATGGATAGTTGGAACTCGACAAGGACTGGGACTACCCGAATGAAAAACGACCTGTGCTCGCTTTCGGCAACCGACCTGGTTCGCGCTTACGCGAAGAAGCAACTTTCGCCCGTCGAGGCGACGCGCGCCGTGCTGGAGAGAATCGGGAAGTTGAATCCGGTGCTCAACGCCTTTTGCCTGGTTGATGAAAAACAAGCCATCGAAAAGGCGAAGCAATCTGAAAGACGCTGGGCCAAGGGATCGCCCCAGGGCCTGCTCGACGGCGTGCCCGTTTCCATCAAGGACCTGCTGCTGACGCGCGGCTGGCCGACGCTGCGCGGCTCGAAGACGGTGGATCCGAAGGGACCGTGGAACGACGACGCGCCGGTGGTGGCGCGCCTGCGCGAGCATGGCGCGGTGCTGCTCGGCAAGACGACGACGCCGGAGTTCGGCTGGAAGGGCGTCACCGACGGCCCGCTCACCGGCATCACGCGCAATCCCTGGAACCCGAAAATGACGCCCGGCGGCTCTTCGGGCGGCGGCGCGGCGGCGGTCGCCGCCGGCATGGGCCCGCTCACCGTGGGCACCGACGGCGGCGGCTCGATCCGCATTCCTTGCAGCTTCACGGGCCTCGTCGGCCTCAAGCCATCGTTCGGCCGCGTGCCCGCGTGGCCGCTCTCGCCGATGGGAACGGTCGCGCATGTAGGGCCGATGACGCGCACGGTGACGGACACTGCGCTTCTGCTGAACGTGCTCTCCCTGCCCGATACGCGCGACTGGCACGCCCTGCCCCACGACGGGCGCGACTACCGCGTCGGGCTCGAGGACGGCGTGAAAGGCCTGCGCATCGCGTACTCGGCGGATCTTGGCTACGCAAAAGTAGATCCTGAAATCGCAGCCATTGTTAAAAGATCCATTGGCAACTTCAGGGACCTCGGCGCCCACGTCGAAGCGCAGGATCCCGGCTTCGGGGATTGCGGCCCGCTGTTCGCGGCGCACTGGTTCCCCGGCGCGGCCTACGTGGTGCGCAATACGCATCCGCGCAAGCGCGCATTCATGGACAAGGGCCTGCTCGAGACCGCGCGCATGGGAGAGAAATACACGACCGCGCAATATCTCGACGCAATGCAGAAGCGCGGCGCGCTGGGCGTGCTGATGAACCACTTCCACGAATCCTGGGACCTGCTCGTCACGCCGACCTTGCCGCTCGCCGCGTTCGAAGCAGGCAAGGAAGTCTCCAACCTCCTGAAGGAAAAGCGCTGGACCGACTGGTCGCCCTTCAGCTATCCGTTCAACCTCACGCAGCAGCCGGCAGCCACGGTCCCCTGCGGCCTGACGAAAAAAGGCCTGCCGGTCGGGTTGCACATCGTCGGCGCGCGCTACGCCGATGCGCTGGTACTGCGCGCCGCGCGCGCCTTCGAGTCCACGCAACCGCTCCGGACGCCGGATGTCGGACAGCTCGAAGCCTGACCTGGCGAAGGACAACTGGGCCCTCGCGGCGCTGGAGGGCTCAGACCTCGCGGCCTGGTCCTGGGACGTCGCCGCCGACCGGGTCGAACTGAGCATTTCCTGGTCCGAGCTGCTGGGCGAGACGCGTCGGCTGACCATCACCAGTTCGAAGAACCTCGCCGCGCTGGTGCACCCGGACGACCTGCCGCAGGTGATGTCGGTGCTCGAATCCGCGGTGCGCGGCCGCTCGCCGGCCTACGACGTCGAGCATCGCGTGCGCACGGCGAGCGGCTCCTACCGGTGGATCCAGAGCCGCGGCAAGGTCCTGAAGCGCGACGCGGCCGGCCACGCGCTGCTGGTGACCGGCACCAACGCCGACATCACCGCCCGGCGGCACGCCGAGGACATGCTCGCCGCGCGCGAGCTCCAGCTGCGCCTGGTGGTGGACAGCGTGCCGGCGATGATCGTGGAAGTCGACGCCGACGATCGCATCCGCTACGCCAACCGCACTTTCGCCGATTACTTCGGCATCGAGCCCGAAACGGTCGCCGGCCAGACCATTGGCGCGGCCGTGGGCGCAGCCGCCTACGAGCGATTCAGCGCGCACAGCGAGCGCATGCGCCGGGGCGAACGCATCATCTACGAGCGCGTACTGGTGCGGCCCGGGCGTCCGGACGCGCAACTGCTGATCCGCATCGTGCCGCGCATGCACCGCGGGTACGAATACCTGGGCTGCTACGTGATGCTCGAGGACGTCACCGAATCCAGGCACCTGGAAAGGATGAAGGAAGAGTTCATCAACACCGTCAGCCACGAACTGCGCACGCCGCTGAACTCGATCCGCGCCTCGCTGGACCGCATCGCCGCGGGCGGCCCGGCGCAGGACCTGGCGGAGGTGATTGCCACCGCGCGCTCAAGCTGCGAGCGGCTGGTGCGCCTCGTCACCGACATCCTTGACCTGCAGCGGCTGCGCGCCGGGCAGCCGCTGCCCGGTCGCGCCGCGCCTCTGGTGCTCGCAGACGAAGTACGCGCCGCAGCGGCCGCGAACGAGAGCCTTGCCAGTGAAGCAGGTGTTGCACTGAAGGTGGACGCGCCTGCGGCGCCGATCCTGGTCGCGGCGAGCGCCGATCGCCTCGCGCAGCTCGTCACCAACCTCGTCGCCAACGCGCTCAAGCATTCCAGCCGCGGCGGCTCGGTGGATATCTCGATCGAACGCCTAGAGCGCAGCGCCCGCGTCAGCGTGCGCGACTACGGTCCGGGCGTACCGGCGGATTTCGAGCCGCAGTTGTTCCAGAAGTTCACCCATGGCCAGGCGGCGGACGGCAAGCAGCGCGGCGGCACCGGCCTCGGCCTCGCCATCTCCAAGGCCATCGCCGAACAGATGAATGGCCGCGTCGGATTCGCGCCGGCCGACGGACCGGGCGCGGTGTTCTGGTTCGAATTGCCGCTGGCCTGAGAAAATCGGGGTCAGAGTCCGATTTCGATTTGCTTCCTTGAAATCGGGCTCTGACCCCGATTTTCCTAGCGTCTCTCAGTTGGCTCCATCAGCAGGTGCCGCATCTCGGGCACCTCGGCGCCGAGGTGGAATTCATTCTTACGGTCGCGCAGCGCGATGTCCTCCGCGGTGAGCCGCTCGATCTGGCGCAGGCGGTCGAGCCAGGAATCCAGCAGGAAGTGCTCGACATAGCGCCCCGGATCCGCGACGTCGCGATATAAACCCCAGTGCAGCGCGCCGTGGCGCAGGCGCCAGCGCCGGCTATCGGCCATCACCGCGGCGAACTTCTCCGCGCGCGCCGGATCGATCTGGTATTCGATGGTCACCATTACCGGCCCCTGGTCGCCCTCGATGGTCGTGCCGGCGGCGAATTCCGCCGTCACCTGCGCGGGCGTCAGGTCGGTCGCCGCAAGGCTGCTCAGTTGGTAGCGGCGCCGCAGCAGCCCATAGACGACAAGCGAGGCGAAAGCGGAAATCTCCATCGCGCGCTCGATCGAGGCAAGCGTGGCGACCTGGCCCCAGGCGAAGCCGCCGGCGGTCGCCCCGATCATGCCGCTGGCAAGGAACACCGAGGTGCCGCGCGCGCGCACCCAGTCGGGCAACGCTATCTGCGCGGTCACGCTCAGCACGTTGAACGTCGCCGTCCACGCGAAGCCGCCGGCGAACGCAGCCGGCGCCGCGATCCAGGCGCTGGTCGCCTGCGACAGCGCGGCGGTGCCGATGGCCTGCGTGATCGCGAAGGTGGCGAGCAGCTGGTCACGGTTGAGGTGGCGCCGCAGCGTGGGCATCGCCACCACGCCGGCGATCGCGCCAATGCCCATCGCTGACAGCAGCAGCGTGAAGGTGCCGGCATCGCCGGCAAGGCGGTCACGCGCGACCAGCGGCAGCAGCGCCTGCATCACCACCGCGAAGAACGTGTAGCCGCAGATGTGCGCCAGCGCGGCCACCATGGCCGGCGTCTGCCTCGAGAACTGCAGGCCGAGGCGCATCGCGGCGATGAAGCGCTCGTTCGGCAGCGAACTCGCGCGTTGCTGGGCCGCGCCGCGCGCGTATCCCACGGTAACGGCCACCGATATCACCGCGCAGATGAGGAACACCCATGCGCCGCCGATCCAGGCAAGCAGCAGGCCCGCGAGCACCGGCCCCACCACGCGCGCGCCATTGAACGAAACGCCGTGCAGCGCCATCGCCGTCGGCAGGTCGGCTCGCGGGACCAGGCCCGGCGTCATCGCCGCGACCACGGGAAAGCGGATCGCGTTGCCGATGCCGTGCACGAAGGTTAGCGCCAACAGCAATTCGGCGGTCATCCTGCCGGCGAACGATACGGCGAACAGCATCAGCAATGCCACTGTCACCCAGGATTGCGTGACCATCAGCACCAGGCGCCGGTCGAACAGGTCGGCCGCCGCGCCCGCCGGCAGCGCCATCATGAGGATCGGCAGCGTTGTCGCGCTCGACACCAGCGCCACCCATAGCGGAGACGGCGACAGCGAGGTCATCAGCCAGGCGGCCGTGCTGTCGGCGATCCACGACCCGGTGAGCGCGGTAAACGAGGCGAGCCAGAGCGCGCGGAATGCGCGGTGCCGCAGCGGCGCCCAGGCAGTCATGCCACACCAAAATCAGGGTCAGACAACGTTTTTCTGTCGTGAAAACGTAGTCTGACCCTGATTTTCTTCACTACACCAGCCTCAGTTCGAAGCTCCAGGCCGAGAGGATCTTGCCGCCGTCGAGCACCGTGCCGCGCGCGCTGTAGTGGCGTTCGTCGCGCCGCAGGATCGTGTCCTGGCCGCGGTAGCGGCCGGTCGCCGATTCATAGGCCGACAGGATGGCGTCGCCGACCACGATGAAGCGGCCGTGCAGCGTGCCGAAGGCGGCGCTCTTGGAGGTCCAGAGCGTGGCGAAATTGCCCGGCGCCATCGGCTGGATCTCGTAGACGGTACGGTGTTCCGTGGGCGGAACGGTGGCCGCGCGCAGCACGCCTTCGTAGACCCACTTGTCCGGGAAATGCCGGATATGCGCGTCTCCGATCACGGCGACGCGCTTGCCGGCACCATCGACGAATTCACCCTCCGAACGCCAGAGACCTTCCTTCAGGAGAAAACTGTGAATAACCGCTTCAGCCATGCGCGGCGACGCTGTCGGCAGGCGCCTGCGCGCGCGCGTCCATTGTGTAGTCGCGGCTCACGGCCGCGATGCGCAGCCGGTAGGAGGAAAAGATGCCGCCGCGCCCCTTTTTCTGGGCCTCGCGGTGCTTTTGCAGGTTGCGCCACTTCGCGACGCACTCGTCGTCGCGCCAGAACTGCAGGGAAACAAACTTGCCCGGGGCGGTGATGCTCTCGAAGCGCTCGAGCGACACGAAGCCCTCGGCCTTCTCCAGTTCGGGCTTGAGCTGGCCGACCAGCTCCATGTAGTCCGGGAAGCGCCCCGGGGCGGGGGTGAATTCGAAAATGACGGCGATCATCGGACAAGCTCCTCAGGCAAGGCGGAACAATTCTATCGGCTGCTCCCGGCCTTTGACATGGACCGGCCCGAGCGCGGCGGCCGCGGCCGCCTTTTCCCCGGCGGCCGCAAGCACTTCAGCCGAAACCAGGATGCGCGAGTTGTAGTCCTTGTTCAGCTGCTCGATGCGCGAGGCGAGGATCACGACATTTCCGGTGATCGAGTACTGCTTGCGCAGCGCCGACCCTATGTTGCCGGAGACCGCCTCGCCCGCGTGCAGGCCGATGCCGATCTCGATTGGCGGGATGCGGCCCTCCTCCCCGAGCCGGCGGATCCCGTCGACCAGCTCGCGCGCGGCCGTGAGCGCATTGGCGCAATCGCGCTCGCCCGAGACGGGAGCGCCGAACGTCGCCATGAAACCGTCGCCGAGGAACTGGTTGATGATGCCGTGATTGCGGTTAACGACCTCCACCGCCTCGCCGAATACCGCGTTCTGAAGCTCGACAATCTGCGCCGGGGATTTGCGCTCGACCAGCGGCGTAAAACCGCGGATGTCCATGAACATCACGCAGACGAAATGGCTGCGGCTCGCGATTTCCGGGCCGGCCCTGAGCAGCTCTTCGGCGATGGCCGGCGAAACCTGCTGGCCGAAGGCGCTGAGCACTCGCTCGCGCTCCTGCAACGTGCGGTAGGCGTTGCCCACGCGTCGCTTGAGCTGGTGCGCGACGAAACCCGCGGCGAGCCCGGCAAGCAGCAGCATCGCCCCCTTGGCAACGTAGAACGGCGGCGCCCCGAACGGCGTGCCCGCCGCGGCCCCGCCGCT
>JANYII010000149.1 GCA_025358705.1 Betaproteobacteria bacterium | reverse complement strand
ACTTTCAGTTCTTTCTCAATTTGAACGATGGGTTCGGCGGGAGGGGATTCCATGTCTTCTTCGTCTTTGTGCTATCGATTTGTTACTGACGTGTCCATGAATCGCGCAGCGTTACAGTCCGATTGAACCCGCCGCGATCTGCCATGAAATACCCATGCCGCTCAAACTGCACCGCCCCTGCTTCCGTTCCAGCAAGGTTTCGTTCCAGCTGAGCCTGAATCACATTCAGTGACTTTGGATTGAGGTGCTCGGTCCTGTCCGGGCGCTCTGCGCTGAATAACCGGTCGTAGAGCCGCACTTCGGACTGGTGCGCGTGCTTCTTGCTCACCCAATGGATGTTGCCCTTGACCTTCACCGAGTCGGCGCCCGGCGTGCCGGAGCGGGTTTCGGGAAGGTAGCGGCAACGCACGACGCCGTTGTGCCATCCCTCGCACTCTACGACGTAGGCATAGCGCAGTCTTACCTTGTTGCCCGGAAACAGGCGGAAGTAGCCCTTTTCGGGGGCGTCGGTGAAATCCTCGCGCTCGATGTAGAGCTCACGTGAGAAGGGGACCTGCCGCTTGCCCCATTCCGGCTTCTGCGGATGGTTTGGCACGTCCATCAGTTCTTCCTGACCTTCAGGATAATTTTCAATAACCAGCTTGATCGGGTCGAGGACGGCCATGCGGCGGGGCGCGATCTCGTTGAGGTGCTCTCGCATGCAGTCTTCCAGGATCGAGTAGTCGATCATCTGGTTGGCCTTGGAGACGCCGATGCGCTCGGCAAAGCGGCGGAAGCCCTCGGCGGTGTAGCCGCGGCGGCGGGCGCCGGCGAGGGTGGGCATGCGCGGATCGTCCCAGCCGTCGACGTGCTTGTCCTCGACCAGCTTGATCAGGAGTCGTTTCGATAGAAGAACGTGCGTCAGATTCAGGCGCGCGAACTCGATTTGCTGGGGCAGCGGGCGCTCGAGGAGTTTGCCGTCGGCGAGTTTGTTCAGCAGCCAGTCGTAGAACGGCCGCTGGTCTTCGAATTCCAGGGTGCAGATGGAATGGGTGATGCGCTCGATCGCGTCTTCGATCGGGTGGGCGTAGGTGTACATCGGGTAGATGGGCCACTTGTCGCCGGTGCGGTGGTGCGTGGCGCGCTTGATGCGGTAGATCGCCGGGTCACGCAGGTTCATGTTCTGCGACTTCATGTCGATCTTCGCGCGCAGGACGTGGGTGCCGTCCGGGTGCTTGCCGTCTTTCATTTCTTTTAGAAGGGAAAGATTTTCGGCAGAAGAGCGGGAGCGGAAAGGCGAATCAACACCCGGGTGCGTGAAATCGCCGCGGTTTTTCTTCATCTCGTCGGCGGACTGGCTATCGACGTAGGCGTTGCCCGAGGTGACGAGGTACTCGGCGCACTCGTACATCTTGTCGAAGTAGTCGGAGGCGTAAAGCGCCTTGCCGCCGAAGTCCGCGCCCAGCCACTTCACCGAGTCGATGATGGAGTCGACGTACTCCTGCTCTTCCTTCTCCGGGTTGGTGTCGTCGAAGCGCAGGTTGCAGCTGCCGCCGTACTCTTTGGCGAGGCCGAAGTTGAGCAGGATGGACTTGGCGTGCCCGAGGTGCAGGTAGCCGTTGGGCTCGGGCGGGAAGCGAGTCCGGATCGCTATATGTTTTTTTGCAGATAAATCAGACTCAATAACGTGCTTGATGAAGTTACTGGTGGAGGCCGGCTGGGATGGCTTGGAGGGCTTGTTCACCCTCCGATTTTAACGGGAGGCTCAGCGCCGCGTGGTCGCGATATCGGGGACAACCTTCAGCCAGGCGGCGCAGATGTTCACTTCAGGATAGTACTTGCGCGAGTCGGGGCAGAAGTAGCGGTACCGCGTCGCGTTCTCGATGGCGTAGGGACCCTTCGCGGCACCCGGCGGCGAGGAGGCCCGGGTAGACCGTTCCATGCAGTATTTGCCGACCGTGTCTTCCTTGCGGTTGGTGAGGGTGGTGCGCCCGCCGTCGTCTTTGCAGACATAGAGGGGTGCCGGGGAGGGAACGTCGGCGTTGCCGGCGGGCGCCAAGGGCGGCGGCGCGTACGCGAGCGGCGGTTGCGGCGGGTTGTAGGCGGCCGGCTGCACCGGCGGATAGTAGGTGGCGGGCGGGTAGTAGGAGGCCGGCGGATAATAGGCGGGCGCGTAGTAAGGGCGCGCCAGATAGACGATCGGCGCCGCGAAAATCACCGCGCGCGCCGCGTGTCCCCCGGAATGGCCACCATGGCTGCCGCGAGCCAACGCGTCGCCGCATTGCGCCGCCAATGCCAGCGCGGCGGCGATCATGGTGAGCATGCGTCCCAGCACCGCAGCCTCCTTCGACGGGGTGATAACCTTCATGCCAATACTACGCTTGTTGTCTACGGACGATATCGAACCTTGAAAGGTGCGGACATGGAACGGATTCCAGCGGGTTTTTCATCGGCACTTGCGGCGCTTTTCGTGGCGGGCTGCGCGGGCACGGCGGATGCGCCAATGGCGTCGGGCAACTGCGAGGCGCTGAAGGGCCGGCAGCTCGGCCAGCAGCAGGCGACGATCCTCGAGGCGGTAGCGGTGCCGGAAAAGGACGGCATCCCGGCGTACTGCCACGTCAACGTGAAGCTGAATGACTCGACGCTGCGCTTCGAGGGCCGGCTGCCTCTTTCGGGCTGGAACGGCAAGATGGTGGCGCTGGGGGGCGGCGGCTACAAGGGCGAACCTTTCCCGCCGACGCGGCCGTACTTCAGCCCCTCGATCGTTGCGGAGCGCTACGCGACGATGGCGACCAACGGCGGCTATGACGCGCCGGGTGCGCGCGACGCAAAGTACTTCCGCGCCGAGTTCGCCTACGACCCGGTCAAGCTGGCCGACTACACCTACCTCTCGATCCATCGTACGCTGCCCTTCGGCAAGGAGCTGGTGCAGGCCTTCTACGGCGCAGCGGCGAAGAAGAACTACTTCGAGGGCTGCTCGGCGGGCGGCGCCGAGGCGATGATGCTGTCGCAGCGCTTCCCGGGCGACTTCGACGGCATCGTGGCGCGAGCGCCGGCGGGGAACTTCATGGGCCTGTTCCTGCAGTTCAACCGCATTTCGAAGGCGGTACTCGCGCCTGGCGGCGCGCTCAACCCGGCCAAGCAGAAGCTGCTGGCGGACGCGGTGCTCGCGCAGTGCGACGCCATGGATGGCCTCGCGGACAGGATCCTTTCGAAGCCGATGGCCTGCAAGTTCGACCCGGCCACGCTGCGTTGCCCCGGCGGCGCGGATGCGGGCGACAAGTGCCTGTCGGACGCGCAGGTCCACACGGTGCGCACGGCGACGTCCGGCTTTTCCACCGCCGACGGCGCCTGGTCGCATCCTGGCTACAACGTCGGCGCCGAAGACAATCCCACCAAGGGCTGGGGCGAGTACCTGTGGCCCAATCCCAATCCGCCGATGAGCGGACGCTCGCTGCAGGCGATATTTTCGGAGGGCTTCGTGCGCTCGTTCATCATGCGCGACCCGAACCTGGACACGATGCGCTGGAACCCGGACGAGTGGCGCGCCCCGCTGCACGTCGTCGGCACGATGTTCAACGCCTTCGACCCGGACCTCTCGGCGCTGCGCGCGCGCGGCGCCAAGCTGATCCTCTGGAACGGCGAGCACGATACTGCCGTCAGCCCGCGCGACACGGTGCGCTACTACGGCGAGGTGGTGAAGAAGATGGGACAGGCCGCCGCCGACGACACGGTGGAGCTGTTCCTCGCGCCGGGCGTCGGGCATTGTTCCGGCGGCACCGGGCCGGACCGCGCCGATCTCATGAAGGCGCTGGTGACCTGGGCCGAGCAGGGCACGCCGCCTTCGCGGCAGGGCGTGGTGCATACCGGCCTGGACAGTGCGGGCAAGCCGGTGCAGACGCGGCCGATGTGCAAGTTCCCGTCGTATGCGCGCTACAAGGGCGCGGGCAACCCGAACACGGCGGAAAGCTTCGCCTGCTCGACGGAATAGGATATTTGTTTAACGGCAGCGTTCCATGTCCTCGCTGGTCATCACCGGCTTGTAGACGCACGGTTCCCTGGCCGCGCCGAGAACGCGATCGGGCGCTGTGGGAGTCGCTGCCGCCGTCGGCTTTACGGAATCCGGCAAGTCGCGCTGGTTTGTGCCCTGCCAGTCCGCCTTCTCCACCTTCCAGTTGCCGCCCTCTTTGCGCATCAGGATTACGCCGCTCATCGTCTCGGGTTTTTCGCCTGGCAAGTTCGTGCGCTTGCCGGTCGCGCGCAGCGTGAGGCTCTTGCCGTCGGCGCTGTCGTCCTTGCCCCAGATGTCGTAACTCTGTGGCAAGACAGCCTTGACCTTCTTCGTGTTCCCCGCGAGCAGGGCCTGGTGGTACTTGCCGTAAACACCCTCGGGGCTCTCCTCGGCAATGGCGGCGCAGGGGAGCAGGAAGAAGAACGTGGCGGCGATGGCGGGTAGTGTCAGCTTTGTCATACGCAACCTTTTGATTAGGTTGGTAATTTAGATTATGTCATCCTTTTGCCGGATGCCGCGTTATTGGTGCACGGGAAACCTCCCCTCTAACTAGGACATATATGAAACGCATCCTCGCAATCGCAGTTGCCCTCGCATTCAGCACCGCAGCGCTCGCGCAGGCCCCGGCAGCCGCTCCGGCGGCGGCCCCGGCAGCAGCCCCAGCCAAAATGGACAAGAAGGCCGCCCACGAGAAAATGGCCGCCGACAAGAAGGCGAAGCACGAGAAAATGGCCGCCGACAAGAAGGCGAAGCATGACGCCGCGATGGCCAAGAAAGCCGAAGCAGCGCCGAAGAAAGAAGAAGCCAAGAAGTAATCAGTTCGATTTCTCCTGGCAGGTCAAAAGCCCGGCTCCGGCCGGGCTTTTTTTATTTGCGGGTAAGAAAGCGCAGCAGCAGGAGCGCGGGAATGCAGGCGAGCGCGCAGCCGGCGGCGAGCCAGAGCGTGGACGAGGCGCGCCCGGTGAACTGGTAGAGCGCGCCCGCGATCGCGGGAAAGACCGCGGCGCCGAGATAGAACACGGTGTAGAAGAAACCCATGCCCGCGGTGCGTACCTCGGCGCGCAGCACTTCGGGTCCGAGCGAGACGAACAGCCCCGCCGGCAGGCCGATGATCATCCCGCCCACGATGAGCCAGGGCAGCGGGTTGGTGGCATCGACGAGGAACCACAGCATGACGGACCAGCCGATGATCGCCGCGTGGCACAGCACGTCGGGCCGCTTCATGTGCCGCAGCAGCAGGCCGCCCACCCACACCGAGACGATGCTGATCGCCGAATTCAGGGCCGTGGTCGCGCCCGAAGCGGCGATGCTCAGGCCGCGCTCGAGGAAAAACGCGGGCAGGAACGACACGATGATCTGGTAGCCCGCGTTGAACATCATCCACGGCATCGAGGCGACCAGCAGCAGGAGCCATTCGCGCGCGCTTAGCGCGCCGAGGCCCAGTCCGGCGGCTGCCTGCTGCAACGCGGGCGGCGAGCGGTAGGTCGCGGCGACGAGCACGAGTCCGGCGAAGGCCAATGCGGCGGTGAGCAGCATCGCCGCCGGCCAGCCCTGCCACTGCGCCAGCGGCCCGACGCTCAGGAGCGCGATGGCGATGCCGATCGGCCAGGCGTTGACGAGGATCGACATGGCGAACATGCGATCGCGGCCCTCGAACCAGTCGGCGACCATTTTCGTGAGCATCACGTTGAGCGCGACCGCGCCCGTGCCCGCGAGCACGCGCGCGGCGCTGGCTTCGGCGAAGCTGCGCGAGTGCGCGAGCCACAATCCGCCCAGCACCATCAGCGCGAAGCCGATGAGCGT
>JANYII010000142.1 GCA_025358705.1 Betaproteobacteria bacterium | reverse complement strand
CAGAAATCGCGATGGCAAGGCTCATTCGGCATGATCAGCAAGCCGCCGGGAGCGGTGACGCGCAGCAGTTCCCGCAGCACCACTTGCCAGCGAAGCGTATGGTGCAGCGCCGAGCAGATGTAGACGACGTCGAATGATCCGTCAGGAAACGGCAGGTCGTGAAAATCCACGGCCACGCGGCGTACCCGTGCGGCATCCAACCCATTCTGCCGTGCGTACTTGGCGCCCAGCGCCAGCGTCTCCACCGAAATATCCGACAAGGTCGAATTCCAGCCATGCCTTTGCGCAAGCAGGTAGCCGGTGATATGTGCGTAGGCTGCAACTTCGAGGAAGCGGGGCGGTGTCTTGCCGCGCTCAGGCAGAAATCGCTTCGCGTATTCCAGGACCTCGTAAGTATGGTTGTGGCTGATCTGCAGGATCGAATCATCCTTGTTGGCGGTGTGCCAGAGCACTTCGCCCAGGATGTTCGCCGCCGTCGCGCCTGTATCGGTCACTCGTTTTCGCCGCGTGGTGCCGGGGCGCGGTCCCAGAAGTACGCAAGATGGCCGCAGGCCTTCCGCACTCCGACGGGAAGCAGTTCCGCGTGCATTCCGGCCCAGAACCCGAGATGCCTGGCGCACTCGTAGAACGGGAAACGGAGGATATCCATGAGTTTCCCGCTACGAAGCACGAAGAAACCTTCGCGCGCCAGGCGCGACAGTCCCTGCATCGGGGAGATCCCGGTCCCGCCCGCGAAAATCTGCTGGATCGAGAAGCCGCTGTCGAAATTGCGCCGGAATATGTCGATGACTCCGTACTGGTGGGAGTGGAGCAACTCCGCCGCGGGCTGGTAGGCGATGGAGTGCCCCGCCAGCATGACGTCCTTCGACCAGGCCTGGTCTTCACTCATGATTACATTTTCGCGGAATGGATATTCCCTCCACAAGGACGCGCGAATGGCCCCGCCCACCGTGGAAAAGAAGCAGGCTGAAAGCGAGGCATCCTCGCGCCGCATCAACTTCCTGATCTCGAATCTCTGCGCATAGGTACTCAGCAGGAAGCAACTTTCCATCGCGCTGGCATCGGGCCGTGGCACTTGCCTGCTATAGACGCCTGCGACACCCGGATTCTCGAACGGAAGCAGCAGCGCGCCAAGCCAGTCGGGTCCCACCGGGGTCGCGTCCTGCGGCAGGTAGACCAGGAACTCTCCGCGCGCCAGCCGGGCGCCGAGATTCCTGGTCCTGCCGTGCCCGAATTCTTCGGGCGGAATCCGTGTCAGAGCGACCGGGTACTCCGAGACGACGGCCAGGGTGTCATCGGTGGATCCGGAATCAATCACGATGACTTCGGCGCGCCCGAACATCTTCTGGCCGTGCAGTTCCTCCAGGAGAGGGCGGATGGTCTTGCCTCCATTCTTCGCAAGAATGATGATGGAGACGAGGATCTCCCGGCCCGGGCCGTCGCGAACGTTCTCCATTGCGGGCGCTACTCGAAGCGCGACGCCCCGGCCGGTCGCGGCTTCACTTCGTGCCGCGGCGGTAGTGGCCTGATTTGCCGCCGCGTTTTTCCTCGAGCCGAAGGTCGCGGATGACCATGCCGCGGTCCACGGCCTTGACCATGTCGTAAATGGTGAGCAGGCCCACCGCAGCGGCGCTCAGCGCCTCCATCTCGACGCCTGTGCGGCCGCGGCATTCCACCGTCGCGAACAGCACGATCTCGCGGCGCGGCGCATCGAACTTGAACTCGACCGCCACGCGCGTGATCGCGAGCGGATGGGCGAGCGGCACCAGGTCCGAGGTGCGCTTCGCGGCCTGGATCGCTGCGATGCGCGCCACGCCGAGCACGTCGCCCTTGGCGGCGCTGCCCTCGATGACCATGCGGAAGGTGGCCGGTCGCATCGCGATGCGACCGGATGCGACCGCGACGCGGTGCGTGTCGTCCTTGGCGCCCACGTCGACCATGTGGGCGCTGCCCTTGCGATCGAAATGCGTGAGCTGCGGCGCGAGTCGGGGGGGAGGCTTGCGTGCCAATGCGTTCTCCGGTGAGGGAACTTGACCGACGGAACGGTATCATAAACAGATGCGCTTCATCGCATGGCTGCTGGCCGCCTCGCTTGCTTTTTTGCCCCGGGCGCTCGCGCAGAACGCGCCCGTGCGGCTGCCCGATCTCGGCGACGTCAGCGGCTCGGACCTGTCGCTGCAGACCGAGCGCAAGATCGGCGAATCGATCGCGCGCGAAATCAGGTTCCGCGAGCCGTCCTACCTGGACGATCCCGAGGTCACGGAGTACCTGAACGACCTCGGCTCGCGCCTGAGCAACGCCGGCACCGGCATGCGGCAGGATTTCGAATTCTTCGCCTTCCGCGACCCATCCATCAACGCGTTCGCGCTGCCGGGCGGATTCATCGGCGTGCATACCGGGCTGATCACCTCCTCGGACAATGAATCCGAGATCGCTTCGGTGATCGCCCACGAAATGGCGCACGTGACCCAGCGGCACATAGCGCGGGGACTCGGCATCGAGAAGCAGATGCAGCTGCCGATGATGATCGCGCTGGCAGCCTCGATCCTGCTGGCGCGTTCGCGCCCCGACCTGGCGAGCGGTGCGGCGATGGCAGCGCAGGGCAGCGCGGTCCAGGCGCAGTTGAGTTTCAGCCGCGACTTCGAGCGCGAGGCGGACCGCGTCGGTTTCCAGACGCTGGCTGCATCGGGATTCGATGTCCGGGCCATGGGAACGTTTTTCGAGAAATTGCAGCGTTCCTCGCGGTTACTGGACAGCGGCGTCATTCCCACGTACATGCGCAGCCACCCGGTGACCACGGAGCGGATCAGCGAGGCGGAGAACCGCGCCCAAGGCACGTCTTACCGGCAACGCGTCGATACGCTCGAATATCACCTGGTGCGCGCCAAGTTGCGCGCCGAGGCGGCGGACGTGCACGACGCGGTGAAGACGTTCAGCGACGCGGTGAACGACCGCCGTTTTGCAAATGAGCCGGGCGCGCGCTTCGGGCTGGCGGTGGCGCTGCTGCGCGCCAAGGAGCCCAAGCGCGCGGAAGCGGAAATCGCGCGCTTGCGGGCCGATGGCGTCGCCGGCCCGATGGTGGAAACGCTGGCGGCGCGCGTGCGGCAGTCGCTGGGCGACCAGGCCGGCGTGCTGGCGATCC
>JANYII010000105.1 GCA_025358705.1 Betaproteobacteria bacterium | reverse complement strand
GCCGAAACGCGCCAGCGCCGGCGTCGCCATGTCGGTCTGCACGCCGATCGCCATCGGCACGCCGCCGCAGCGGATCTGGCCGAGCGTCTCGGCGAACACCATCGAGTAGCTGTAGTCGAGCGCCGCGCCGCCGTAGGCCTCTGGCTTGGTGAGTCCCAGCATGCCCATGTTGCCGAGTTTCTTGAACACCTCATGGGCCGGGAAGATTTCGGCGGCCTCCCATTCGTCGACGTGCGGGTTGATTTCCGCATCGATGAACTTCTTCATCGTGCGGCGGATTTCCTCGTGTTCCTGGGTGAACTTCATGGGTGCGCGTCCGTCAAGCCGGAGCGGCGATTCTGCCAGAGTTCAGTGGCTGTGCTTGCGTCTGGTCGCAAAGCCGCACAGCGAGGACGGCGCTCGCCTGATCGGCGCTTTGTATTGCCCGGCTGGCGTCAAGCGGGTAGATTGCCATGTGGATTTTTACCAATAGCGGCTCTTGACGCGATATGAGCGCCATTCCCGGGAGAGGCATGACAAGGATCGTGTATTCACGACGGCAACTCGTCGCCATTCTCGGCGTGTCGCTTGCGAGCATCGCGCTGTGGCCGGTCGGCATGCAGGCGCAATCGAAGGCCGCGCCGGCGGCGACAAGCGCGGCGAAGGACGGAAAATCCGTCCTCAAGCCGCAGGCGACCGAGGCGCCGGCGAACCTGCCCGACGACGCCAGCAAGTATCCGGCGAAAGCGGCGCGCCTGATCCGGCTGCCGAAGCAGGACACGCGCGGACTGCGCGACCTGATCGCGGGCCTCGCCACCAGGTACGAACTGGAGAATGGCTATGCCGGCAGCGACGCGCTCGCCAGCCGCCTGCCTGCGCTGCCCGAAAGAGTGATCGCCGTGGGCGTGCCATTGCGGCGCGTCGAGGGGCGCACTGTTCACTTGCTGCGATTCGGCCTGTTGCGCCAGGTCGGGCAGATGCCGCAGCTCTGGCTGTGGGGTGCGGCCGTCGGGCCCGACGGCATCGCGCCCAATCCTGATGCCAACGGCGCGGAGGCGGCGATCAGCAAGATCGTCGAATCGCGCAAGCAGAACGAGGCCGAGATCCAGGTTTCCGAACTGGAGACACGCATCCTGCGGCTGAGCTACATCGACGCGGACAGCGCGATGGCGATGCTCAAAGCGATGGGCTTCAGCACTTTCCTCGGCCGGGAAACGACCGTCCCTGCCGATGACACGCCGCCGCCGGATGCGCAGCCGCCGCAGGGATCTGCGCCGGGGGGAACGCCCGCGCAGCCGGCGCCGCCGCCCGAGCCCGACAAGGCGGTCGGAGCGGCGCCGGTGCCCACCGTCGTTGGAAACGAGCAGCTGCCCGTGGTTCTCAAGGTCCCCGGGCCGCGCGCCAGCCAGTCGGGCCTGGTGGGGGGTGGCGACGCGATGGCGCGCGACCAGCTCGGCCTCACCGTGGTGCTGGGCGCGACCGCGCGCCTATCGCCGGAGACGGTGTCCTCGCCCTCATCGCAGCTGATGGTGATGTTCAATCCGGACCGCCCCGAGCAGTTCAACCGCGTGCGCAAGGCGCTGACCGAGCTGATCGACCGCCCGGCGCGGCAGATCCTGGTCGAAGGCATCGTGCTCGAGATCAGCCGCGACGGCCTGGACGAGCTGGGCGTGCAGTGGAATTTCCAGGAAGGTGGTGGACGCTCGCTGCTGTTGGGATCGCTCAAGCCCAACGCCAGCGCGAATACGGTGGACTTCCTGCGCGACCCGACGCGCGAGCTGGCGCGCCTGGTAACGTTGCGCATCCAGGCGCTGGTTCGCCAGGGCAAGGCCGAGGTGCTGGCGCGGCCGAGCGTGCTGACGCTCGACAACCGCCAGGCGACGATCCGGGTCGGCACCGATATCCCGATCGCGACCAGCAAGGACGCTTCCTCGGTGGCCGAGTCGCGCGTCTCGTTTTCCTTCCAGTACCTGCCGACGGGAATCCAGCTCAACATCCGCCCGCGCGTGGACGACGCCGGCAACGAGGTGAGCATGCTGATCGACGCGACCGTCTCGTCGACGGTTCCAAATCGCGACCTGGAGCTGCGCAGCCCGCTGGGCGCGCTGCTCGCTTCGGCGCCAACCATCGCGACACGGCGCGTGCAGACCTACGCCCGCATTCCCGACAACACGCCGCTGATCATCGGCGGCCTGATCAGCCGCGACGAACAGCTCGCCAACGACAAGGTGCCGCTGCTTGGCGACCTTCCGCTACTGGGGCCGTTGTTCCGCTCGACCCGGGTGACCACGTCCAAGCGCGAGGTGATCATCGTGCTCACGCCCTACGTGCTGCCCGAGGGGCGCGCCAGCTTCGGCCGCGCGCTGCCCAAGGACGAGGACGCGTTCGACAGCCTGGACAACCAGCTGTTCCGCGACAGCTACCGCCTGCGCGCCGGCGACGTCTTCGATACCGGCTACATCCGCAGCAACCAGCGCCTGGTCAAGTACCGCGAGATCGTCGCGCGCATCGCGCGCGAGCGGCCGGAGCTGGTCGAGCGGGATCCGTTCCTGAAGCTGGCCGACGGCCGCATTCCGGGCGAGAACATCCTGATGAACGGCATGATCTACGAGACGCTCCGGCGCAACAAGCTCGGCGGCGATATCGTGCCCAACCGGATGCTCAAGTTCGACGACGCGAGCGGGCCGGAATTCCGCGCGCGCCGCCTGGATTCGCTGCTCGCTTCCTACGGCGACGGCGAGAACTGGGAGAGCTTCTTCACGAAGAATCCGGACAAAGCGCTCGCGATCACGTTCGAGTACACGCGCGCCGGCGGCAAGTTCGGCGACGTGCTGGAAGAGCCGAAGCCGAAAATCGCGCTGGTGCCCTGCTGCAAGGACCGCACCGAATGGAAGCGGATTCTCTGGGAGATGAGCAAGCCGGGCCCGAGCGGCCTGCCGCGGTACACCATTTTGCTCAAGGAGGAGGAGGACCTCGTCAAGCTCGCGCGCGCGATCACGCTGAAGCGGCTGATCGGCCTTAACGGTGGCGAGGGGCGCTCGACGATCGCCAACTTCCTGCAGGGCCGGCAGCTGGCGATCCCCACCCTCCAGGCCAGCCAGACCCACCTGATCGAGGCGGAGGTGGCGCGCTACTTCCTGCACACCGAGCTGTACTACCTCGCCTTCGAGGAGGAATTCGAGTCCTCGCTGCGCGCCATCGATGCGGAGCTGCGGCGGCCCGATTTCCGGGAGTTTGTCCAGGCCGAGGACCTGCCCGCGGCGATGCCGCTCGGGCGGCTCGGCAGCCTGCAGTAGAACTGCGCGGGCGCGCCGTGTCGCCTACCGCCCGCGCCGCGTCGCGACTGACGCAGGACCCGATCATATCGAAGAGCCAGAACGAGAGCCTCGCGCGCATGGTGCGCAACGTGCGCGAGCGGCGATTCGAGGCGGGAGAGACGATTTACGAAGCCGACGCCGAGGCGAGTTTCATGTACCTGGTGGTCGGCGGCGACGTGGAACTCGTGTCGCCGCTCGGCAAGCGCGTCACCGTCAATTCGGCGCGCTTCGGCGAGGAGGCGGCCACCGACGTGCCGTTTTACCTTTCGCGCGCAAGCGCGCTGACCGAAGTCACGGCGATTGCCATCCCGCGTACCAGCCTGATCGGGTTGAACCAGTTCAACCCGGGGCTGAAGGCGCAGTTCTATTTCTCCCTGATCGCCAATTTTGGCGGCGAGCAGGTGCACGCGGCCGCGGAGAAGGCGAAGCCGGAGGATTCCGGGGCCAGGGACGGCTTCGAGGCCGTGGGCTGGTTCGTCTGCATCCTCATGCCGCTGCTGGTGCTGCTGTACGGGCCTGAGCTCGGACTGGACCGGGAGACGACGGTGTTCCTCGCGATCTTCACCGCGACCATCGTAATGTGGGTGTTCGAGCTGGTGGACGAGTATGTGCCGGGAATTTTCGTGCTGCTGACCACGCTGTCGCTCGGCATCGCGCCGTCGCGCGTCGTGCTGTCGGGCTTCGCCTCCGACGGCTTCTTCATGGCGATGAGTATTTTCGGGCTGGGCGCGATGGTGGTGATGTCGGGCCTCTCGTTCCGCTTCCTGCTCTGGCTGCTGCGCTACCTGCCGAACAACAAGGCCGGGCACGACGTCGGACTGCTGCTCACCGGCTTCATGCTGACGCCGATCCTGCCGTCGCTGAACGGACGCGTCGCGATCGTGACGCCGTTCCTGATCGACATGGTGGAGACGGTCAAGTTCCAGTTCGGCGGCAAGGGCGCGACCCGCATGGCGGTGGCCGCGTTCACCGGCGCCACCCTGATCTCGGCCGCGTTCATCACCAGCCGCTCGGTAAATTTCGTCATCTTCGGCCTGTTGCCGGCGCAGGAGCAGCAGCAGTTCCAGTGGGGCTACTGGGTTGCGGCATCGCTGGCCACCGTCGTCGCGATGCTGGTGATCTACTACGTGGCCGCGCTGCTGGTGTATCGCAGCCCGGAAAAACCGCAGCTGACCGGCGACCAGATCGACGTGCAGATGCAGCTGCTCGGCGGCATCAAGAACCGCGAATGGGCGGCGATCGTCAGCATCCTGGTGTTCGCGCTGGGCGTGGTCACCACCTCGGTGCACAACATCCAGCCGCCCTGGCTCGGCATGGCGGTGCTCTACGCGCTGCTGCTGCTCGGCTTCCTGCGCAAGCATGAGTTCCGCGACCGCATCGACTGGCCGGCGCTGGTCTATCTGGGCACGCTGGTTGGGATGATCGCGGTGTTCAATTACCTCAACCTCGACAAATGGCTCGGCAGGCACCTGGCGGGGATCGGCCACCTGCTGGAGCACAATTTCACCGGCTTCGTCGCGGTGCTGTCCCTGGCGATCATCGCGATCCGCTTCGTCATTCCGAACACGGCGACGATCGCGATCTGCGCCACCATTTTCATGCCGCTCGCGTCGCAGGCGGGCGTCAACCCGTGGGTGGTCGGCTTCATCCTGCTGCTGCTGGGCGACGTCTGGTTCTTTCCGTACCAGTGTTCCCACTATGTGCAGTTCAGGGAGCTCACGCAGGCCAAGTCGGTGTACGACGAGGGCTCCTTCCTGCGCTTCAACTGCTTCATGAACTTCGTGCGCATCGCCGCGATCTACGCGTCGATGCCCTTCTGGACCGCATTGGGGATCCTATGAGCCAATCTTTCCTGCGAGTGACCCGAATCACGCTATGCGCGATGTTCCTGCTTCTGATGGTATTGCTGCTCACCTGGTTCAAGGTGACGCAACCCCGCATCCTGGTGCTGCACAGCTACGACAGTCATTACGAATGGACGCGCGACATCGACTCGGGACTCAAGCGCGTACTGGATGCCAAGCTGCGCTACCGCGTGCAATGGCATTACATGGACCTGAAGAACCACCCCGACGCCGAGTTCCGGCGCCGCCAGGCGCTCCTCGCCAGGCACGCGATCGAAAGCTGGAACCCGACGCTGATCATCGCGGTGGACGACGATGCGCAGAAGTACGTGGTGATGGAACTCGCCAACAAGCCCGGGATCAGCATCGTGTTCGCGGGCATCAACGGCGAGATCGAGCCCTACGGCTACCACAAGGCGCGCAATGTCACCGGGATCCTGGAGCGCAAATCACTCGCCGACCTGCGCCAGGCGATGCTGGCGATGCGCACCACCGGCGACGGCAAGCCGCTCGGCCGGCGCATCGCGCACATTGGCGACAGCTCGTCCTCGGTGCGCGACGACGAGAAACAGCTCTCGGCTTTCGACTGGTCGCCGATCAGCCTCCAGTCCTCGACGATGGCCGGCAATTTCGATGAATGGATGGCGGCGGTGCACGAGGCCGGCAAGAGCGCCGACCTGATCCTGATCTCAAATTACCGCGGCTTGTATCGCCACGGGCACGCGGGCCCGGCGGTTCCTCCCGAAGAGGTGGTGAAGTGGACCGTCGACAATTCTAAGGTGCCGCTGGTCGGCATGGCCGGGTTCTTCGTCGAGGACGGCGGCATGTTCGCGGTGGGCGTGTCCGGATTCGAGCAGGGCGATGTTACCGCGCGCATGGCAATCCGGATCCTCGACCAGGACATCACGCCGCAGGACATCCCGGTGGTAACGCCGCAGCAGTTCATCGTCTACATGCGCCACTCGAAAATGGCCGAGCGCGGCGTCTCGCTGCCGCGGCTCTACGAGTCCTTCGCGCGCGCTACCAACAACTACTTCGACTGAGTCAGGGCCTCGCTACGCCGAACTGCATGGGTCTTGCGGTCCTGGTATCCGTGCAAATGGAAAGCGCGAATCCGAGCACGTTCCTCGTGTCGCGCGGGTCGATGATGCCGTCGTCGAGCATCGAGGCGCTGGTGACGAAGGCGTTTTGCTGTCTTTCGAAATTCTCGATGATCTTTGCCGTCATCGCGTCGATCTGGTGATGGTCCACGGCCTGGCCTTTGCGCTTCATGCCGGCTTCCATCACGATCGCCATGGTGCCGGCGGCCTGCTCCGAGCCCGCGCCCGGCTCGGAGACGCCGATGCAGGCCACGTAGTCGCCGGCGATCGCGGGCGCGAGGAATTCCTTGCGCAGTTCGTCCGAGCCGAAGCGCGCCAGTGCGGGCGTCGCCATGTCGGTCTGCACGCCGATCGCCATCGGCACGCCGCCGCAGCGGATCTGGCCGAGCGTCTCGGCGAACACCATCGAGTAGCTGTAGTCGAGCGCCGCGCCGCCGTAGGCTTCCGGCTTGG
>JANYII010000094.1 GCA_025358705.1 Betaproteobacteria bacterium | reverse complement strand
TGGAGCGGGTGAAGGGAATCGAACCCTCGTCGTAAGCTTGGAAGGCTTCTGCTCTGCCATTGAGCTACACCCGCCTCTTCGTTTACCCGACCCGTCTACTTCACCCATTTCCTGTCCGCTGCGCGCCCGAAATTGCTGGTGGAGGGGGTTGGATTCGAACCAACGTAGGCGCAAGGCCAACAGATTTACAGTCTGCCCCCTTTAGCCGCTCGGGCACCCCTCCGGCGGAACCTGAAATTATGTCTTGTTTCCGTCAGTTACGCAAGATCCAGTCCTACAATCGCCCCAAGGTCGTGCAGGAGGCCGGTTTTCGCCAAAAAGAGGTCGTGGCAGGCCCAGCCATGCTGCCCACAAACACGCCGTTTCGTCCCACGGGCCCGGGGGCATTATCATCGGGGCCATGCGAATCGCGATCCTGGAAGACGATCCGGATCAATTGGCGCTGCTGCAGCGCTGGCTGGCGCAGGACGGACACGACGTGCACGGCTACCGGACAGGCCGCGAGGCCATGATGCGCGCCACGCGGGAAAGCTTCGACCTGTTCCTGCTCGACTGGCAGGTCCCCGATGTCTCGGGCACCGAAGTCCTGCAATGGGTCCGCAACAATGTTTCCCAAAGCGTGCCAATCCTGTTCGTGACGGTGCGCGACTCCGAGCAGGACATCGTCTTCGCCCTCGAGAGCGGCGCCGATGACTACATGATCAAGCCCGCCCGGCAGAACGAGTTGCTGGCGCGCGTGCACGCGCTGCTGCGGCGCGCCTACCCGCGCGAGGATGACAAGCAGCTGTCCTTTCCGCCCTTCGAGATCGACACCCAGCGCGGCGAGATCCGCCGGGACGGCACCAAGGTCGACCTGACTCCCAAGGAATTCGACCTCGCGGTGGTCCTGTTCCGCAATATCGGCCGCTTGATGTCCCGCGGCCACCTGCAGGAGGCCATCTGGGGCCGCTCGGGGGAACTGGCGACGCGCACCGTGGACACGCATGTCAGCCAGGTGCGCAAAAAACTCGACCTGCGGGTGGAGTCCGGCTTCCGGGTGGTGCCGGTATACAACTACGGCTACCGACTCGAGCAGTGCGAGCCGGCCGCCTGACCCGCAACCCGCGCCGCTAGGCGCCCTTGGGGCGCCCGGGGCAATTGCCGCGCGGCGAATGACGTGAAATTCGCGCCCGCATGGTAACCAACTGCAGGATGTGCGCAGGCGTCAGGCTGCGGCAGTTCATCGACCTGGGATTCACGCCGCTCGCGAATGCATTCCTGCGCGCGGATCAGCTGCAAGAACCAGAGGCGCATTACCCGCTGCAGGTGAGCCAGTGCGAGGATTGCGGTCTGGCGCAACTTACGCATGTCGTGTCGCCCGAGATTCTGTACCGACGTGACTATCCCTACGAATCTTCCGTCACCCAGGCGGGCCGGCGGCACTGGCAGGAGTTCGCCGACTCTGCATGCGGGCAGATGGCATTGACCGATCGCGACCTGGTGATCGACATCGGCAGCAATGTCGGGTTTTTGCTCGAGTGCTTTCGCGACAACGGCATGCGGGTTCTGGGCATCGACCCGTCCAGCAATATCGTCCGGATCGCCGAAAAGCGTGGTGTCGAAACATGGGACGAATTTTTCGGCCCGCACGTGGTCAAGCGCATCCTCCAGGAAAAGGGAAAAGCAGCGCTAGTCACTGCTACCAACGTTTTCGCGCATATCGACAAATTGCGCGACTTCATGTCTGCGGTGAGCGACCTCCTCGCGGACAACGGCGTCTTCATTCTCGAAGCGCCCCACCTTGGCCACCTGGTGCAGTCGCTTGAATTCGACACGATCTACCACGAGCATGTTTCGTATCTTTCGCTGAAACCGCTGCTGCGATTTTTCGACACGTGCGCGATGGAAGTGTTCGATGTGCAGGAACGGGACATCCATGGAGGTTCGTTCCGGATATTCGTCTCGAGAGCAGGCCGCTACCCGGTTAGGGATTCGGTGCGTGAAATGCTGGCATGGGAGAACGAGGCCGGGCTATACGATGCGCCTGTACTCGCCGAGTTCGCCGCCAAGGTGGCGGCCAACCGCTCCGCGTTGGCGCGGCTCCTGCACGATCTCAAGCACCGGGGCAAACGCATAGCAGGTGTGAGCGCTCCGGCGAAGGGGATGACGCTGCTGAATTACTGCCACATTGGCCCGGAGCTGCTCGACTTCGTGACGGAGAAATCACGGCTCAAGATCGGTCGCTACACTCCCGGGATGCACATCCCCGTGCTGGAGGACGAGGCGCTGGTCCGACACAAGGTGGACTATGCGCTGCTGCTCGCATGGAACTTCGCGGAAGAAATCATGGGCAACCTTGAGGACTTTGCCCGGCAGGGAGGACAGTTCATCCTGCCGGTGCCCGGTCCAAGGGTCGTGGCCCGATCGCGGACGGCGCGGCATGCCGCGTCATCGCCAATCCAAATTAGGGAGATGCAGTGGAAATCAGTCACCCGGTCATAGCTTTTCAGGACGACCGTGGGCGGATCATCGACGTCATGGAGGCGGTCGATTTCAATTGCGCCACGGTGATTTCTTCCTCCAAGGGGGCCACGCGCGGAAACCACTATCACCAGAAAACGACCCAGTGGATCTACGTGCTACGCGGAAAAGTGCTTGCCCATTCGCGCATGCCCGACGGACCGCTGCAGAGTGCCATTCTGGAAACCGGGGATCTCATCAAGAACTCCCCTTTCGAGCAGCATGCGTTCACCGCGCTCGAGGATAGCGAATTCCTGGTCCTTACCGCCGGGCTTCGCAGCGGCAAGGACTACCAGAAGGACACCTACCGGCTGGACAAGCCATTGCTGGACGCGTGACCGGAACTGCGACGCCGCCATGATTCCCGTCAACAAACCCCGTCTCGACGGCAACGAACGGAAGTACCTGATGGAATGCATGGACTCGGGCTGGATCTCGTCCGAAGGCCCGTTTGTGAAGCGTTTCGAACAGGGCTACGGGGCGCGCCTGGGGCGACGGCACGCAATCACGGTCAACAGCGGCACGGCGGCGCTGGAAGCCGCAGTCCTGGCCCTCGATCTCAAAGCGGGCGACGAAGTCATTGTTCCGGCCTTTACGATCATCTGCTGCGCCTCTGCAATTACGCGCGCCGGGGCGACGCCGGTGCTCGTGGATTGCGATCCGCTGACGTGGAATATGGACGTCGAGCAGGTTCGTGCCCGCATCACGCCACGCACGCGGGCCATCATGGCGGTGCACGTTTACGGACTGCCCGTGGACATGGATCCGCTCTTCGAACTCGCGCGCCAGCACGGGTTGCGCGTGGTCGAGGACGCAGCCGAGGCAATCGGGCTGAAATACAAGGACCGCGAATGCGGGAGCATGGGTGACGTGAGCTGCTTCAGCTTCTACGCGAACAAGCACATCACCACGGGCGAAGGAGGCATGATCCTCACGTCCGACGACAAGATTGCCGAGCGCTGCGCGCGCTACCGCAACCTCTGCTTTGTTCCGCCGCGTCGCTTCGTGCACGAGGAACTGGGCTGGAACTATCGGATGTGCAATATCCAGGCGGCGCTCGGCCTTGCCCAGCTTGAAAAACTTGACCAGACCATTGCCATCAAGCGACGGATGGGCGAGCTCTACCAGGAACTGTTGCGCGGCGTCGCCGGATTGCATCTGCCGCTGGACCGGACGCCCTGGGCGAATAACGGCTACTGGGTTTTCGGGGTGGTCCTGAGTGACGATGTTCCCTTCGATGCGGCTCAAGCCGCCGACCGGCTCGCTGCAAAAGGAGTCCAGACCCGCCCGTTCTTCTGGCCCCTGCACGAGCAGCCGGTCTTGCGAAAGATGGGGCTATTCAAAGGCGAGCACTATCCCGTTTCCGAGCGGCTGGCACGCAGGGGCTTTTACCTTCCCTGCGGGCTGGGGCTAAGCGAGCACGAGCTCCGCTTTTCTGCCGCGGCACTGAAGGAAATCCTTGTGTGAGCACGTTCAAGCCGTCTTACGCCGGCCACTACGACGCGCTCTACCGCGACAAGGACTACGCCGGCGAAGCGGCATTCGTCCGAAGCAGGATTCTGAAGTACGCACCTGAAACGCGATTCATATTGGAGTTGGGTTGCGGAACGGCGCGGCACGCTCGGGAATTCGTGCGGCTCGGCTGGCACGTACTGGCCGTGGATAAAAGCAGGCACATGATCCGGCAGGCAAAGACGGAACGCGATCGCCTCTCCGCACGCATGCGATCAAGATTGCGTCTCGGCATCGGCGACGTGACCCGGTACCGGGTCCGCGAAAAGTTCGATGCGGCGACGTCGCTGTTCCATGTCGTCAATTACCAGACCACCGACACGCAATTGCTCGGCATGTTCCGTTCCGCACGCACATCACTGCGGATTGGCGGCCTTTTCATGTTCGACTTCTGGTACGGCCCCGCAGTGAGGGCGGAACCCCCGGCGCTCCGGATCAAGCGCGTCCGGCGGGGTCCCATGGACATCGTGCGCCTCGCCGAGCCTATTCACCATCTGAAGCGACATTGCGTGGAAGTGAACTACACGGTGCTCGCCGTCAATCGTCGATCTGGCTGGAGCGAGCAGGTCGCGGAAACGCACATGGTGCGCTACCTGTTCCTGCCGGAAATCAAGCGGCTGGCAACCGTCGCCGGATTTCGGATGATTGAATCCGGACAGTGGCTGACACGAAAGCCGCTTTCGACTTACTCCTGGTCAGGGTATGCCATCCTGCGCGCGGCCGACGCGCGATGAAGACCGGACTATTTTTTTGTTTCCTCAGGCCAAGCCCATCGGCGCCGCATATACGCGTACTTTTCCAAAACCGGCGAGAGCAGATTTACGTAATCGACTTGCGCAATCTCCTCCGCAAGGACTTTTCCTGATTTACGGAGCCGATCAACCAGTGCCGGGTCCCGGGTCAAGCTGGCCACGAGACCGGCAAGGCTCGAAGGATTCGCGAGATCGCAATACAGTGCCGCTTCCCCCATATGCTCCCGCCAACCCGGTAGATCGGAGTAAATGACCGGGCAGCCGAGCGTCACCGCTTCAAGCGGCGGAAGATTCGTAGGACCGCAGTAAGTCGGCATGACCATGCACAAAGCCGCCTCATAAAGCGGCGGAATATCTTCGTCGGGCACAACTCCCAGAAAATGAATCCTCGAAGTCAAGCCAAGCGATTGCGTTTGACGTTCAATCACTATTCGATCGCCGGGATCCCCGCCGCCGCAGAAAACGGCGTGCATGACGATGCCGTGCCGCCGTTCGAGTTCGACGAGCCCATCCAATATGTAGAGGTGATTCTTGTGGTACGAGAAGTACGCGGGATAAAACAGATATTGATCGGGTAAATCGTACTTGCGCCGGACCATATCGACCGTCACCGGCCCGAGTCCGGCAGCGTGGCGACGAACGGCCAACGACGGCAGCAATGGCAAAACAACGATTCGGTGGGGATCAACGCGATAGAGGTCTGCAATGCGACGGGCCGCGGACGGTGAGAGAGCAATCACCGCCAGCGCCCTGATCATGGTAGTTCCGTAACTCGCCTCTCTTCGCTCGAAATTGCGATCCGCGTACTTCTCCGGAAATTCCAGGTAATCGCGATGATCGGCATCCCAATGGGTAACGACATAGTGATGGTCGCTGATACGCAGCGCGGCTTCCGCGCATTCGGCAAGCACCACCAAATCGATGGCGTAGTCGTCGAGCAGCGCATCCAGATGACGCCCCAGGCGACGGAAGCCCAACCGGCGCAGGCGGCGCAAGACGGCACAGCCAACCACCGTCGAGGACCATCTGTCTATGAGACGCAATCCCAAGCGCTTGAATACAACAGATTCGATGCCATAGCCCAACAGCCACTGGCGCGTGCGCTCGAGCGGCGTAAAAACGATGACCTCATGCTGCTTTTCGCGCAAGCGCAATAGAGATTCGACGGTGGAAAGTGCCTGCACGAATCCACCACCGCTTTCAGGCGGACTTTCCAGGAACAGTGCAATTCGCATTGGGGGCTCTATCGAACAATTTGAGAGAAATCGGATGCGACCTGGAAGTCGGACTCCCATTTTCCCGGCTTGCCCTGCCGGCAGGCGAGATCATTCTACCGAACTGGAGCGCGTCCTATATCTGACGGAGTTCAGCCTCGATCGGATCAGCGCCTGAATTCACAGTGCGTCCGGATTTTATCGGGATGATCTTTTCCGCGGCGGCCAGCACGGACCCCACCGAGATCTGCATCAGGCACTTTTTCCCTTCGCTTACGCATGTTTCAAGCATGCAGCCGGCGCAATCCGTATCCTGGCGCAGGACAATATGCTTCGCCCCGAACGGTTCCCATCTTCCGGGCGCCTCCCGCGCGCTGAAGATGGCGACACAGGGCGTGCCGGCCATGGCGGCGAGATGCATCGCACCCGAATCATTTCCGATATAGGCGGCGCAGCGGGCGAGAACCGCGGCGGAACCGTACACGGAAAGCCGTCCAGCCAAATTGCGGGATCTCGATCCCCAGGCGGAGCAGAGCCGTTCGCCGAGCGACTGCCCCTTCTCGTCGCCAATCACGACCAGATTGAAGTTGGCATGTCGCTCCAGAAGCGCAGCCCCCAGAGCCTGGTACCGATCCTCCGGCCAATCTTTTGCGGACATTCTCGTCACCGGGCCAATTGCTAGCAGCGGTTGATCCCGGGAAATTCCCATTTCTGCAAGCAAGCGTTCCACGGTCGAGCGCTCGCGATCCGGAATCGAGAGCTGGAATTGAACCTCGGATGGATCCGATCGACCTGAATGCACGATCCGGGTCAATCGCAATGCCTCGCTGACGACACGCGGTTGGGAGACGCCACGCTCACGGCTGCGATCGTGCGGAAGCATTTCAGCGTGGTATTGATTTGGGCCAAGCAAGGCATGAAGCAGCAGGCGATCCCGCACTAGCTGGAACGACGAGCGCTGGCCTGCCAGACTGAATACATGGTCGAACCGCTCCGAACGAAGTTTTAGCCCGGTGCGGAGTGCTTGCCATGCGCCGGCGATTAGCGGCAAACCCGGTTCGTAGAAATAGACGCTGTCAAACCAACCGGTCTCGGTCAAAACATTCCAGGAAGAGACCCGGTCACCCGCGGCCGGGTCTCGGTTGGTCAGTAAAACGAGCCTGTGAGTGGGGAATCGGCCGCGAATTGCGGACATCGCGGGAAGCGCGACGAGCGTGTCGCCGAGGCGACCCGTGCGAAAAACGAGTACCGAAGGGGAGCGGGACGGATACCTGGAATTGCCGCGTTTCAATGCGATACGGCAAGGGCGCGGCGCGCGCCTTACGCGCGCGGCGGTTGCGTGTAGTAGCCGTACTTGCGGTAGTAGCGGTTGCCGTAACCGCTGTATTCGCCGTAGTAATTGTCGGCCTTCTCGAGGTCGATCTGGTTTAGCACGGCGCCCAGCACCGGCGCATCGACGCGGTGCAAGCGACTGAGTGCGTGGCGCGCAATCGGATAGGGCGTAGTGTCGGCGCGCACCACGAACAGCACCGAAGTCGCCATCTGCGCCAGCATCACTGCATCGCTCACCAGCTGCACCGGCGGGCTGTCGACAACAATGACCTCATACATGGATTTCAGCTTTTCCATTATGAGGACGAACTCCGGCGAGGAGATCAGCTCAAGCGGATTCGGCGGCACGCGGCCCGCCAGCATCACATGGAGGTTCGATCCCTCGACCTCGAATATGCATTTGCCCTCGTTCGCCTGGCCGGCGACGAGTTCGGACAATCCTGGCCGGGTACCGTTGTCGCCCAGCACGCGGCCGAGCTTCGGCCGACGCATGTCCGCCTCGATCAGCAGCGTTTTCTTCACCTGGGCAAAGGCGAACGCGAGATTCGACGCCAGCGTGGTCTTGCCTTCATCCGGAACCGACGAAGTGAGCAGTACCACCTTGCGCGGCGACTGCAGGCCCGACAACAGCACGCTGCTGCGGATGGTCCGGATCGACTCCGAGAATGCGTTCTGGTTCGATTCGCGGAACATGCGCTCGAGCGGCACATTCGATTCTGCCTTCGTGACCGGCAGTACGCCGACCGCGCGCACGCCAAGCTTGGATTCGACCTCGTGGCTGGCCTTGACCCTGTTGTTGAGACGTTCGATCAGCAGCGCGAGCGACACGCCCGCCAGAAGCGCGGCGAGCAGCCACACTCCGACGATCAGCCGCTTGTTCGGACCGTACGGAAACCTCGGCGGCCGCGCTTCGTCCACGATGCGCGCGATTGCCGACTGCATGTCGCCCGCCCGGACTTCCTTGGAACGCTGCATGAAGGTGTCGTAGAGCTGGCGATTCGCCGTCACGTCGCGCTCGAGCGACTTCAGCTCGAACTCCTTGCGGTTATACGACTGGATGTCTTCCTTGGAGCGCCCGAGGGCGCGTTCGATCGAGTTTTCGTTGGCGCGGGCAAGCTCGTAGTCCTTGGCAAGGCCCTGCGCCGCGACGTTGGCCTGGCGCTTCAGGTTTTCCTGCGCCGCCTTCAGCTCGGCCTGAGCCGCGACCATGCGCGGATGATCCGGCCCGTAGCGTTTGGAGGCGTCGTTGAAACGCCGTTCGGCCTCGGATTCCACTTCCTTGGCGCGCTGCACCAGCGGGTGCCGCAGCACGACCGGCAGCGTGTCGAGGGGCTCCGCAGCCTTGCCCTGGCGCGAGGCGTTCACTTGCTCATAGGCCGCCTCCAGATCGGCGCGCTTCTTGCGCGCGTCCAGCAACGAACTGGTCAGGTCTTCCAGCTGGCGACTGGGTCCGGACATGGACACGCCCTTCGCCTCGATAATTTTCTCGCGCTCGCGGTACTGCTGCAGCGCGCGCTCCGACTCGACCAGCTTCGTCTTGAGTTCCTCGGACTGCCTGGCGAGGAACTGCATCGAGCGGCGGGTCGCCTCGCCGCGCGCTTCCATGTCCGCCACGATATAGATCGTCGCGAGCGTATTGGGCACCCGCGCCGCGAGATCCGGATCCGTGGAATCGAAGCTGAGGGACACCAGCTGCGTATTGCGCAGCGGCTGCAGGGAGGTTCTCGCCATGACCGCGTTGACGACGCCATCCACAAGTTCCTCGTCCGTCGCCTGTATCGCGGGCGCGGCGGTGCCAAAGCTGGGCAACAGCGCCGCGTACCAGGGCTTTTGCACCAGGCGCCCGTTGAACTCAGGGTGCTTGGTAAGCCCCATTACGCGCACCAGGCGCTCTGCGAATTCGCGCGACTTGATGATCTCGAACTGCGTGAGGAAATAGTCGCGGTTGGCGCCGGTATAGAAAAACTGCAGCTCTTCAATCGAGACCGCCTTCGGGCGCGAGCCCTCGACGAGCACCGTCGCGCTAGAACGGTAGACCGGCGTCAGGCTGTAGGCGTAGAGCGTGGCGATCAGGCCGACAAGCACCACCAGCGCCATGATGCGCCACTTGTTGCGGGCGATCGCGCGCCAGTAGCGCACGAGATCGAGTTGCTCGATCTCCGGCTGCTGCGGCTCGAAGGCGAGCCCTTGCATTTCCTGCCTGGTCAGCGTGTTCATCAACTAGGTACTCGCTTGTGAATGCCCGCATCCGGCATTGGACAAAAAGGTTAATAACCATTCTACCAGCCCGTGATACAACCCGCTTCCGGCCTTGACAGTCTTTAGCATTACCTTTCAGACAATTACGATCCATAGGACATTTGCCAACATTGGCGTAGGCGAACGTGCACTAGTACCCATGGCGAACGTGTATTCGGTCCGGTAGACGCCTGCCGAAGCAGATCGTTCATACTCATCCGCTTACTGTTTCAGCACAGACCCTGCCCATGAAAAGCTTCGCCTCCCAGTCCGACCTGAAGCCCAAGAAAATCAGCTTTCCGCGGCTCTCCAGAAGCTGCTGGGCGTTCACCGCCGAAGGCGATCCGAACACCGGCGTCATCGTCGGCGACGACAGCGTGATGGTGATCGACGCGCAGGCGACGCCGCTGATGGCGCGCGAGGTCATCCGGCGCATACGCCGCGTCACATCCAAGCCGGTGCGCCACGTCGTGCTGTCGCACTACCACGCGGTGCGCGTGCTCGGCGCCTCCGCCTACAAAGCCGGCGAAATCATTGCCAGCCAGCGCACGCTCGGCCTCATCCGGGAGCGCGGCAAGCAGGACATGGCGAGCGAGATCGGGCGCTTCCCGCGCCTGTTTCGCGGCGCCGGATCCATCCCCGGCCTTACCTGGCCGACGATGGTATTCAAGGACGAGATGAGCGTGATGCTGGGCAAGCTCGAAGTCCGCATCCTGCACCTCGGGCCAGGCCACACGGGCGGCGATACAGTGGTTTGGGTGCCTTCCGAAAAAGTGCTCTTTTCGGGCGACCTCGTGGAGTATGAAGCCGGCATCTATACCGGCGACGCGCACCTCGAGGAGTGGCCCAATACGCTGGAAAAGCTGCGTGCGCTCAAGCCTAGGGCGCTGGTGCCCGGACGCGGGCCGGCCCTTAAAACGCCTGGTGCAAGCGACAAGGCGATCCGCTACACGCAGAATTTCGTGCGCGGGCTCTATGCCAGCGCCAAGCGCGGCGTCGCCGCACGCAAATCCCTAAAGCAGGTTTTCGAAGCGACCAAGCGGCGCCTGGATCCGGTGTACGGCGCCTATCCGATCTATGAGCACTGCATGCCGTTCGATGTTTCCCGCGCCTACGACGAAGCCAGAGGCATCAAGCATCCGCGTATCTGGACGGCGAAGCGCGACCGCGAGATGTGGAAGTCGATTGCCTAAAAGGGGGGATCCGTCTTCACCGTTAGACGCGGTCCCCGTCCGCACCGCCTTGCGGCAAGTGCGGAGGGGACGAACCCTGCCGCGGAGGAGGAGGGAGGAGACCGCGGAAGGCGCGTTCTTAAGTTCTGGCCGCTGCTGGTACGCTTGAATCCGTATCAAGTGCTGCGGTGCATCAAATTTACGGCTTTGCGGTTCGATATACAATGACGTAGCAAAGAAAAACTCTTTTGCTATTTACGCAAAGGTATTTTCGGCTTCATGGGTGACTCTCTCTACGAGATGTCTGTGTTCTCCAAGGTGGTTGCGACGGGCAGCCTGTCGGCCGCTGCGCGTGACCTCGGCGTGTCCACCGCGGTTGTGAGCCGCAGGCTCGCCGCGCTTGAAGCGCGCCTCGGTGTCCGCCTGGTTAACCGCACGACGCGGCGGTTAGCGCTCACTGACGAAGGCGCGAGCTACCTTGAAGCCTGTACCAGGATTCTGGGGGAGATCGAGGATGCAGACGCCGCCGCCGCCGCGAGGCGCGTTGAGCCGCAAGGCGTGCTCAAGGTCGCACTCCCCGCCTCCTTCGGCCACAAGCATATCGCGCCACTGATTCCACCCTTTGCCGAGCGCTACCCCAAGATCCAGCTCGCGCTCAGCCTGTCGGACCGCACCGTGAACATGATCGAGGAAGGCTACGACCTCGCGATCCGCATTGGTGAACTGGAGGACTCCTCGCTCGCCGCGCGCAAGCTCGCGCCGAACCGGCGCGTGGTCTGCGCAAGCCCCGACTATCTGAGGGAGCACCCTGCCCCGCGCACACCTGCCGACCTGCAGCAGCACAACTGCCTCACCACCAACGACCTGCACATGAACTGGGAATACAAAGGGCCCGACGGCAAGCGCGGCTCGGTCCGCGTCACCGGGCACTACGCTTGCGACAACTGGGAAGTACTGCGGGAGTGGGCCATGGCCGGGCTTGGCGTGGCCCTCAAATCGACCTGGGACGTGCGCCGCCAGTTGGAGGACGGCTCGCTCGTTTCACTGCTGCCCGGGTACGATTTCGGCACCGACGTCGCGATCTATGCGATCTACCCGCATCGCCGCTACCTGCCGGCGAAAACGCGCGTCTTCATCGACTACCTGGCCGAGTCGTTCGGCCCGGAGCCGTATTGGGACCAGCCGCAAGGGACGAAAAAGCAGGCGCGAACCAGGCGTCCTGCGACTGTCTGAAGGAATATGCTAGAAGCACTCTTCGAGGAGACTGACCGATGAACGCACCCGTCGACGCCGCCGCACTCGCCAAGGTTTCCCTCGACGACAAATACACGCTCGACACCGGGCGGGTATTCCTCACCGGCACGCAGGCGCTGGTCCGCCTGCCGATGCTGCAGCGCGAGCGCGACCTGGCGGCGGGCCTGAACACCGCCGGCTACATTTCCGGCTATCGCGGCTCGCCGCTCGGCGGCCTGGACCAGTCGCTGTGGCGCGCGAAGAAGCACCTCGAAACGCACCACATCAGGTTCCAGCCCGGCGTCAACGAGGACCTCGCGGCGACCGCGATCTGGGGCACGCAGCAATTGAACCTGTTTCCCGACGCGAAATACGATGGCGTATTTTCCATGTGGTACGGCAAGGGGCCGGGCGTGGATCGCTGCGGCGACGTCTTCAAGCATGCGAATGCAGCCGGCACCTCGAAGCATGGCGGCGTGCTGGTGCTCGCAGGCGACGACCACGCCGCGAAATCCTCTACGCTGGCGAACCAGAGCGAACACATCCTCAAGGCCTGCTGCATCCCGGTGCTAAATCCGGCGAACGTGCAGGACTACATCGATTTCGGCCTGCATGGATTCGCGATGAGTCGCTACTCCGGCTGCTGGATCGCCTTCAAGTGCGTCACCGACGTGGTCGAGTCGGGCGCCTCGGTGTACGTCGATCCGAGCCGTGTGAACGTCGTGATCCCGCAGGATTTCGCGCTGCCGGCGGGCGGAGTAAACATCCGCTGGCCCGACGGCATCCTCGAGCAGGAGATGCGCCTGCTCGACTACAAGGTCTACGCCGCGCTCGCCTACGTACGCGCCAACAAGCTCGACCGCATCGTGTGGGATTCGCCCGCAGGTTACCCGCCCGCCCGATTTGGCATCGTCACGACGGGCAAGAGCTTCGGCGACACCATGCAGGCGCTCGCCGACCTGGGTATCGACGAAAAAGTCGCGCGCGACATCGGCCTGCGCGTCTACAAGGTGGCGATGAGCTGGCCGCTCGAGCCGCAGGGCGCACGCCGCTTCGCGCAAGGCCTGGAAGAAATCCTGGTGGTGGAGGAAAAGCGCCAGGTGATCGAGTACCAGATCAAGGAAGAGCTCTACACCTGGGAGGCAGGCAAGCGCGCGCCCCGCGTGGTCGGCAAGTTCGACGACAACGGCGAGTGGAGCCAGTCGCAGGGACAACCCGCGGGAACCTGGCTGTTGCCCGCGCATTACGAGCATTCCCCGGCCATCGTCGCCCGGGCGATCGGCAGCCGCCTGGCGAAGCTGGGCATGGACAAGCAACTCGGCAGCCGTTTCAAGGAGCACCTCGCATTCCTCGATTTCAAGGAACAGGCGCTCGCCAAGCCGCGCGTCACGTCGATTCGCCAGCCCTACTTCTGCTCGGGCTGCCCGCACAACACCTCCACGCGCGTGCCCGAGGGCAGCCGCGCCACCGCGGGCATCGGCTGCCACTTCATGGCGGTGTGGATGGACCGCAACACCTCCACCTTCACGCACATGGGCGGGGAAGGTGCGCCGTGGATCGGGCAGGCGCCCTTCACCAACGAAAAGCACATCTTCGCCAACCTGGGCGACGGCACCTACTACCACTCGGGCATGATGGCGATCCGCGCCGCGGTCGCGGCCAAGGTCAGCATGACCTACAAGATCCTGTTCAATGACGCAGTCGCGATGACCGGCGGCCAGCACCATGACGGGCCGCTCGATCCCGCGATCATCTCGCGCCAGATCGCGGCCGAAGGCGTGACCCCGATCGTGATCGTGACCGACGAGCCGGAAAAATATCCCGCCGGCACCAATTGGGCGCCGGGCATCAGCATCCGCCACCGCGACGAGCTCGACGCCGTGCAGCGCGAAATGCGTGAAATGCCGGGCGTGTCGGCGATCATCTACGATCAGACCTGCGCCTCGGAGAAACGCCGCCGCAGGAAACGCAACGAGTATCCCGATCCCGCGAAGCGCGCGGTGATCAACGAGATGGTGTGCGAGGGCTGCGGCGATTGCAGCGTGAAGTCGAACTGCCTGTCCGTAGAGCCGCTGGAGACGGAATTCGGCCGCAAGCGCACCATCAACCAGTCCACCTGCAACAAGGATTTCTCCTGCGTGAAGGGCTTCTGCCCAAGCTTTGTCACAGTCGAAGGCGGGCAGCTTAAGAAAGGAAGAAAGGCGGCGAAGGACGGCGACGATTTCCCGGCACTGCCCGAGGTCGCGCCGATGCGCCTCGCCGCTCCCTTCGGCGTGGTCATTACCGGCATCGGCGGCACTGGCGTGATTACCATCGGCCAGATCCTCGCCATGGCTGCGCACCTTGAAGGCAAGGGCGTGTCAGTGCTCGACATGTCGGGCCTCGCGCAGAAGTACGGCGCCGTGATGTCGCACGTGAAAATCGCGCCTAACCCCGAAGACCTGCATGCCGCGCGCATCGGCATGGGGGATGCAGGACTGGTGATCGGCTGCGACCTGGTCGTCACGGCGAGCGCGGATGCGCTCTCCCGCATGGGCCCTGACCGCGATGGGCAGACAGGAACTCGTGCCGTGGTGAATGCCACCACCTCCCCGACCGCGGAATTCGTCAAGAACCCGAACTGGCAGCTGCCTGGCAGCGACCTGACGCACGACATCAACGCCGCGTGCGGTGGCAAGAACACCGCGTTCGTGCCTGCCGCCGCGCTTGCCACCGCGTTGATGGGTGACTCGATCGCCACCAACATGTTCATGCTCGGCTACGCCTGGCAGAAAGGCTGGGTGCCGCTCTCGTCCGAGGCGATCGAGCGCTCGATCGACCTGAATGGCGTCGCCGTGGAATTCAACCGCAAGAGCTTCGTCTGGGGACGGCGCGCCGCGGTGGATCTCGAACGGGTGCGGCGCATCGCCATGCCGGCGGACGTCATCCCGATCGAGCAGCATGTCTCGCGCAATCTCGAAGAACTGACGGACCGGCGGGCGCAGTTCCTCACCGGCTATCAGGACGCGGCCTACGCTTCGCGCTATCGAAGCCTGGTGGAAAAAGTCCGCAAGGTGGAAAGCGAAAAAGCCGGCTCCACGAAGCTTGCCGAGGCGGTCGCGCGCTATTACGCCAAGCTGCTCGCCTACAAGGACGAGTACGAAGTCGCGCGGCTCTACACCGATGGCGCGTTCCGCAAGAAGATCGACACCATGTTCGAAGGCGACTACAAGCTCGTGTTCCATCTCGCTCCGCCGCTGCTGGCGAGGCCCGACGCGCGCACCGGCGAACCCGCCAAGATGGCGTTTGGCCCCTGGATGATGGCCGCGTTCGGCGTGTTGGCCAGGCTGAAGGGCCTGCGCGGCACCGCGCTCGATATCTTCGGCCGCACCGAGGAGCGGCGCATGGAGCGCGCGCTGATCACGGAATATGAGCAGACGGTGGACACGCTGCTCGCCGGCCTGACGCGCGACAACGTGGCGCTCGCGGCAGAGATCGCCTCGCTGCCCGAAACGATCCGCGGCTACGGTCACATCAAGGCGACAAGCGCCGTTGCCGCGCGCGCAAAGACCGCCGAACTGCTCGCGCGCTACCGTAGCATCCCGATCCGCGCTGCGGCATGAAAATCGGGGTCAGAGCCCGATTTCAAGTTCAATCGCCGAATCCACAAAGAAATCGGGCTCTGACCCCGATTTTCCTCGTGGCGATGGCAGCCGGGTTTTCCTTTGCCTCTGCACTGCACGCGCAGACCGAGGAAACGCGCACGCTTGAGCTGAACGGCGGCGGCAGCGTCACCTACACGCTGCGCACGCACCCGGCCGACGCGCACGTGGCGCCGCCCACCGGCGAGCTCGCGCCGGTGAGCGCGCTTGATGCCGCCAAGCTGCTGAACCTGCACCTGTCGGCCGGCGATATCGAGGAAGCGGCCCTGCTGTCGAATGCGCCGCGCCGCCGCTTCGAAGTGCTGCGCGACTACCGCGAATCGGTCGGCGAGGAAGAGTTCAAGCGCGTGTTCGCGCAGTATTTCTTCCCGCAGAACCGGCTGCTCGCCGAAATTGCCATCGGCCGGCATCGCCTGCTGATCTGGGACCTGAAAGAAGGCGCGACGCGCATCGCCGGCCAGTACTTCGTCGAAATCGACGGCCGCTACCTGGTCGACGACGTGCCGAACGACGAACGCACCAGCCTGCGCTGGGTGCTAGAGGCATACCGCACCGGCAAGCTGCCCAACTAGATCTCCAGGCTGAACGCCGCCTTCCTCCAATGCACATGCGGACCAAGCTAGTTCGCCTCTACGCATTGGTGCTGGCTTTTTCCGCGGCCATGCTTTACGGGGCGACCTACCAGCAATTCAGGTTTTTCGATCTGGCCGTTCCCGGTGGAGCGGCCGACGCGGTCCACTACGTGCAGATGGCGCGCGGCGACTTTGAAATCGAAAAGCACCATCGGTATCGCTGGCTGACGCCGACGCTCGCCCGGCTGGTCCTCCCTGCCGTTCAAGACTCGGTGCAGGACAAGGAACTGGCCGTCAAACTGTCGTTCTACCTGGTGAATTTCGCCTTCAGCCTTGGCGCTTGCGTCGCGTTGTTTGCCCTGTTGCAGGCCATGGGTTTTTCGATTCCACTCTCCCTCCTCGGCATTTGCGCATTTGCCGCCAGCAGGATCACCGTGCTGGTCACAGCGACGCCGCTGGTCGATGCGGCGTATTTTTGCGCCATTGCAACCCTGCTCTATCTTGCCGTCGCGAGGAAATACCGGGCTCTCGCGCTGCTGCTGCCAGTCATGGTTCTCACCAAGGAAGCGATATTGCCGTTTCTCCTGCTCCCGTTGTTCACTGACGCGCGCAAATCCCGCGCGTACTGGGCCGCCCTCGTGGTTTCCGCCCTGGCATTTGTGCTCAGCCGGCGCATCATCGATGGCCTTGATCCTTCGAATGGCCCGAATTTTCTGGACACCGTACGCGAACACCTTGCCGACGTGCCGCAACACCTTGGCGAACTGCTTGCGCTTGGCGGGCTGCACGATCTGCAAAGCGGATTTTCAATCCTTCTCCTTCTCGCCGCCATCGGCGTGTGGCTGAACTCGAGGCATCGCATCCATGTCATCCCGCATATCCTGCTGGCGACCATTCCAATCGGCCTGGGCTACGCCTTGCTATCAGGGAATCTTGGCCGGATGTTCTTCGCGGCCTTCCCGGCCGTGATCGCCTACGCGCTGGTGACGATTGACCAGGTCTCGCGCGCCTGGGATCAGGGCACCGGCGCGCGCTGACGACACGCGTGACAGATTCGTCCCTGCGGCACACCGCCCGGCCGGGCAAGATAAGCCTGATCATTCCCGTGTTCAACGAGGCGAGGCACCTCCAGAGCTTTCTTGAGGCAATCGACCGGATCCGCCTGCCCCTGCCCTGCGAATTCGTCATCGTCAATGACGGCTCCGTGGACGGGTCCAGCGAAATCGCGCGGCGCTTCCCGTTCAGTTGCGAGGTGCAGTTCGTCGACCTGAAGACCAACAGCGGTAAAGGCGCGGCGGTCGCGGCGGGAATAAAGTGCGCCACAGGCAGCATCATCGGGATCCAGGACGCCGATTTCGAGTACCGCTTCGAAGACATCGCGCGCCTCGTCGAACCGATCATCGAGGGCCGCGCCGGCGTCGTTTACGGCTCAAGGTTCGCGAATGGCGCTCCGCCGGAGCATCGGGCCATTCACTATCTCGCCAACCGCGCCCTGACCCTGATGAGCAATATCGCCAGCGGGCTTTCACTGTCGGACATGGAGACCTGCTACAAATTCTTCCGCGCCGGGATCATCCAGAACATCGACCTGGAGTCACGCCGCTTCGGCTTCGAGCCGGAGGTCACCGCCAAGGTGGCGCGGCTCAAGCTGCGCATCCTGGAGCTGCCGATCTCCTACTTCCCGCGCCGGCCCGCGGAAGGAAAGAAAATTACCTGGCGGGACGGCGTGGCGGCGGTCTGGCACATCCTTTACTTCAATTTTTTCGATGACCTCTTTCGTCGCCGCCGGCTCCCATAGTTCCGTGATGGTGCTCCTGTCCGGGCTGGCGACATTCGCCGCATGCATGGGGCTGGGATTCGCGCTGCTGCGATGGTTCCGCGCGAATCTGCCGGCCCCGTTTCTCCAGATTGTGGCCGTCCTGCTGGGAATTCAGGCGAACAGCGTCGCGGTGCAAGCCGTCGCCATGCTGCACATCGCGTCTCCCGCCGCGCTGATCGCTCTCTGGTGCGTGTCGTGTGCGTGCGGATTCGCGGCGCTTGCCATGTTCCGTCCCGGAACCCAGGCCGGCGATCTTCCCCGCGTTCCAGGGATCGCCCTCGCGCTCGCGGTTGCCGCATGCGGCGCCAACCTGGTAGCGGCGGTGGTTCCATCGACCAAGATCGACGAACTCCATTACCACATGCTGTTGCCGGCGCGGATCGTGGCGGACCACGGCCTGGATTTCTACCGGCTGCCGATCGAGTCCGCGCTGCTGCCGCAGATGGCATTCCAGATCTTCGCCGCGCCGCTGCACGCGCTTGGCATCCCGGACGCGCCCAACGTCGTGAGCTGGCTGCTGAGCCTGATGCTGGTGTGGTCGGGCTGGACGCTGCTGCGCCTGCGGCGAGTGACTGCGACTGCCTCCTATTGCCTGGTAGCCGCCATCCCGGCCGGGGCCTATTCGATGGTGTTTCACGTCACCGGCGGCGGCCATGCATTCGGAGACCTGGCGCTTGCGACAGCCATCGTCGCGCTTGCGATGGCGGACACGATCCTCGCCGCAAGCGGACCCGCCGCTTTTGCATTGGCCGTATCGCTGCTGTCGTGGAGCGCGGCTTCTTCAAAATTGTCGCTTGCCCCGGTCGCGTTCGCGATTCTCGTCCTGGGCGGCTGTCTGGCATGGAGATCGGAAAAATCTGGCGGCTCCCGGGTCCGGGTCCTTGCGGCGCTCGTGGCACCATGGCTGGTCCTGGGGGCGCCGTTGCTGTTGTGGACCTACCTTCAGTCCGGATCTCCCTTTGGCCCTTTCCTCGCCGGCAAATTCGGTCCCAGCCTTTACGACGCGCAAACCTTTCCAGACTTCGCCGAGGAGACACGGCTGAACAACCGGTCGCCGTTGCGCGAGGTGATCCTCGGCAACCTGGCGGGATATTCCCCGTTGATCTGGCTCGGCACCATGGGAGCCCTGCTGTCTCGCTCGGTGCCGTTGCAGCTCCGGACCTGGGGTTGGGCGCTGTTGCTTGGCCAGTTGTTCATCATTGCCTGGCTGCTGCCCTATCACGCACGCTTCCTTGGCGGCCTCCAATACGGCCTGGTCCTGTGCTTCGCGATCTACGGTTCAGGGCGGATTGCAGGTTTGGGACGGGCGGCAACGCTCACATTCGCAGCGGCCCTGGTCCCGTGGATCGCCGGGCAACTCTATTACGCGCAACAATTTTCCAGGATGGCGGTCGGTCTCGAGGATCCCGACGCTTTCCTTCGCCGATACGTCGCCTTCCATGACGATTTCGCGCGCCTGGACCGCCTGCTGCCGCAAAACGCGATCCTGCTGGTTACTGATTTCCGTCCTCCTTCGGTGTACTCGCCCCGGCCGATGGTGTTCGATCCCGCGGACATTGCCCCGGGACGCGAGGTCTTCCTGTTCAGCGCCAGGCCGCCGCTCATCACCGATTCTTACGGCAAGTACGTTCCCGATGCTGGTGTCTACTTCAACGCGAACGCACGGCAGGAGGTGTACCGGCGCCCCTGGGTCACGCCGCTAACGGGCGAGCTTCACGTGACGCGCCTGGCTGGCGCTAAACCTTCACCCTGAAAGGCGTGAAGTTCGTGTTCCTGTCGTAGTAATCCTCATGCTCCACGCGCTTGAGGAAACCCACGATCTTGTAGGTCACCGGCGTCATCACCACCTCCCAGCCGGTCTTCAGCAGGTACTGCGCCATCGCCACCTTCAGCACATCGGAGGTTTCCCAGATGCCGTAGAAGGCGATGAAATAGAACAGCGAGGAATCGACGAGCTCGCCGAACACCGTCGAACCTATGGTGCGCGTCCAGAGCCGCTTGCCGGCGGTCCAGATTTTCATCTTCGCCAGCACGTAGCTGTTGACGAAACTGCCGCACCAGAACGCGATCATGGAACCAAGTGCAATGCGCCAGGCGTTGCCGAACACGGCCTCGAGCGCGGGCTGGTAGCTCTTCATGTATCCCGATGGCCCCGGGGGCAGGCTCACCACCACCCAGGCCATGAACGAAGCGAACGCCAGCGCGCCGAATCCGGCCCAGACCACGCGGCGGTCGCGGCCATAGCCATAGACCTCGGTCAGGATGTCGCCGAAGATGTAGGAGATCGGGAAGAACAGCACGCCGGCACCGAACGGCGTCGGACCCAGCAGCGGCAAATCCACCACCGCCTGCTTCGCGGCGCCGATGAAGTTGGAACAGATCAGCACGGTGACAAACGCCACCATGATGAAATCGTAGTAGCGATATTGCTTCACGGCAGCCTGGGCGCGTGTTCGCGCACGTCCGGGTCCAGCTCAACCCGCATCGCGTCTAGCATGCGCGACACCATCGCGTAAAAACCCGCGGTAAGCGACAACTCGACGAACTCGGCGTCGCTGAAATGCCGCTTCACTTCGGCGTGCACCGCGTCGGTGACATTGCAGGCCATCACCGCTTCAGTCAACGCGAGCGCCGCGCGCTCTTTCGCATCGAACTCCTTTGCCGTGCGCCAGCCCGCCAGCGCCGCGATCTTCGCCTCGCTCACTTCCGCCTTGCGCGCCATGCGCAGGTGGTGGGCCCATTCGTACTCCGAATGCGCGACCTGCGCCGTGCGCAGGATCATGAGCTCGCGCAGCGCGCGCGGCGTCTTGCTGTCGTGCCGGATCGCGTTGGCGAACTCGGTCCACGCCGCGGTAAGCGCCGGATGGTTGCCGAGCGCGCGATAAAGGTTGACCGGCTTGCCCCAGAGTTCCTCGAGGCGCTTTTGCAGGACGGGTTCGAATTGGGCGGAAGGCACGCGTTGCATGGCATAAGTATGCCCGAAGAGAATCCGGAAAATCGGGGTCAGAGCCCGATTTCAGTCAACGCGGGAGGCAGTATCCTCGTTTCTAGGATCATGCCCCGACAATCCAGACTCGTCCTGCCCGGCGTCGCGTTGCACGTCATTCAGCGTGGCAACAATCGTCAGTCTTGCTTCCGGGGTGACAGCGACTACCTTCTGTATCTGCTCCATCTGCGAGAGCTTGCATGCCGGCATGGATGCTCTGTGCATGCGTATTGCCTGATGACCAACCATGTGCATCTCTTGATAACGCCGTTCACCGAAGGGGCGCTATCGGCACTCATGCAAAACCTGGGGCAGCGATACGTCCAATATTTCAATCGCCGCTACGAGCGTACCGGTACTCTTTGGGAAGGCAGGTATCGGTCCTGCATCGCAGAGTCGGCGCGCTATGTCCTGGCTTGTTACAGATACATTGAACTAAATCCCGTGCGAGCGGGGCTGACGGATCTTCCGGAAAACTATTTGTGGTCAAGCTACCGATCCAATGTCGATGGCGTGGAGAATCCGCTAATTGCAGCTCATCCGGAATATCTCGGACTCGGACATGATCGCAATTCGCGGCAGCAAGCCTACCGGAGCCTATTCGACGAAGCATTGGAAACGGTGCTATTGGAACGTATTCGAGAGGCAACAAGCGGCGGCTTCCCGCTTGGCAGCGAGAAATTCAACACCGAAGTAGTGCTTGCGCGCGGCTGGAAACTTTCTCGCGGACGGCCCGGCCGCCCAGTGGACAGAGAGAAAAGCGACGGCGGACAATCTCTGGAAATCGGGCTCTGACCCCGATTTTCAAGACGATAATGTTTCGTGACCAAATCGACCCCCCCGGAGAAATCGGGCTCTGACCCCGATTTGCGGGGCGACTACAGTCGTGCCGGGCCGGATTACGCGGTCGAGCAGGATTGGGGCGCCTATAGCGAGAAGGACCATGCCCTCTTCCGGCGACTGTTCGAGCGGCAATCGAAGCTTGTCCCGCGCTACGCCTGCCCGGAATGGATTGAAGCGATTGGCGGGCTCGACGCAGGAAGCGGCATTCCGAGGTTCGATCAGGTCTCGAAGAAACTCAAGGCGAAGACCGGCTGGGAAATCGTCGCGGTTCCCGGCCTGATCCCGGACATCGCCTTCTTCACGCATCTCGCCAACCGCCGCTTTCCGGTCACCGTCTGGCTGCGCAAGCCAGAGGAGTTCGACTACATCGTCGAACCGGACGTGTTCCATGATTTCTTCGGCCACGTGCCGCTGCTCTTCGATCCGGTTTACGCGGATCACCTGCACGAATACGGCAAGGGCGGGCTCAAAGCCATGCACCTCGATGCCGTGAAGATGCTCGCGCGCCTGTACTGGTACACGATTGAATTCGGCTTGGTGAAAACACCCGCCGGCATACGCGCCTACGGTGCCGGGCTTATCTCCTCGGGCGGCGAGCTGGCCTATTGCGTGACGGACCCTGCACCGAAAAGGCTGGATTTCGACCTGGAACAAGCATTGCGCACCGACTACCTGATCGACCGCTACCAGAGCACTTACTTCGTGATCGATTCGTTCGAACAGTTGATGCGTGAAACGGCGCCCGATTTCAAGCCAATCTACGACCGGCTGCGCACCCTGCCTGCCCTGACACCTTAAAGCTTGTCGTTCACCTCGATACCCTTGTAAAGCCAGTCCACTTCCCAGGGATGGTCCGGATCGCGGCCGCGCGCGAGTTCATTGCGCAACTCGCGCGCACCGCCATCCACATGGATGTATTCGCCGAAAAAACGCGATGACAACACCACGCGTGCGCTGCGGTTCATGCGCTCGCGCTGGTACGCGAGGAAGGCGCGGTTGTAGTCCTCGCCCGCAGCGGCCACCTTTTCCGCGAGCACCACGCCGTCCTCGATCGCCATCTGCGCGCCCTGCGCCAGGTACTGCAGCGTCGGGTGCGCCGCGTCGCCCAGCAGCGTGACACGGCCATCGGTCCAGTTGGTCGCCGGGTCGCGATCGTGCAGCACCCAGTTGCGCTCGCGCGAAATGTAGCGCAGGTTGTCGCGCACTCCGGGATGCGTGCGCGCGAAGATTTCCTCGAGTTCATCCGGCGCGCCGGGATTGGCCTCGCCGCGGCGGATGCGCCTGCTGCAAATGGTGGCGACGTTGTTCATCACCGCCCCACCCTGCAGGCGGTACTGCACCATGTGCAGGTCCGGCCCGCCCCAGATCGTCATGGTGTTGACGCGGCTGCGGTCCACGATCTGCGCATCGGGCACCACGCCGCGGTAGACGTAGTGTCCCGCCATTCGCGGCGCGCCATCGCCGATCACGGCCTGCCGCGTGGGCGACCACAGGCCGTCGGCGCCGATCAGCGCAACGCCCTCGAATTGGGCACCGTTGTCGCAGGTAACGGTGACCGCGCCTTTCTCTTGCTTGAACGCTTTCAACCCATGGGAAGGCGAAAGGACGATTTCCGCGCGCTGCTTGCACGCCTCCAGCAATCCGCCGAGCAAATCCCTGCGATGAATGACGAAATAGCGGTGCTTGTAGCGCGAAACGAACGCCTTGCCGAGCGATATGCGGCTGATCTCTTCATTGGTAAGCGCATCGGCGAAGATCAGCGCCTCCGGGAACACAGAGGCAGGCTCGAGCGCTTTGAGCACGCCGAGGCGCTCCAGCATGCGCGCGACATTCGGCCCCATCTGGATGCCATAGCCGATTTCACCGAACTCGGCTGCCTTCTCCAGCACGCGCACCTTGCGGCCCTTCTGCGCCAGCGCGAGCGCCGCGGCGAGGCCGCCAATGCCGCCGCCGGCAATCAGTATTTCTCGTTCGCTCATGATTGCGCGCTATTCTCCGTCTACAGGAATTTCAGGGAGGAAAAAGATGCCGCTCGTCCGCATTATTCTGTCCGTCGTCGCGCTGTCGATGTCCTTGGCGGCGCAGGCGCAAGTCTACCCCGCGAAACCGGTCCGCCTGATCGTGCCCTACCCCGCGGGCGGCGGCGCCGAAGCCGTCGCGAAATCGGCCCCTGACGGCTACACGCTGCTGCTCGGCGACACCGCGACCTTCGCGGTCAACCCGAGCCTTTACAAGAACTGCCCTATGACCCGGTCAAGGATCTCGCGCCGATCACCCTGACCGGGCGCTTTGCGCTGCTGCTGGTGGTCAATCCTGCCGGCATCAAGGCGGCCTCGGTGAAGGACCTGGTCGAGGAGGCGAAGAAAGTACCGGGCAAGATCGACTACGCGTCGCCGGGGCCGGGCAGCCCGCACCATCTCGCGATGGAAATGTTCAAGCAGCGCACCGGGACGCAGTTCGTCCACGTTCCATACAAGGGTGCCGGGCCGGCAATCCAGGACCTGCTTGGCGGCCAGATCCCGCTGATGTTCCTCGACCTCGCCGCGGGCGCGCCGCAGATCAAGGCCGGTAAATTGAAAGCGCTCGCCGTGGCGAGCGACAAGCGCATCGCCAGGCTTGGCGCCGAATATCGCAAGGCCATCAGCGACGGCCGGATCACCGTGGAGTAAGGCTCGTTGCTGTTTTAAGGTGAATTTCCTTCGCCATTCGCTCGGCGACGAGCCTGTTGCCTTCCGGCAGAAGATGTTCGGTGTCGGTGTAAAGTTCCTGCGTCATTCCTTCGAACAGGCGCGAAACATCGTAAAACCGCGGGTGGTTCTTCAAGTACGGGACATTGCGCCACGCATCATAAGTTGAGCGGATCAACTCAGCCTCTCCTTTGCGGTACCGAGCCCGCTCCTGGAAAGCCTCATTCTCCAGATCCGTATTCGTCTTGCCCGCTATTACCGGGAACGGCTGCAGGAAAAAGTAGGCATTGAACCCGTATTCCCTGGCGAGCGCCTCAACTGTCCGGACGTTATGCACGTAAACCTGAACAATTCCCGTGGCGGCCTCGTGAAATCCTTTCCCGTCGTTGACGAAGGCGTTTTCTGCGTTCTTGCCGCGCCCCCCGGACAGCAGCCTCGCCACGCCTCGAACAAACACGGAGTTGCGGAGGATGGTTTTCCACCCCGCCTCATCATCGAATGCCTTCCTGAGCAACTGATCTGCGTCGGGAGGGATTCCCCCCGGCGTTCCGCCAAAGGCCACAACGTCCACGTCGTTGATCCCGTCGTAAAACACAACCGCGCTTGGCCGCACGCCTTCTCGTAGTGCCATCAGGAGCTGGATAACCGACTGCGACGACTGCCACCAGCCGGCACCGTAATTCAGGATCTCTACGCAACGTCCTGACCGATTGAGCGCATTCGCGAGATAAGCCGGCACCGTGAACTGGTCAGGCACGCCGTAGCCGAACATGGTGGAGCCGCCAAACAGCAAAATCACCGAGCGTTCGGTATTCGAGCCTTTGCAATTCCCCGGTACCGCGCGTCGTCCCTTCCCGTCCACATTTGTCGTTGGCGAATGCATCGCCTGCTCGCGATACCCCACGTAACTCTCATAGCGCCATTCCAGGTGGCCTTGATCTGCGGCCAATTGCCTTCCCCATTGCTGCTTGAGGAGAATCCGATCCTCGGGAGAATTGAATTGCGACTTCACGAATTTGGCAATTCGCGCCGCCGCCTCCAGGCCGGCCAGCATCGCAAGCATGATCACGAATATCACGCAGGCTTGAACAGCAATTCGTCTGAATGCTTCCATAGGCTGCGGTGCCCTCTCGTGTCGCGTATTCCTAATTTGAACCCTTGCGATTACTATAATTCATGAGGAACGTCGCGGCAGCCCTGCTTGCGGTCATGGCGTTCAGCGCCGTGGCGCAGGACGCTGCGCTCGACGAACTCCTGGTGCGCGCGAAAAAGCGCATCGCCGCGCTGCTCAGCTCGCCCGAAGACGCCAGCGCCTACATCAGGAGCGAAACCCTGAAGTGGGCGAAAGTCATCAGCGACGGCCGGATCACCGTGGAATAACGCCTATCCGGCGACCTTGCGTGCCACTGCAAACACGGAACTGCCGAATGGCAGGTCGAAACCGGAAAATACCGAACGTTCCAGGCGCAGCACGAACTTCAGCAATCCATTGACGGCGCCGGGAAGCGGGACCAGGTCGGATCGCAAGGCGCCCGGGCGCCGTGGCATGCGGCGCCATGCGAGCACGAGGGGAAACAGCAGCGTATTCCAGTAAGTCAGTCGCAGGACTTCGTACCCGGCAGATACGAGCTTTGCCTTCAGTTCGCGCGCCGTATAGCGGTGCCGGGTGTGCACGGCGGCATCGTGGGGACCGCGCAGGAATTCGAACGCGGGAAGGTTGACGAGGAGAATTCCGCCTTCCTTCAGCACGCGGCGGCTTTCCCGGAACGCCTTGCCTTCGTCCACCTCAAGGGCATAGAAAACGTCGAGTGCCAGCACCGCGTCGAACGCTGCGTCGCAATAGGGCAGCGCGTTGGCCGAAGCGCGGCAGATGGCGCCGGCGCCCCGCGCTCGTGCGAGCGAAACAGCAAGCGGATGCAGATCGGCGCCGTAAAGCCGCGCCTGCGGAAGTTCTCGATCCAGGAGCGCGAGGTTGCCGCCGCTGCCGCAGCCCAGATCCAGGATTTGCGGCGCCGTCCCGGCCCGCAGGTATTGCCGCGCCATGCCGAGCGTCAACTGCCGCAGCCCTGCATGCCACCAATAGCGGTCTTCGAGTTCTCGTAGCGCCGGATACTCAGCTGCTTCCACGCGCCGGCGCTTTCAATTCCCACCACAGGCCAACGATGTCCGCGGCGGTCGCCCAGAGGTGCCGTGGACTGAAGAATTCCGAGGCGCCGTGGGGCCGCGCATAGTGGCGGATCGGGCAGTCAAGCGCGCGGCAGCCGGCCCGCTCGAGCCGGTTGACGAGCTCGATGCAGATAGCGCCGCTGCCGCAGTGCAGCTCGACGGCGAGGAGCGCGCGCCGGCGAATGAGGCGGAAATCGCAGCTCAGGTCGCGCAGCCGGTGGCCGAACAGGCAGCGCATCGCCCATTGGTAGAGCCGCCCGATGACGATCCGGTACGCCGGATCGCTGCGCATTATCCTGTAGCCGTTTACAAGGTCCACGCCGTCGCCGATCAGGGCCAGCATCGCGCGCAGCTCGCCTACATCGTATTGCCCGTCGCCGTCGGTGTAGAAGACCCAATCTTTCGTCGCGCTGCGGAATCCGGAATGAAGGGCCGCGCCGTACCCCCGGTTCTGCTCGTGGCGTACCAGGCGCAGCCTCGGAAAGCGCGCGGCAAGCGCCTCCAGCACCTCGCGGCTGCCGTCCCGGCTGCCGTCGTCGACCACGATCAGTTCGTAGTCCGTGGTGAATTCCGCCGCCACCGCGTCGGCGCGCTCGACCAGCGCGCCAATGCTGCGCGCGTCGTTGTAGCAGGGGAAAAAAATACTCAGGCCCGGCGCGTCCATCGGGCCAGTGCGCAGGCGGAGAAGAACATCAGGACGAATTCTACCGGCGCGCGCAGTCGCGTGGCCGGGAAAAACACCGAACTCACGAGAACGAAGCCAAGGAGCATCAGGTACAGGATCGCGTCGCGCCCGGCCTGCTTCCTGCGCAGCCGGATTCCCGCGAGCGCGGTGAGGAAAATGATGCAATAGCAGAATGCGTGCAGCCACTCCGCGGGCACGCTTCTCGCCGGGATGCCGTCGACCCGGATGCCGCCATCAGCGGTGAAGACCAGGCGCGTGTTTTCGTCGAGTGGATGGTACGGAACGATCCGCGGATGGAAGACATACGCGACGTTCAGGAATTTGAGCCGCAGGGCACGCAGCGGCTCCTGGAGAATCCACTCGATTGCCCTGTCGCGGTAGAAGGCGTCGATTTGCGGTTCGCCCGCATTCGCCAACTGCGGCGCGTCCCGCTGCAGCAGGCTTCTGGCATAGTCACCCAGCAGGTCGAGGTTGTAGTCGGGGATCACCTTGTCGGCGTAGCGATTGTTTCCCGCAAACAGGTTGAGCCCGCTGCGCGTCGGCAGATAGGAACCATCCACGTCGTAGTTGCGCAGAGCCATGGGCGCTGCGACGAGCAATGCGCCCAGCGCCACCGCCAGCGCTTGCGCGTGCCGGCCCCTGTACGCGAGGAAGGCGACGCCGAGGATCAGGGCCGGCAGTGCCGCCGTGCGCGCGAGCAGCGTGAGGCCGAAAGCGACCCCCGCCGCGATCGCGCCGGAAATGCTCCCGATGCGGCAGAAATAGAAGGCCGAGGCAACCAGCAGCGTCGTGAGCAGGGCGATCTCGATGACGTTCGCCGATTGGTGGACCAGGTACGGATAAAACGAAAACAGCAACACGCCGAAGCGGGCCGTTCTTTCATCCGCCAGCAGCAGGCAAAGGCGGTAGAAATAAACCGCGCCGATGGAAGCCACCACGATCTGGAGCATGAGCACCCAGGCCAGCGCGTCGCCGCCCAGCCAGCGCGCCGCCGCGAGGAAAAGCGGATAAAGCGGCTCGTATCCGGTGCCTGGCAGGCCCTCGAGTCCGAGCACGCCCGAGCGAAGTATGCTGTCCGAAAGCATCCAGTAATAGGCGTCGGGCACATCGCCCGGCGCCGCCCACCACAGGTAGGCCATGCGGGGAATGAAGCAAACAAGGAAAACCAGCGCGCTCGCAAATATCATGCAGGCCTGAACGGAATTTCGTTTGAACAAATTGCGATTACTATAATTCATGCGAATCGTCGCAGTAGCCCTTCTCACGGCCGCGGCGTTCAGCGCCGTGGCGCAGGACGCTTCGCTCGACGAACTCCTGGCGCGCGCGAAAAAGCGCGACGCCGAAGCTGAGTACGCGCTCGGCATGCGGGCCTATGAGGGCCGCGGCGTGCCGCGCGACCCGAGCCAGGCCTTTCGCCTGGTCGAGCGCGCCGCGAAGCGCGGCCAGCTCGAAGCGCAGAACGCGCTCGGCTTTTTCCTGCAGCATGGCGTCGGCACCGCCGCCGATCCCGCGCGCGCGAAGGAATGGTTCGAGATCGCGGCCGCGCGTGACCACGCGCGCGCGCAGGTAAATCTCGGCTGGCTCCACGAGCAGGGCCTTGGCACCGAACGCGCGCCCGCGCTCGCGCTTGAGTGGTATCGCAAAGCCGCGGCGCAGGGGCTCGCCGAAGGGGATTTCAACGCAGCGAGTCTACTTGAAGCCGGCGCCCCGCCGGACCCGGCGGGCGCCGCTGCCGGATTCGCGCGCGCGGCACAAAAAAATTTCGCGCCCGCACACTATCGCCTGGGCCGCCTGCTGGAAGAGAAGAAGATTCCCGGCGCCGAATACGGCGACGCGCTCGAGCGCTACCGCCTGGCGGCGCGCGCAAGCCTGCCGGAGGCGCAGTTCGCCGCTGCGCGACTGCTGCTCGCCGGTGGCGGCGCAGCGAACGCGCGCGAAGCGCTCGAATGGCTGCAGCAGGCGGCGCGCCAGGAATACGCGCCCGCGCAGGCCTTCCTCAAGGAGGCCGCAAACCAGCACCGCATCGCGCTGCAGCTCGCCGCCGAACCGGCGGGCGCGGCGCAGGCGCTCGACTGGCTGCGCGCCGCCGCCGCCCAGGATTATCGCGACGCGCAATTGGACCTTGCGATCGCGCTCGAGGAAGGACGCGGCACCGCGCGCAATCCCGGCGATGCGGCCACCTGGTACGCGAAAGCCGCCGCCGCGGGAGACGCGGAGGCGACCTACCGGCTCGCGCTCCTCTATGACGATGGTAGCGGCGTGCCGCGCGACACCGTCAAGGCCCGCAATCTGCTCGGCCAGGCCGTGGACCTTGGCCACGACGGCGCGCGCGAGCGCCTCACCCGCCTGCTCGGGCCGGGCCTGCCGCAGCTGAACGGCGGCGATTTCTTCAAGGAACCACGCAAATGGTGAAGCTCGCGGGCGGCTGCGTCAGCCTCGCCATGCTCGCCGCTCTCGCCGCGGTTGCATTGCCGCGCGGGCTCGCCGATCTTCGCGCTTTTGAAGTGCGCATGTTGTTTCAGGCTTGGGAAACCGCGCGCCGCCAACCCTCGATAGCGGAATGGACTCTGGCGCACAACCGCGCGCAGGAAGCGCACGAACTCGATCCCCGCCAGCCGAATTACCTTGAAGACATCGCCCGGCTCGACGAGCTGCGCGTGCCGCCGGCAAAGGCGGGCGAGGCGCCTGCACAGGAATACCTGCGACAGGCGCTCGGCTTGCAGAGGCAGGCAGCGCGCCTGCGGCCGGGCTCGCCCTACACCTGGGCCAACATTGCACTGCTCAAGGGGCGCCTGGCGGAAACCGACCGCGAGTTCGACGCCGCGCTGCGCAACGCCGCGCTGCTCGGGCCCTGGGAACCGGAGGTGCAGATCACCCTTGCCGATGTCGGCTTCCGGCACTGGAATACGCTGACGCCGGAAACACAGGCCGCGTTGCGCGCGAATGCAGCGCGGGCGTTGCGCTTGCACAGCGCGAAAATATTCGAGCTGGCGAAACGCACGGGACGGCTGGATGTCCTGTGCGCCGCACCCGGCGTCGCGCGTTTTCCGCTCGCTCGCGCATGCATTTGAAATGGCAGTAGAAAGGGCATAATCTAACGGTGGAAATGGATTCAGGGAGTGTCGTCATGGCCCGGCAGTTCGTCCTTCCCCGGTTGCTCGCCCTCCTCGCATCGGCATTGCTCGCGCTATGCGCCGGCAACGCCTTTGCCCAGGCCGCGTACGTGCACGAAATGACCGGCACCGCCACGGCCGCCATCGGCACCCTCCAGCGCGCGCTGAAAACCGGCGACCTCGTGGAAACCGGCAGCGTCATCAGCACCGGCGAGAAGAGCACCGCGGTGATCAAGTTCGAGGACGGGCAGGTGATGGTGCTCGCCGAAAAGTCGAGCTTCCGCATCGTCGATTACAAGTACAACAAGCAGCGCGTGAGCCAGAGCAGCGCGGTATTCAGCCTGCTGCAGGGCGGCCTGCGCTTCATCAGCGGCGTCATTGGCGCGACCAACCGCAACTCGTTCCGCATGAACGTCGGCACCGCAACCCTCGGCATCCGCGGCACGGACGGCACCGTCACCTACGATTCGGTGACGCTGGCCGTGACCGCCGCGGTCAACGCGGGTGCCCTCGCGATGGAGACGCCGCAGGGCAACCAGACCATCGGCGTCGGCACTTTCTCGAGCTTTACGCCAGGGCAGAGCCCCACCTTGCCGCAACCGACCGCACAGGCCACGGCAGCGGTGCAACAGGTGTTGAACAATCTTTTGGTACAGGGCGTGCCGATCAACACGCCGGTAGTGGTGCAAGCCTCGGCACTTGCTGCGGTGGCACAGGCCAACGCAGCGCAACTCGCGGCGCAGGCTGCCGCGCAACCGGGCAATGCCGCGCTGCAAGCGGCGGCGGCAGACTCCGCGAAGCAAGCACAGGATTTGATGGCCACGGCGATCCAGGCCGCGCAGCAGGCCTTCGACCAGGCGATCAAGGCCGGCGCCGAGAAACCCGCACCGGCCGCTACACCGCCCACGCTGCCTTCGGATCCCACCGGGACCACAATCGCGCCCGCTACCTCCAGCACACCGGCCGGCGGCGCCGGCGGTGGCGGTACACCCGTCCCCTGCAATCCAGCTGTGGTCAGCCCCTGTTGATCGAAGCTAGCGTGTAGGGCCCTGCGGCTTTGGCCGCACGCGTGCCGCTTGCGCCTCGCGGTAGCGCTCCAGGTTCAGGCGCAGGTAGTCCGCCTGCTCCGCCGGCACCAAGAGTTCGGAGC
>JANYII010000265.1 GCA_025358705.1 Betaproteobacteria bacterium | reverse complement strand
AAGGGAATCGACGGCGAGCTGGACGAACTTTACGACCTGGACAAGGATCCGTTCGAGCTGAAGAACCTGATCAGGAGCAAGGCGCACGCGGCGATCCGCGAAAAATTGCACCGCGACCTGAAAGTCCTCGTCGCCGAAGCGGTAGGCCTTTAGAAAGAAATCAGGGTCAGACTACGATTTCCGGCGCTTGGCTTGCTGCCGGCGCACTTTGCGGAAATCGTGGTCTGACCCTGATTTCTATTCCGGCTTGATATTGCCGGCGCGCACCACGCGCGCCCAGCTCGCGGTCTGCTCGCGCACCCAGGCGCCGAGGTCGGCTGGCGACGAGGCGACGATTTCGCCGCCCAGCGCGAGCATGCGGTCGCGTACTTCCGGGATCTTCATCGCTTTCGCGATTTCCGCCTGCAGCCGGTTGACGACCGCGGGTGGCGTGCCGGCCGGCGCGAAGATGGCGTTCCATTCATAGACCGCATAGCCGGGTATGCCCGACTCCGCGACCGTCGGCAGCTCGGGTGCGGCGGACGAGCGTTTCGAGCCGGTGATGGCGAGCGCCTTGAGCTTTCCGTTCTTCACGTGCGGCAGCGCCGAAGCCATGTTGCCGAAATAGAGCGGCACCTGGCCGCCCATCACGTCGATCAACGCCGGTCCGCCGCCCTTGTAGGGCACGTGCACCATGTCGAGCCCCGCGCGCTGCCGGAACAGCTCGGCGGCGAGATGCTGCGCGGAGCCGTTGCCGGAGGAGGCGAAGGCGATTTTTCCGGGCTCGGCACGGATTTTTTCGATCAATTCCCTGATCGAGGAAACCGGATTTGCAGGATGTACCACGACCACGTTCGGAAAGAGCGCCAGCAGCGTGACGGGCGTGAACGCCTTGTCCGGATCATAGGGCAGCCTGGGAAGCAGGCTCGGATTCACCGCGTGGTTCACGGCATCGAGCAGCAGCGTGTAGCCGTCGGGCGCCGCCTTGGCGACCAGGTCGGCGGCAATGGTGCCGCTCGCGCCACCGCGGTTCTCGACGAGGACCGGCTGGCCCAGCGCTTCGCCAAGTTTGGGAGAAATCAGCCGCGCCATGGTGTCGGCGCCGCCGCCGGCCGGGTAGGAGACGATGAGGCGGACCGGTTTTGCTGGATAAGGCTGTGAATACGCAAGGAAAGGGAGACAAAGAGCGAAGGCGAGGAGGGCGCGCATCATGCTGGATATGCTGCCATGCTTTGGACTAGTATGTCGAAGCACCCTAGCGAGGACGGGAGGCGGGGCATGCAAGTCAAAGAGATCCTTCGGGTCAAGGGAAACAGGCTGATCACCGCCGAGCCAGGAAGCCGGGCGGTCGATGCGGTGAAGACCATGGCCGAGCAGAACCTCGGTTCGCTGGTGGTACTGGACCAGGGCCGCATGGCCGGCATGCTCACGTTCCACGAGTTGCTTGCCGCGCTGGCCAAGCGCGGCGGCGCGCTCGGCGACCTCAAGGTGAGTGAGATCATGGTGACCGATCCCGTGACCGCGACGCCCGAAATGGAAGTCAACGACCTGCGCCGCACCATGCTCGACACCAGCGCGCGCTACCTGCCGGTGATGCAGGACGGCAAGCTGCTCGGCGTGATTTCCTTCCGCGACGTCGCCAAGGCGGTACTCGAAGAGCAGGACTTCGAGAACAAGATGCTCAAGGGCTATATAAAGAACTGGCCGGCCTGATTTTTCCCTGCTCCTGAAACGACGCCATCTTCTATTCGGCGGTGCCGCGCTCGCCGGCGCCAGCGCGCTTGCGGCCTGGCGCTTCTGGCCGGAGCAGGGTTTCTGGAATCCTTGCCGGCCTGGCCTGCCTCCGGCGATCTCGCGGCATGAACTGGTCAAGGCTGCATGGGAAGGTCTCGACCCGGAACGCGTCTGGGATGCGCACGCCCATCTCCTCGGCACGGGTGACTCCTCCAGCGGCATCGCCCTGAATCCGGCGATGGACGACCCGCTCAAGCCGACGAGCTACGTCCGGCGGCTGTTTTTCCTGAATGCGGCCTGCGCGTACGACCTGCCCGGAGGCAGCGTCGACCGCGCCTATGTGCGGCGCATGATCAATCTGATGAGTGGCCTGCGCCGCGGCGTGAGGGTCCTGCTGTTCGCATTCGAGCGGGCCTATGGCGAGGACGGCAAGCGACTGGACGCGCTCACGGATTTCTACGTGCCCGACGGCTACGCGCGCGAAATTGCGCGCGAATTCCCGCAGTATTTTGAGTGGGTCGCCTCGATCCATCCTTACCGCGCCGACTGCGTGAAAGCGCTGGAAGAAGCGAAGCGCGACGGCGCGCGCGCCGTGAAATGGCTGCCCGGCGCAATGGGCATGGATCCCGCATCGCCGCGCTGCGACAGGTTCTACGAAGCCGCGGTGCGGCTGAATGTGCCAATCATTTCGCACGCGGGCCTGGAGCGCGCGGTGCCCGGCACCGACATGCAGGACTACGGCAATCCGCTGCGCCTGCGGCGCGCCCTGGACGCCGGCGTGCGCGTCGTGGTCGCGCATTGCGCCTCGATGGGCCAGGACCGCGACCTCGACAAGGGTCCTAACGGGCCGCTGGTGGAGAGCTTTTCGCTCTTTGAAAGATTGATGCAGGAAAAAAAATACGAAAAGAATCTCTTTGGCGACATTTCCGCCATCACGCAGATGAACCGCGCCGGCCTCGCGCTCGCCAAAATCATCGAGCGCGAGGAATGGCATACGCGCCTGCTGAACGGCTCTGACTATCCGTTGCCGGGAGTCATGCCGATCTTTTCGGTGGACTACCTGGTGTCGCTCAAGCTGGTGCAGGAATCAGCCGCGCCGGTGCTGAAGGAAATCCGTTTGTACAATCCGCTGCTGTTCGATTTTGTCCTCAAGCGCCACCTGCGTTCGAACGGCAAGGCGTTTGCCAAGGGCATTTTCGAAACGCGCGCGTTCTTCGAAGCGGCCTAGCAGCCCCAGGGCCCGCCGCGATATCCGCGCCGGGCCGGGAAGGGGCAGGGACCCCAGCCGCGGTAGAAACCCGTTCCATACCAGTAGCTCTGATCGTGCCAGCGGATCGCCTGGAGCTGCGCGTACTGCAGGTAGTCAAGCACCTCGTTCTGCACGCCGGCTTCATGCAGCCGCACGATCTCGGCCGCGGTGAGCGGGAGCACGGTGTCGGTGCGGAACAGCTCGTCGATGATCGTTTTGGCGTCGATGCCGCCTTTCGCACGCGCGATCACGTCGTCGGCGGTCATCGGGCTCGGGTTCTTCTCGAGCGTGGCGCACGACGCCAGCAGCAACACGCAGAGGAGCGCAGCCATCATCCGCATGGCCCTATGCTAAGCTTTTCTCATGTCCGGCAACAGCTTCGGCACGCTCTATTGCGTCACCTCGTTCGGCGAGTCGCACGGGCCAGCGTATGGCGGTGTCGTGGACGGCTGCCCGCCGGGAATGGCGTTGTCGGCGGCAGACCTGCAGAAGGAACTCGACCGGCGCAAGCCCGGCAGTTCGCGCCACGTCACGCAGCGCCGCGAGACCGACACGGTGGAGATTCTTTCCGGCATTCACGACGGTAAGACCACCGGCACCGCGATCGGGTTCCTGATCCGCAACGAGGACCAGCGCTCGAAGGACTATTCCGCGATCGCGGAGAAGTTCCGGCCCGGGCACGCGGATTACACCTACTGGCAGAAGTACGGCATCCGCGATCCTCGCGGCGGGGGGCGCGCCTCGGCGCGCGAGACGGTGATCCGCGTCGCCGCCGGCGCGATCGCGAAGAAGTGGCTGCGCGAGCGCTATGGAGTGATCGTGAGAGGGTATTTGGCGCAAATAGGATCGGAAATCATTGCTTTCAAGAACTGGAACTCGGTAAACGAAAACCCGTTTTTCTGTCCGGATCCTGCAGCAGTTGCAAGACTTGAACAGTTCATGGACGCTTTGCGCGAGAGCGGCGATTCGGTCGGCGCGCGCGTCAACGTCGTCGCCGAAAAAGTTCCGGTGGGCTGGGGCGAGCCGGTGTACGGCAGGCTGGATGCCGACATCGCCGGCGCGATGATGTCCATCAATGCGGTCAAGGGTGTGGAAATCGTCGCCGGCTTCGCGTCGATCGTGCAGAAGGGCAGCGAGCACGGCGACGAGATGGCGCCGCAGGGCTTCCTGTCGAACAACAACGGCGGCGTGCTGGGCGGCATCTCGACCGGACAGGACGTCACGGTCTCGATCGCGCTCAAGCCCACTTCCAGCATCCGGCTGCCGCGGCGCACGATCGACGCCCAGGGCAAGGCAACCACGGTCCAGACCACCGGCCGCCACGACCCCTGCGTCGGCATCCGCGCCACGCCGATTGCCGAGGGGATGCTCGCCTGCGTCCTGATGGACCATGCCCTGCGGCATCGGGCCCAGTGCGGCGATGTGACGCCGCCAACCAAGCTGGGATAGGAAAACCCGACAAATTCAATTAGAGTGGGACTCCAAACCTCCCCGCGAGAGGTAACAAAAATGAGCAACAAAGGGCAGCTGCTACAAGACCCGTTCCTGAACGCGCTCCGCAAGGAGCATGTCCCGGTTTCGATTTACCTGGTGAACGGCATAAAGCTCCAGGGCCAGATCGAATCTTTCGACCAGTACGTGGTGTTGCTGAAGAATTCGGTCACGCAGATGGTCTACAAGCACGCCATTTCCACCGTGGTACCGTCGCGCCCGATCAACCTGAGCGTTGAGCCGGACGCCAGCTAGGCTCGTTTGCTCGACGAAACCGCCGTAGCCGTTCGTAGGGCTGCAGACGCGGCCGCTGCCGTGCTTGTCTGCCTGGATTTCGGCGACGACGACCACGAAGAAAGCGTCGCGGAAATCACGCGGCTTGCCCAGAGCGCGGGCGCGCGGCGCAGCAAGGTCGTGCAGGGCAGGCGCCAGCGGCCGGATGCACGGCTCTTTGCCGGCAGCGGCAAGGTGGAAGAGATCGGCCTCGCCGCCGATGAATTGAACGCGGCGACGGTGATCTTCAACCACAACCTTTCACCTGGCCAGCAGCGCAACCTGGAAAAGGTCCTCGGCCGCAGGGTGCTCGATCGCACCGAGTTGATCCTGACCATATTCTCGCAGCGCGCCAGGACCAACGAAGGCAAGCTGCAGGTGGAGCTGGCGCAGCTGGAGCACCTCTCGACGCGCCTGGTGCGCGGCTGGACCCACCTCGAGCGCCAGCGCGGCGGCCTCGGCAAGACCGGCGGCCCGGGCGAGAAGCAGATCGAGCTCGACCGGCGCTATATCGCCAGGCGTGTCGCGGTCCTGAAGGAAAAATTGAAGGAATTGCAGAAACAACGGGTGATCCGGCGGCACGCCCGCGCGCGCCGCGAGGTGTTCTCGGTGGCGCTGGTGGGCTACACCAACGCGGGAAAATCGACGCGGTTCAACGCGCTGACGAACCCGAGCGCGGGCGCTTACGTCGCGGACAAGCTGTTCGCCACGCTCGACACCACCGCACGCAGGGTCTGGATGGATGGCGCGGGGCAGGTGGTGCTCGCCGTCACGGTTGGCTTCATCCGCGACCTGCCGCACGGGCTGGTGGCCGCGTTCCGCGCGACGCTCGAGGAGACGGTGCGCGCCGACCTGCTGCTGCACGTGGTCGACGGCGCCTCGCCGGCGCGAGCGCGGGAAGCCGGGGATGTCGACAAGGTGCTGGCCGAATTGGACGCGGCGGACATCCCGCAGCTCTCCGTCTGGAACAAGATAGACCTTACGGCACTCCAACCGGCCGTGGAACGTGATGAATATGGTAGGATTTCGCGCATTCTCGTGAGCGCGCGCAGCGGTGCCGGACTGGCCGGATTGCGCGGCGCGATCGCCGAAGCGGCGCAGCTGCGAAAACCGGCTCGCCATACTCAAAATCCTTCTCCGGAACTGAGCATTTAATGTCGCTGAACGACCCTAACTGGGGGCGCGGGGGCGGAAACCGCGGGCCTGGCGGAGGCAACCAGGGTCCGCCCGACCTGGACGAGCTCTGGCGCAACTTCAACCGCAAGCTGAGCGATCTCTTCGGCAGCAAGCGGCCCGGCTCTGAGCCGCCGTCGCGCATGCCGTCGGGCGCGCAATTCGGCGGCGGCGCGGGCATCGTCATCGCGATCATCGTCGCGATCTGGCTGGCGAGCGGTGTCTACATCGTGGTCGAGGGCCAGCGCGGCGTGGTGCTCACCTTCGGCCAGTATTCCTCGCAGACCGGCTCGGGCCTGAACTGGCGCGCGCCCTGGCCGTTCCAGTCGCACGAGATCGTCAACCTCGCGCAAGTGCGCAGCGTCGAGGTCGGCTATCGCAACTCCGTCAAGACCAAGGTCGCCAAGGAATCGCTCATGCTGACCGACGACGAGAACATCGTCGACGTGCAGATCGCGGTCCAGTACCTGGTGCGCGACGCCAAGGACTACCTGTTCAACAACCGCCGGCCCGAGGACAGCGTGCTGCAGGCGGCGGAAACCGCGCTGCGCGAGGTGGTGGGCAAGAGCAAGATGGACGCGGTCCTGAACCAGGGCCAGAAGATCGCCGACGACGCGACGCCGCTGATGCAGGCCATCCTCGACGGCTACAAGACCGGCATCCAGATCAGCAAGGTCAACATGCAGAACGCGCAGCCGCCGGAGCAGGTGCAAAGCGCGTTCGACGACGTGCAGAAGGCGGGCCAGGACCGCGAGCGGCAGAAGAACGAGGGCGAGGCCTATTTCAACGACGTGGTGCCGAAGGCACGCGGCGTGGCGCAGCGCCTGAAGCTCGAGGCCGAGGGCTACCGCTCGCGCGTGATCGCCACCGCCGAGGGCGATGCGACGCGCTTCAAGCAGGTGCTCACCGAATACGCCAAGGCGCCGGCGGTGACCCGCGAGCGGATCTACATCGACACCATGCAGCAGGTCTACACCTCGACCTCGAAGGTCATGCTGGACTACAAGGGTGGCGGCAATCTCCTCTACCTGCCGCTGGACAAGCTGATGCAGCAGGTGGCCCCGCCGGTGATCGACCAGTCGGGCGTGGCCCGGCAGCTTCCCGCGACGCCCGAGCAGCCGCCGGCGCCGGAGACGGCACCGCGCTCGCGCGAGGCATTGCGCGAGCGGGGAAGGGGCGAGCGATGATGCGCTACCTGGTTCCCGCCTTCGCGGGCGTGATCGCCCTGTTCGCGCTCGGCGGCGCCATGGTGTTCACGGTGGACCAGCGCCAGAACGCGATGGTGTTCCAGTTCGGCGAACTGAAGGACGTCATCACCAAGCCGGGCCTGCACTTCAAGCTGCCCCTGGTGCAGAACGTGCGCTACGTCGACACGCGCATCCTGACCATGGACGATCCGGACCCGCAGTCCTTCATTACCTCGGAAAACAAGCCGGTGCTGGTCGACACGTTCGTGAAGTGGCGCATCTCGGACGCGCGCGAGTTCTACCTCGCGGTCGGCGACGAGCGCGGCGCGGCGAGCCGCATCAGCCAGACCGTGAACGGCCTGCTGCGCGAGGAATTCGGCAAGCGCACGGTGCACGAAGTGGTATCGGGCCAGCGCGAAGAGGTGATGAGCAAGGTGCGCGAGCGCGTGGAGCAGGATGCCAGGAAAATCGGCGTCTCCATCGTCGATGTGCGCCTGAAGCGCGTTGACCTGCCGCAGGGCGTGAGCGCCGACGTCTACCGCAGGATGGAATCGGAAAGGAAGCGCGCGGCCTCGGAACTGCGCTCGACCGGTTCGGCGGAAGCCGAGCGCATCCGGGCGGACGCCGAGAAGCAGCGCGAGGTGATTCTCGCGGAAGCCTACCGCGACGCGCAGAAGATCAAGGGCGAAGGCGATGCCAAGGCGGCGACCATCTACGCCCAGGCCTTCCAGCAGAATCCGGAGTTCTACTCCTTCTACCGTTCGATGGAAGCCTACAAGTCCAGCTTCCGCAACAAGTCGGACATCATGGTAGTCGAACCGAACTCCGACTTCTTCCGCTATCTCAGGGATTCCGCCGGAAAATCCGGCGGCGGCCGGAAATGATGCCCGATGGGCACCACGCTCCTCATGGCGCTCGCCCTGATGCTGGTGATCGAGGGCCTGCTGCCGTTTCTCGCGCCTAAGGCCTGGCGCGAGACCTTCCAGCGCCTGATGCAGCTCTCCGACGGGCAGATCCGCTTCTTCGGCCTGACCTCGATGATCGTCGGCCTGATACTTCTTTATATTTCGAAGTTCTGAGGCATCCCCATGCGCTGGCTACTGCCCGAACACATCGAGGACATCCTGCCCGCGGAGGCGATGCGCATCGAGCTCCTGCGCCGCGGCATCTTGGACTTGTTTTTCGAGAAGAAATACGAACTGGTCATGCCGCCGCTGGTCGAGTTCACCGACTCGCTGCTGACCGGCACCGGGCACGACCTGGACCTGCGCACCTTCAAGCTGGTGGACCAGCTCTCCGGCCGCATGATGGGCGTGCGCGCCGACATCACGCCGCAGGTGGCGCGCATCGATGCCCACCTCCTGAACCGCAGCGGCGTGACGCGCCTGTGCTATTGCGGCAGCGTCCTGCACGCGCGCCCGGCGAGTCCTGCGGCGACCCGCGAGCCGATCCAGATCGGGGCCGAGATCTTCGGCCATGCCGGCATCCAGAGCGATCTGGAAATCCAGGGACTGCTGTGCCAGGCGCTCGCGGTGGCGGGCGTCAGGGGCGCGCGCATGGACGTTGGGCACGTCGCGGTGTTCCGCTCGCTGGTGCAGGCGGCGAAGCTCGGCCATGAGCTGGAAGTCGAGTTGTTCGAGGCCTTGCAGAAGAAGGATGTTCCTGCCTTGAGGATCCTGACCAAACGGACGGATGCCAGGACGCGGGCCGCGCTCCTCCTGCTGCCCGAACTCTATGGCGGAGCAGGCGTCCTTGACCTCGCGGAGAAGAAGCTGCCGAAACTGCCTGATTTGCACAAGGCGCTGGCCACCCTGCGGGCGCTGGCGAAGGCCTGCCCGATCCCGGTGAGTTTTGATCTCGCCGAGCTGCGCGGCTATCACTACCATTCCGGCGTGGTGTTCGACGCCTATTGCGATGGCGTCGCAGGTGCCGTGGCGAGGGGCGGACGCTACGACGAAGTCGGCAAGGCGTTCGGCCGGCTGCGTCCGGCCACCGGTTTTTCGATTGAGTTGAGAAGCATCGCTTCCGTGGCAAACCGTAAAAAGGCAAAACGAAAGTGACATCCAAGGCACGTACCGCACGCAATGTAGTCGTCATTGGCACCCAGTGGGGCGACGAGGGCAAGGGCAAGATCGTCGATTGGTTGACGGACCGCGCGCAGGGCGTGGTGCGCTTCCAGGGCGGCCACAACGCCGGCCACACGCTGGTGATCGGCGGCAAGAAGACCGTGCTGCACCTGATTCCTTCGGGCATCCTGCGAGGCGGCGTCGACTGCTTCATCGGCAACGGCGTGGTGCTCTCGCCGCAGGCATTGTTGTCGGAAATCGACGAGCTGGAAGCAGGCGGCGTCAAGAACGTCGTGGCGCGGCTGATCATTTCGGAAGCCTGCCCGCTGATCCTGCCTTACCACGCCGCGCTCGACCAGGCGCGCGAGCACTCGAAGGGCGCGCAGAAAATCGGCACCACCGGCCGGGGCATCGGCCCCGCCTACGAGGACAAGGTGGCGCGCCGCGCGATCCGCCTGCAGGACCTGCTCAAGCCGGAGCGCTTTGCCGAGAAATTGAAGGAACTGCTCGAATACCATAACTTCGTCCTGAAGAATTGGCATCACCAGCCGGAAATCGACTTCAAGAAAACGCTCGACGAGACCCTGGCGCTGGCGCCGCGGCTGGTGCCGCTGGTCGCCGACGTGCCGCGCGCGCTGTACCACGCGAACAAGGCGGGCAAGAACCTGCTGTTCGAGGGCGCGCAGGGCGCGCTGCTCGACATCGACCATGGTTCCTATCCGTATGTGACCTCTTCCAACTGCGTCGCCGGCGCGGCGGCGGCCGGCGCCGGCATCGGGCCGATGCACCTGCACTACGTGCTCGGCATCACCAAGGCCTACAGCACGCGCGTGGGCGAGGGCCCGTTCCCGACTGAGTTGTCGGACGACGTCGGCGAGCGCCTGCGCCAGCGCGGCCAGGAGTTCGGCGCCACGACCGGGCGGCCGCGGCGTACCGGCTGGTTCGACGCGGCGGCGTTGAAGCGCTCGATCCAGCTGAACGGCGTTTCGGGCTTGTGCATCACCAAGCTCGATGTGCTCGATGGCGCCGAGTCGCTCAAGATTTGCGTCGGCTACAAGGTGGACGGCCAGGTGAGCGACATCCTGCCGGTGGGCGCCGAGGAACTCGCGCTCTGCGTGCCGGTGTACGAGGAAATGCCTGGCTGGACCGCGAGCACCGTTGGAGTCAAGGCGCTCGACGGATTGCCGAAGGCCGCGCGCGACTACCTCAAGCGCATCGAAGTCCTGTGTGGCGTGCCGATTGACATGATTTCCACCGGCCCGGACCGGGACGAAACCATCGTTTGCCGGCATCCCTTCGACGCCGGCTGAGAGCGCTACTTCTCTTTTTCCGCCCAGTGGAAGTGATGCAGGATGCGGTGCAGGACAGGCGCCACCACCACGCCGGCGACCAGCAGAAACACGAGGCCGGCGTAGAGCGCATATAGCCCGGCGAACATCTTGCCGCCGTCCGTCCTGGGCGGATCGACCGGGCCCATGCCGCCCATCAGCATCGCGGTGTTCAGAAACGCGTCGCGCCAGGCCAGGTTTTCGAAATACATATAGCCGGCCATGCCGATGGCGATTGAGGCCAGGGTTACGAACAGGGCCAGCGAAGCATGCCGCAGCATGCGGCGGGCGAAGGCGGCTCGAGAGATCGGGCGGCTGCTGTGGTGTTCATAAAGCATGGCGTTATTCCTGATCCTCGAGCCTGAAGCGTTGCACCGCCCCAGACAGCGTTATATCGCCGATCGACAGGAACAGGTGGCGGTCGGTGACCGAGAGTTCGATCTTCATGCGGCGCTCCAGGAGCCGCACCAGCCCGGCGATGAGCTCGCGGTCGATGGCGTAGAGCTCCAGTGCCTCCGAGCGGTGGATGCGCTCGCCGGCAAGCTGGCGCTGGATCTGCGCCGGATCCTTGTGCGTGTAGACGGCGACGCGCGGCGCGGCCTTGCTTGCCTTGTGCAGGCGTGCCGCCTCGGGCGAGCCGATGTCGATCCACACCTTGAGCGTGCCGGTCAGATCGCGCACCGAAAGCGCCGGCTCGTCCGGGTCGGAGATGCCGCGCGAGAAACCGATGCCTTCGGCGTACTCCAGGCAATAGGCCAGCACGCGCGTGACCAGGTGTTCCCCGGTTTCCGAGGGATGGCGCGCCACCTTCAGCGCCAGCGCTTCGTAGACTGCGCGGTCCACGTCCGAGAGCTGGATCGAGAAAGTGTGGATCGTCGCAGTCAGTGCCATTCCGGTGCGACGTCCAAAAGGACTAAAATACTGGTGCCGAGGAAGGGACTCGAACCCCCACAGTGTTGCCACCGCTAGGACCTGAACCTAGTGCGTCTACCAATTCCGCCACCTCGGCAAGGGGGCGGATTTTAGAGTCCCGCTCAATCCATGTCAAAAAAGAAACGCGAAAAGCCCATCCGCCAGCGCACGCAGGTTCCTGCCCGGGTTCCTGCGCGCCTTCCTGCGCATCTTCCCGCGCATCTTCCCGACACGTACGGCGAGGAAATCCTCGCCGCGCTCGAACGCGCCGGCGCGCCGCTCACGTTCGCCGAATTGAGGGCGGGCCTTGCCGTCCA